>JBEAPX010000001.1:0-5020 GCA_041164205.1 Pseudomonadota bacterium
ATGCCGCCTTGCAAGTAGGTGCCCACCGTGGCCTGCATTTGCCAGAGCGCCCAAAAGACGGTGATCCACACGACTTTTTTGTGGGGCGCATACACGTAGCCGATGGCGATCAGCGTGGTGACAACCAAGCTGACTAAGCTCACTTGCCTCAAAAGATCTATGGGGGCGCAGAGTAGGGTGACACTCAATATCCCAAAGCTCAGGACCAAGACCAGTTCAAACTGGCGGTCTGGCTGGGCGAGCAACAGTTGTCGAGTCCATTCGCGCAGCCTAATCTGGATGGTTTCTGATGCTGACTTTATGTGCATGGCAGATGGCTTCGCTCGGCAGCCTTGCGCTTGACCTGTAACCCGGCAACCACGGAGTCAATCAATAGCTTTCTGTCGTAAGGCTTCAGTATGAGGTGCTCAACACCGGCCTGTGCACATTCCGCTCTTGTGGATGCCGAGATATCTGCGGTCAGCGCAATGACGATTGGCGCATCAGGCCGCCCTCGGATGATTCTGGTTGCTTCGATCCCATCCATGACTGGCATGACGACGTCCATCAAGATCAGGTCAATGGGGTGGTTCAATGAAAAATAGACAGCATCGAGGCCGTCGCCAGATTCAAAGATGTCCAGTTGCGGCAGTGCTTGACTCAGCATTTGCCTGGCCACCAATCGGTTGATGGCACTGTCATCCACAATCAAAATGCGGGCCTTGATGTGTTCGAAACCGTCGCTGCCTTGATGGCCTACCGCATCTAAATGGATGCGATGGGGTGGCACGGGCACCTCAAACCAGAACCGCGTGCCATGCCCCAGCCTGCTGGCCACGTGCAGCTCGCCCTGCATCAGACCGATGATATTTTTGGAGATAGATAGGCCGAGACCAGTGCCGCCGTACTGGTGGCGTGTCTTCTCGGCCAGTGGAGAAAAGCGCTCAAATACTTGATGCAGCTGGTGCGCTGGAATGCCAGGCCCTGTGTCCGATATGCTGATGCAAAGCAGCTCACCTTTGGTGTAGCTTGCTTTGAGTGTGATGTTTCCTTGGCGTGTAAATTTCGCCGCATTGCCCAAAATATTGATGATGACTTGGGCCAGCCGATCGCTATCGGCAACGATCCAGTCCGGGACCGACGTGTCGATGTCAACCCGCAGGGCAATGCCTTTGGCGTCCAAGTTGTCGCTGAAAATGTTCCGCAAATCCGACAGGAGTTGGCGCAACGGCATAGGTCTGGGGTTGATTCGCAGCTGCCCGGACTGAATTTGGGAAAAGTCCAGTAGGTCATTAATCACCGTCATCAAATGGCGTGCCGAATGCCTCATCGACTCATAAAGGGCTTGGTTCGTTTGAGCCTGATCGGGTTTTAAGTGCTCTCTTGTTTGCAGTATCCCCATGATGGCGTGCATGGGTGTGCGAAGGGCATGACTGACAGATGCGACAAATATGTCCTGACGCTTTTGCTGATCCATCAAGCAGGCTTCGGTTTTTTTGAGCGCTAAATTGTTGGCCTCTGATGCTTTGACAATGCGCTGAAGTTGCGACTGCGCAATGGATGGCAAAGCAAATAGGTTCAGTCCTGCGACCAAAATCACCAGGACCGCCGTTTCATTTCGACGCTCCATGGGGGCAGGGAAGTCCAGCCCGATATAAATCACCACAATAGTGGCAATACAGGTCGCAAATAGGATGACCATGGGCCACAAGGCGCGGGGGCCTAGCATCCAAAATATGGGTGCAGGCACCGCTGCGAAAACCACTAAAAATAAGCTGGAAGGCCCCCCAGCTTTCATCGCTCCATAAGTGATTGCAGCGGAGATGACGGTGATCATCGCCCACGCGGCGAGTCCTGGAGGAAACCAGCGTTGCCGGTTGAGAATGACCAAGAGGAGCAGCGCGGGAGCGAGAAACGAGTAAACGGGAATCAGATGCTCAGTGGGGCTGATGAGCCACAACAGACATGTGGTGATCAGCATCAAATGCAGATAAAACGAGACTGCCGTCTCGCGATCAGCGTTCAATAACGCGTCGATGTATCTTTGAAAGGCGGCGTTCCAATTGGCGATGCACGGCATCGGCGGATGATACCGATGCGATCAGAAAAACAGTGATTTGTAGTTAATATTCAGAAATATTAGGGCGAGCATCTAACAAATAAGTCACATTTTTCTCGTATACCTCGCTTATATCCAGCAGCTTTAAATCGCCTCTGGGTTGGCCAATGCACTGCATCCCCATGGCCGTGCGATCTTCGGCATGAAAACCGACGGGCAGACTGATCGCCGGCAGGCCGGCAAAAGTGGCATAAATGGTGGCCTCCATCCAGCGGTGATAGGTGTCCATCGGCCGATGGCCGATGTGCTCAGGCCAACGCTTTTCGATGTCGAATGCCCACACCTGAACGCTCGGCAGCACCAAGACGTCAACGCTCTCTAGCGCCAATCGCAGGGTGTTGTAGAGCCGGGTTCGGGTCGCGCTTGCCCACAGCAGGTCGCCGATAGAGTGGTGCTCACTTTGTGCGACTTCCCACAGGGCTTCAGGCTTGGTCAGCTCCCGCGCACCTTTGATTTGCATGACTGCTTTGACCTTGGAGCCGACGAGTGCGCTGCGCCATATCAACCAAGCTTTCCACACGTCGTCCAAATCCAAGTCCAGGGTGAGGGGGTGAACCGTGGCGCCAGCCGCCTGCATATGGGCCAGCCCAGCCTCACAGGCCTCGATGATGCCGCTTTCTGTGGCGAGGTGCCCGCTCAAGTTACCCAGCCAACCCACGCGTACGCCGGAGAGGTCCTTGATGGCGGGGTGCTGCAGTTGCTCGGCCCCTAAGCTCCAGCTGAGCGGGCGTCCTGCGTGATAACCGCTTTGGGTGAGCAGCAGGGCGCGCAGGTCGCGCACGTGCCTAGCCATCGGCCCTTCGGTTCCCAGTTGATCGATCCACACGTCGGGGCCCGGCGCAAAGGGAACCAGGCCTTGCGAGGGGCGCAAGCCAAACACGTTGTTCCAAGCAGCAGGGTTGCGCAGCGACCCCATGAAGTCGCTGCCGTCGGCAACGGGAAGCATTCGCGTAGCCAGGGCCACGGCTGCACCGCCGCTGCTGCCACCTGCTGACTTGGTTGGGTTATATGCATTGAGCGTCGTACCGAAGACATTGTTGAATGTGTGCGATCCCAAGGCAAATTCCGGCACGTTTGTTTTGCCAATGAACAGTGCGCCCGCGGCCCTCATTCTGGCGACCATAGGGCTGTCTTCACTCACAACATGAGAGGCGAGGGCTGCGTGTCCCAAGGTGGTTGGCATTCCTGCAACATGGGCGGTGTCTTTGATGGCGATCGGAATCCCGTGCATCCAACCCCGGCTGTGGCCATCCATCAATTCCTGATCACAACGCTGAGCGGCTCGAATGAGTTCCTCGGTGTCGCGACGCAATACGATGGCGTTATAGACTGGGTTCAATGCATCGATCCGCTCAAGGTAGGCAGTCATCACGTCGACGCACGAGACCTTTCGGGAATGGATCAATTGGCTGAGGTCCACGGCTCCTAAAGCGGTGATGTCTGATGCGCGCATAAAGTCCTACTTTCTTCAAGTGCACCCATGCTATTGAGCCGGTGACTCGTGTCCATCGCGCAAGCGACACCCTCGATCGATATTTGGCTTGGCCCAAGATCGGTGTGGACCCCGTGGGGCTACCCATCCAGAGTGAGCCACTTTGGCCTGCTGCCAAAAGGCACGGGGACTCCTATGCCACTGCCCTTGTGTGGTTTCTTTACTTTGCAGTCAGCCAGGCGTCTCGGATGCGCTGGAGTGCCTCAGTCGGCATTCGATTGCCGTGCTGAGCAACAACTGCTGAAGCCGCTTGGGTGGCCAAAGTGCCAGCTTGCTGGATGCCTGCGCCTCTTTGCATGGCATAGAGAAATGCGCCTGCAAACATGTCGCCTGCGCCATTGGTGTCGACGGGGGTGACCTTTGGCGCTGAGATGCCCACGACCTCGCCGCCATGCAGCACAACGCATCCTTGGCCGCCTCGCGTGATGCACACCGTGCGAGCCAACTGAGCCGCCTGTTCAATGACTTCGTCAAAATGAGAGGCTGCAAACCAGGCCATGATTTCTGCTTCGTTGGCAAACAAATAGTCCACGCCGTTGCCAAGCATGTCCTCAAGCCCTGGCCTGCAGAATTGAATCATGCTGACATCGCTGAGTGTCAGCGCTAATTGACGTTGCGCTTGGGATGCGATGGTTCTGCCCAACATGGCCGCCGCTAGCCCGCTGGGAGAAGCGGCCAAATAGCCCTCCATGTAGTAAATCGCGCTGTTTTCAATGGCAGCGGCGTCGACTTCAGAGGTGTTCAGTTCGGCGCTCACGCTCAAGTGGGTGCTCATGGTGCGCTCAGCGTCAGGGGTGATCATGACCAAGCAGGTCCCAGTGTGGCCGCTGGCCTTTGAGGTGTGGACGCAACTGTGTACGCCATGAGCCGCGAGATCGTCTGCATAAAAGCGACCAAACGCATCATCGGCTACGCGGCATGAGTAGTAGGCTTGGCCGCCAAGCTGCTGAAGTGCCACGATTGTGTTGCCGGCAGATCCACCGCCCGTGCGTCGTGGGGTCTGGTCTTGCAAGCGGTGCAGCAGTTCAAGTCGACGATCCGCATCGATCAAGGTCATTTGAGCCTTCTCGATGCCCAAGTCTTTGAGTTCTTGGTCAGTCACATTGAACTCGAGGTCAACCAATGCGTTGCCAATGGCGCAGATGTCGTATTGCATGCTTGTACTTTCTATCGAGTAGGGGCGGCGCCAGGCGCAGGGGGTCAGTGTGTGTCGTCTGTGGTGTGATGGCGCGCGATGGGTGCGCGCGGCATAGCGGATTTTAAGTGCTGGGCTGTTCTGTGCTTAGCGTCTTGGTCTGTACAAGTCAGGGGCACCCAGGTGCTATCCACGAGGGGCACTCGAGGGTTTTGACGCTTGAACGGTGATCTGCAGGTAGGGGTCATTGGCGTTGCTCTAGACCTTTGACCAACGACCATAAGCCGAGGTGCGT
>JBEAPX010000002.1:0-13548 GCA_041164205.1 Pseudomonadota bacterium
TTCGACCAAACGTCGTCTAGGCGTTGATCGCTGCGAACCACGGCATCCCCGCCAAGCAACGATTGCGCATCGCGCTCCAAGCCGCCTTGCAGTCGGTCTGCGAAGAATGCCACCGCGCTGAGCGCCGCAACGGCGAGCGCCACGGCGATCCACAGCATATTCAGATCACCCGCTGCCGCATCTCGCCTAGCCATGCGCCATCCCATTCGCCACGCCCCTATGCGGGCAGGCAGCAAGCCAGTTGCGTGTGGAACAGCAGAATGGGTCGATTGAAGTTCAGCCATGGCGTCACGATAACCGAGTGGCCCGATTCCCATGCAATCGCGTCCCGGGTGCTACCAGATTTTGTGGGGACTTGCGCGCGCAAGGTGGCGAATGCAGGACACCGCCGCAGAGCCAAAATGCGCACTCTGAACGGCAAGCCTGCTGCGGGTCGATGGAGCCGCCACCTACAATTCACACCCTAGGCTGCGCCATGACACATTCACTTTCGTATCCCCCATCCGACCCGCGCCGCATTTGGCCCGACGCCAGGCGTGTGGAATGCGCCATGTCGGATTTCTCGGCCATTCCTCGCGGCAAGGTCGTCGACCTCGATTCGTTTATGGCTCAGCAAGGCTGCCGCTTATCGAGTGCGTTATGGGGAATGTCATTGAGTGGTGAGGTCTCAGGCGAGGTGCTTGGCCCCATTGTTCCCAGCACTTTTGCCGACATGAGACTGGTCGCGGATGCCGACACCCTGCGCGCCAAAGCGGGGCGGGCCCATGAGTTGAGTGTGATTTGTGAACCCAGTGGCCCCTTGGTGAGGACTGCGTCAGGGCGTGTGATTGATGCGCAAGAGCTGTCTCCCAGAGCCGCTTTGCGACGCGTGATTCAGGCCTGGAAGCAGCACGGCTGGCGTGCCACTGTCGCCCCTGAGCTTGAGTTTTTCCTGTTGCAGCCCCACACCACGCAACCGGGGCAATGGCAAGCAGCGAAGCCCAGCCCCCACATGTATGTGCGTGAACAAGCCTGTGAGTCCAACAGCCTGGAGCGTTTGGGGTACTTCAACGCGTTTTTTGATGCGGTTTACGCGCAGGCCGAGGCATTCGGCATCCCATTGGTTGGGCACGACCATGAGGCGGCCTATGCGCAGTTTGAAATCAACCTTGCCCCCGCCGATCCGCTCAGTCAGGCGGATGCGGTGTTTCGGCTCAAGACCATCATCAAACACTGCGCGGCGGATTTGGGCTTTGTGGCGACGTTCGCACCCAAACCTTTTGATCATGAACCGGGCACGGGACTGCACTGGCATATCAGTGCCCAGCAAGCGGGCGAGTGGCCTCATGTGTTCGCGACGCCGGATGGTGCCTCCACCCCAGACCTGAGCCACTTCGCCGCAGGCATTCAGCAGCACATGGCCGCGGCCCTGGCCCTCATGGCGCCCCATGACGCGTCGTTCCGCCGGCTTGCACTGGCCGACGCTGCGCCAACGCGAGCCAGTTTTGGCGAGGAAGACCGAGATTTGGCCTTGCGTGTGCCGACCAGCCCACCCACGGCTCGCCGCCTCGAAAACCGAGTGGCTGGCGGGGACAGCAACCCTTATTTGGTGCTGGCGGCCAGCTTGGGGCTGGGCTTGATGGGGAGTCAGCACAAGCTCCCGCTGTTACTGAACCCGCCCACTTTCCCGACCCATTTGCCCGAAGCGCTCGACCTGCTGCACACAAGCGATGTCTTGCGGCACATCTTGGGGGACACGTTGGTGGATGCCTTCGTGGGGTTACAGCGCACCGAGCACCAGGCGCGTCTCGCTCACCCAGAAGGGCCACTCGCCTGGGATCACCAGCACCTGACTGAAGGGGCCTGAGCCACCGCGCACCAGGCGGCCACCCAGCCAGTGAGACGGACCGGATCAGGTGTCTGTGCTGACTCGAATGCTGGGAAACTTTTGGCTGTAGTCCTTGGCGCGCATCGCGACTTTGGCTGCCACTTTCATCGCCACCTCGGTGTACAGCTGAGTCAAATCGGATTCGGGCGCTGCTGCCACGGTCGGGCAACCCGCGTCGGCATCGGCTCGGATCCGGGCGTGCAAGGGCAAGCCACCCAAGTTGTCCAGACCCATGCTGGAGGCCATCGAGGCGCCACCGCCCGATCCAAAAATGGCTTCTTGGTGGCCGCAGTTCGGACAGCAATACATCGCCATGTTCTCCACCACGCCGAGCACCGGTACGCTGACTTTTTCAAACATGGCCACGGCTTTGCGCGCGTCGGCCAGCGCCAAGTCTTGGGGTGTGGTGACAATCACGGCGCCGGTGACTGGCATTTTTTGCGCCAAAGAGAGTTGAATATCACCCGTGCCAGGGGGGAGGTCAACAATCAAGTAGTCCAGATCATCCCAAGCCGTTTGGCGGAACAACTGCTCCAAGGCTTGAACAGCCATCGGACCACGCCAAACCAAGGCGCTCTGCGCCGGCACCATGAAACCGACCGACATCAACTGCAGGCCGTGGGCGCTCAGAGGTTTCATGAATTGACCATTCACCACGTCGGGCTTGTGATTCACCCCCATCAGCGTCGGCACGCTGGGGCCGTAGATATCGGCATCCAATAGTCCCACGCGGGCCCCCTGCGCGGCCAAGGCCAACGCCAAGTTGGCTGACACCGTGGACTTGCCGACGCCACCCTTGCCCGAGCCAACGGCGATCACGTTCTTGACGCCCGGGATCGTCTGCACGCCGCCCTGTACTTGATGCGCGACCACGCGATGCCGCAGATCCACTTTTGCACTGGCACCTGCATGGGCGCTGCTGCCAGCCAACAGACCGTCCACCTGGGCTTGCCAAGCCTCGACTTGGCCCGAACACGGGTAGCCCAGGGTGAGCGTGACGGCATAACGCCCTTCGTTCGCTTGAATGTCAATGGACACTTTGTCTTGCGCCAAACTGCGTCCGGTGAAGGGGTCGATCAACTGGGCGATGGCGGATTGGAGTTCTGATGGGTTCATAGGACGAATTGTCGCCCAAGCCCATCGCCCCTCGCTGGCGGGGGCTATTGCGTCAGCCATGGCGCCTCCCACATCCGCTCAGTGGCTGTGCCGTGCGGGTGCCCTAAAATTGGCGGTTTCGCACACCAGACCCAACACCCCATGAGCCAGCGCCGCATTTTTGTCACCACTGCACTTCCATACGCCAATGGCAACTTCCACATTGGCCACATCATGGAGTACATCCAAGCCGATGTCTGGGTGCGCTTCCAGCGGATGATGGGCCACGAAGTGCATTTCGTGTGCGCGGACGATGCGCATGGTGCGCCAATCATGATTGCGGCCGAGAAGGCAGGCAAGACGCCGCAGCAGTTTGTGGCCGACATTGCGTCTGGGCGCAAACCTTACCTCGATGGGTTTCACATCGCCTTTGACAATTGGCACTCCACCGATGGGCCAGAAAACCATGCCTTGGCCCAAGACATCTACCGCAAACTGCGCGACAACGACCTGATCGCCGTGCGCACCATTGAGCAGTTTTTCGATCCCGAAAAAAACATGTTCCTGCCGGACCGCTTCATCAAAGGCGAATGTCCGAAATGTGGCGCGGCGGACCAATACGGAGATTCGTGCGAAGCGTGTGGCGCCGTCTATGCACCCACCGAATTGAAGAAGCCGTATTCCGCGTTATCCGGAGCGACGCCCGTCCTCAAACAGTCTGACCACTATTTTTTCAAACTGTCAGACGAGCGCTGCAAAACATTCCTGCAAGACTGGACGCACGCACCCGGCCGCTTGCAGCCCGAAGTGTTGAACAAGATCAAAGAATGGTTTGACACCGACGAACACGGCGAAGGTGGTCTATCGGACTGGGACATCAGCCGGGACGCGCCCTACTTTGGCATCGAGATTCCCGATGCTCCGGGCAAGTATTTCTACGTTTGGTTGGACGCCCCGATTGGATACTTGGCGTCATTGAAAAACTACTTCGATCGAACCGGACGCGACTTTGATGCGTTTTTTGCAGACCCCGCGACAGAACAAGTCCACTTCATCGGCAAAGACATCACGTATTTCCACACCTTGTTCTGGCCTGCCACACTGCACTTCTCGGGGCACAAAACGCCAGACCACGTGTTCGTCCATGGTTTCTTGACTGTCTCGGGCGAGAAGATGAGCAAGAG
The DNA here is from genome assembly GCA_041164205.1 of Pseudomonadota bacterium. Classification (GTDB taxonomy): domain Bacteria; phylum Pseudomonadota; class Gammaproteobacteria; order Burkholderiales; family Burkholderiaceae_C; genus RS62. The sequence continues at coordinate 4,147 of JBEAPX010000002.1, forward strand.
CCGTGGCACTGGACTGGACCCACTCAAGTACCTCTCCATCGGCATGGACCCCGAGTGGCTGCGCTATTACATCGCTGCCAAGCTCAATGGCCGCAACGAAGATGTGGACTTCAACCCAGAAGACTTCTTGGCGCGAGTGAACAGCGACTTGGTGGGCAAATTCGTGAACATCGCCAGCCGAAGCGCTGGATTCATCGCCAAGCGCTTTGACGGCAAGCTTGGCACGCTGAGCGAAGACGGCGTGGCCTTGGTCGCGAATCTGCAGGCCGCAATCCCGGTCATCACCGGAATGTATGAGCAACGCGACACAGCGCGGGTCTTGCGCGAAATCATGTTGCTCGCAGATCAAGTCAACGCTTACATTGCTGAACATCAGCCGTGGGTATTGGCCAAAGACCCGTCGCAAACCGAGCGCCTGCACGCCGTATGCAGCACCTGCATTGAGGCGTTCCGCCTCTTGACTCTGATGCTCAAGCCCACGCTGCCGCGCGTGGCTGAGGCGGTCGAAGCGTTTTTGAACACCCCAGCGTTGCAATTCGCCGATGCACAGCAATTGCTCGGCGCCGGGCACACCATTGGTCAGTACCAACACCTGATGCAGCGTGTCACCGAAGCACAGTTGGATCAACTGTTCGAAGTGCCTGAACCCGTTGCAGAACCGATCACCCAGCCAGGCGGTGAGGCCATTGCCTCGACCATCACGATCGACGACTTCGCCAAAGTGGATCTGCGCATCGCGAAAATCGTTGAGTGCTCAGCTGTTGAAGGATCGACCAAGTTGCTGCGCTTGATGCTGGACGTTGGCGAGGCGCAAATGCGCCAAGTCTTTTCTGGCATTGCCAGCATGTACAAGCCTGAAGATTTGGTGGGCAAGCACACCATCATGGTGGCGAACTTGGCACCCCGCAAGATGAAATTTGGTGTCTCCGAGGGCATGGTGCTGGCGGCCAGTCACAGCGATGAGAAGAGCCATCCTGGCATCTATATTCTCGAGCCTGTCCCGGGTGCATTGCCTGGAATGCGTGTGCGTTAACCGCAATCTCGCGCAGCGGCCTGTCTGCCCCATGGGGCGCCACGCTACACTGTGGCCCATCATGTGGTCTGCACACTGGCATTGCCCCTCTACCCTCCGGCGTCGCCGTGCGCGTCGGCTGGCTGGCGTGGTCTGGCATCACGGAGACCCTCCCAAGCTCTGAAGCAAACGATTCTTTTCGCTTTCTTCGGAGACCCCATGGCATTTCCAACCTTTTCATTCAGACCCAAACTCGTGGACGCCCTTCAGGGCTACAACCGAGAGCGTTTGGGTCAAGACATCAGCGCTGGCGTCACCGTCGGGTTGGTGGCGCTGCCGCTGGCGATGGCGTTTGCGATCGCTTCTGGCCTCAGCCCAGAGGCCGGCATTTTCACGGCAATCATCGCCAGCCTTGCCATCTCGCTGCTGGGGGGCTCTCGGGTCCAAATCGGCGGACCAGCGGGTGCCTTCATCGTGATCGTGTATGGCATCTTGGAACAGTATGGCTTGGCCAACCTGATCATTGCCACGGCGATGTCAGGGGTTCTGCTGTTTGTCATGGGGATGCTGCGCATGGGCACTTTGGTGCGCTTTGTTCCAGTCGCCGTGGTGATTGGCTTCACCAACGGGATCGCGGTGCTGATTGGGTTGTCACAACTCAAAGATTTCTTGGGGCTAGAGATCGCGCAAATGCCCGCTGACTTTTTTGGCATGGGCGCAGCCCTCTACGATCACATCCACACCTTCAACGCGGCTGCGTTTGGCATCGCTGTCTTGACTTTGGCGTTGCTGTTGGCATGGCAGTGGCTGGTCCCACAGTGGACACAGCGCAACGCCCATTGGGGCCGCCTCAAGATGTTGCCTGGGTCGATTGTGGGCTTGGTCGTCGCCACCTTCGTGAGTGTGGCAATGGGTTTAGATATCCCAACCATTGGCTCCAAATTTGGTGGCATCCCTGCAGCGCTGCCGGCCTTTCAACTGCCCGAATTCAGTTGGCAAACCGCCCGCTATTTGCTGATGCCGACACTGACTTTGGCGCTCTTGGGAGCCATTGAATCCTTGTTGTGCGCGCGGGTGGCTGACGGCATGATCGGCGATCGGCACAACCCCAACCAAGAGCTGATGGCGCAAGGGGTTGCCAATTTTGTGACCCCGTTTTTTGGTGGTATGCCTGCCACAGGGACGATTGCGCGGACAGTGACCAACATCAAAAGCGGCGCCAACAGCCCCATCGCTGGCGTGGTTCACGCCTTAACCTTGCTGGTGATTGTGCTGATCGCCGCGCCTTTGGCGTCCAGCATTCCCCTGGCTGCTTTGTCTGCCATCTTGATGTTTGTGGCCTGGAACATGGGTGAGTGGCGGGCTTTTTCAGAGCTGCGGCAATTCCGCCTCCCCTACCGGGCCACTTTGTTGGCGGTGTTTTTGCTGACGGTTGTGTTTGATCTCACGGTCGCCGTTGAGGTGGGCTTATTCGCAGCGGCCCTGACCTTCATCTACCGCATCTCCAGCCTCACCCGCGCGGAGCCAGTCACCACCGATGCACACCCCGTGTTATCCAACCATGCAGGCGCCGTCTCCGGGCTGCGCTTATACGGTGCGTTGTTCTTCGGGGCAGTGAAGTTGATTGAAAACATTGAAGAGCATCTGCCGAGCAGAGTTCTCATTGTGGATGTCAAAAACCTCATTTACATCGACTCCTCAGGGGCCGACGCCTTGCATGACTTGCTGGATACCTGCGAGAAGAAGGGCGTCCAGCTCATCCTCAGCGGCGTCGACCACCAACCCCATGACATGTTGCAACGCAGCGGCTTGCTCAAACGCATGGCCCCTGAAAGCATCGTCCCGGACCTCGCTTCGGCCGTGCGCCTCGCTTGCCATTAAAATTGGGTTTTCCCTGCTTAGAGAATCGACCGCCATGCATTTGTTCGCCTACCCTCAGTACACCTCAGATGTGACCGATTTTTTGGCTGATTTGCGCCGGCAGAAACCTGAACTTGCAGCCCAGCAAAGGGCGGGCCGTGCGCTGCTATGGGACAAAGACATCAATCGGGAAATCAAGCGCGAGGTCGAGGCCGGTCGAGTGCCTCAAAAGCCTTACGTCTATCAGACTCAATCCGATTTCTGACAGCATGATCCGCGCGGATGAGGGAGGCCTGGACTCCCCTGTGATCCCTCCCACCCCGGAGGTCGTTGACCACGTGGCAGTGGCGCGCTTATACGGCGAACCTTTGTTCGCCATGCCTCAGGATTTGTACATTCCGCCGGATGCCTTGCAGATTTTTCTTGAGGCATTCGAAGGCCCTCTGGACCTATTGCTGTACCTCATCCGCAAGCAGAACTTCAATATCCTCGATATCCCCATGGCGGCAGTGACCCGTCAATACCTCAGTTATGTGGATGAGATTCGGGTCAACAACCTGGAGCTGGCCGCCGAGTACCTGTTGATGGCAGCGATGCTCATCGAGATCAAATCGCGGATGCTCTTGCCTGTGAAGGCCAGCGCTGAAGGCGAGGAAGTCGAGGACCCGCGCGCCGAACTGGTGCGCAGACTGCTGGAATACGAACAAATCAAACTTGCCGCTGCAGGTTTGAGCGATCTGCCTCAGCTCGGGCGCGATTTTCTCAAGGCTCAGGTCTACGTCGAACAGTCCCTGCAACCTCGGTTTCCTGATGTCTCTGTGGACGACATCAGAACAGTTTGGGCGGACATCTTGCGGCGGGCTCAGCTGGTTCAACACCACAAAATTTCCCGCGAGGAGTTATCGGTTCGCGAGCACATGACCTTGGTATTGCGCAAACTGCAAGACCAACGCTTTGTTGAGTTTGCAGACCTTTTCGAGGTGGAACGTGGTGCGCCAGTCATGGTCGTGACCTTCATTGCCATGCTCGAACTGGCCAAAGAATCATTGATTGAAATCACGCAAGCCGAAGCCTTTGCCCCGATCTACGTGCGGCTGTCCTTCACCGCCTCTTGAATCGAAACACCGTGGCACACCACACGTTTGACACCCTCATCATTGGTAGCGGGCTGGCAGGACTGAGTACCGCTCTCGAACTGGCGAAGACACAGCGGGTCGCCGTGATCACCAAGCGCACACGCCACGATGGTGCCAGCGGCTGGGCACAAGGGGGAATCGCCGCGGTGTTGGGCGATGCAGACAGTTTCGAACAACACATGGAAGACACGCAAATCGCAGGAGCGGGTTTGTGTGATCCACACGCCACAGAGCTGGTGGTGCAAGGCGCACCTGCTGCCATCGGTTGGCTGCGCAGCCTTGGCGTGGCGTTCACAGAAGAAGCTGGGGCACTGCATCTGACCCGTGAGGGCGGTCACAGCCAGCGCCGCATCGTGCACGCCGCTGACGCCACGGGTGCAGCAGTTCAAAACGCGTTGCTGGCACGCGTTGCTCAAACGCCCAACATCCATTTGTTTGAACACCATACCTTGGTCGACCTCATCACCAGCGAACGCCTGGAATTGCCAGGACCCAAGCGTTGTTTAGGGGCCTATATCCTCGACGAAGAGGCGGCTCAGGTCGATGTGTTCGAAGCCAATGCCACCGTGCTGGCCACGGGTGGCGCCGGCAAGGTCTACCTGTACTCCACCAACCCCGATACCGCCACCGGAGACGGCATTGCGGCCGCTTGGCGTGCAGGTTGCCGGGTGGCCAATATGGAGTTCATTCAATTTCATCCCACCTGCCTCTACCACCCCAAAGTCAAAAACTTTTTGATCAGCGAGGCGGTTCGAGGTGAAGGCGGACATCTGTGTTTGCCCGCGCATTTGGCCAAACACCGCTTCATGCTCGATCATGACCCGCGCGCAGAGCTCGCACCCCGCGATGTCGTGGCGCGGGCGATTGATTTTGAAATGAAGCGCCATGGCATTGAATGCGTGTACTTGGACATCAGCCACCAAGGCGCTGCGTTTATTGAAGAGCACTTTCCGAATATTCGAGCACGCTGTGCCGAGCTAGGCATTGACATCACCCAAGAGCCTATCCCCGTGGTACCCGCGGCGCACTACACGTGCGGTGGCGTGATGGTGGACGACCACGGTGCCACCGATGTCCCCGGGCTGTACGCCGCTGGCGAGACCACCTACACAGGCTTGCATGGGGCGAACCGCTTGGCCTCGAACAGTTTGCTGGAATGTGTCGTCTACGCCCAAGCTGCTGCGAAACACATCTTGGTTCAGCAACATGGCCGCTCGCCTCAATTGCCTGCCTGGGATGACAGCCGTGTCACCGATGCCGACGAGCAAGTGGTGATCTCACACAACTGGGATGAGCTGCGACGCTTTATGTGGGACTACGTCGGCATCGTGCGCACCAACAAGCGCCTCGAACGCGCCGCACACCGCATCACCCTGCTGCAACGGGAAATCCATGAGTTCTACGCGCAGTTTCAAGTCAACCGGGATCTGCTTGAACTTCGCAATCTGGTGCAAGTTGCCGACTTGATCGTGATGTCAGCCCTGATGCGCCAAGAAAGCCGGGGACTGCACTACAGCCGCGATTACCCAGAGACGCTGCCAGTCGCCAAACCCACCATCCTCACCCCGCCGCGCTAACGGCCAGTTGGGTGAGCACAGCGCCTGCTTCAGGCCGCACCGATGTGCGGCACCAAAGCGCCGGCATCTTGCCCGCCTTTGAGTGCGGCGGTGAAGTCAAGCATTCGGTCGATCGGCAGGCGCGCCCGAGGAATCAACAGTGGGTCCACTTCAATCGCATGGCTTCGCTCTCGCAATACTTTGGCCACACCAGCGAGGCCATTCATCGCCATCCAAGGGCAATGAGCGCAGCTTTTACAGGTGGCACTGTTGCCCGCGGTGGGTGCTTCGATGAATGTTTTGGTCGGATTGAGTGCACGCAATTTGTGCATCATGCCTTTGTCAGTGGCAACGATGAAGGTCTGCGCTGGCAGTTCCTGGGCCGCCTTCAAAATGGCTGAGGTTGAACCCACGGCATGAGCCAAGGCCACCACCTCTTCGGGAGACTCGGGATGCACCAGCACTTTGGCTTGGGGGTGCTCCGCCATCAACATCTCAAGCTCAAGGGCTTTGAACTCGTCATGGACGATGCAAGCCCCCTGCCACATCAACATATCTGCACCGGTTTCGCGTTGGATGTATGCGCCTAGGTGTTTGTCGGGTCCCCACAATATTTTGTGACCCTTGGCTTTCAGTGCGCTCACCACGTCAAGTGCACAGCTTGAGGTGACGAGCCAATCCGCTCTGGCCTTCACCGCTGCACTGGTGTTGGCGTAGACCACCACCGTGCGATCCGGGTGTTCGTCACAAAATGCACTGAACGCGTCAATAGGACAGCCCAAGTCCAACGAGCAATTGGCGTCTAAATCGGGCATCAGCACCGTCTTTTCCGGACTGAGAATCTTGGCCGTTTCGCCCATGAATTTGACACCTGACACCACCAGTGTTTGCGCCGCATGATCGCGTCCAAAACGCGCCATCTCCAGGGAGTCACTGACGATTCCACCCGTCTCTTCAGCCAAATCTTGCAAGTCTGGGTGGACATAGTAGTGGGACACCATCACCGCATTTTGATCTTTGAGCAGCTGGCGAATCTCCGCCTTCAAGGCTTCGCGCTGCTGCGCGCTCGGCTCTATCGGAACGCGAGCCCAAGCGTGTTGTGTGGAGCAAGCCGGCTGTTCGTATTCGACATCTATGACGTGGCTATTCATCATGGTTTCACAGCGCCACAAAGCGCATTGAGTAATCCACTGCTTTGACATCTTTGGTCAAAGCGCCAATCGAAATGCGATCGACGCCCGTCTGCGCCAAGCGCGTCACGGTGCCTTCATTCACACCGCCAGAAATTTCGAGCACCGCACGACCAGCATTTCTCGCCACGGCGGCCTCTAACTGATCGACAGGCATATTGTCCAACAGCACCATCTGAGCACCACAAGCCAAGGCTTCATCGAGCTGCGCCAAGGTTTCGACTTCAATTTCAATGAACTGGGCGTTCGGCGCAGTTTCTTCGACCCTTTCCAACACTTGAGCAATGCCACCTGCGGCGGCAATGTGGTTTTCTTTGATCAAGACCGCGTCGTATAAGCCGATGCGGTGGTTGACACCGCCGCCCACTTTGACGGCGTATTTTTGCGCCAATCGCAGTCCGGGCAGCGTCTTTCGGGTGTCGACAATGGCTGCCTTGGTTCCCTTCACAGCATCGACGTAATGCGCGGTTCGGGTCGCGACACCAGAGAGCAACTGCAAAAAATTCAAAGCGGTGCGCTCCGCCGTGAGGAGGGGCTGTGCCAGTCCTTGGATATCAACCACGACCTGATCGGCGGCGCACCACTCACCCTCGTCAACGTGCCAGGTCAGGCGCGCACTCGGATCACAGGCGACGATCGCCGCCTCGACCCATGCTTTGCCACACAACACGGCGGGCTCTCGCGCCAAAATCTTGGCCACGCAGGGGCGATCAGCCGGCACCAGCGCTGCAGTCAAGTCGCCATCGCCCACATCTTCGGCGAGGGCTTTTTGAACGTCCATGCGCGCCAATTCGGCCAAGTCATTGGGGGTAAACGCACTCAAATGTGTCATAGCCCGCTAGCTTAACCGAGACGGGACCAACCACTTGGGCTTGGGGTCACCTGCGGTCAAGTACCAAAGCCGTGCAAAATACGCCTTGACCGTGCCCCGCGTGGCACACCCACCGTAGCTGATGCCATGACTGTCAACGACACCAATCAATCCGTCACGCCCTATGGCACCCTGCCTAACGCCGCGCCCCAACCTGCGCGCCGGCCCGTGAGCCTGCCGCGCTTACAAGAGATGCGCCAACGTGGCGAAAAAATTGCCATGCTGACCGCCTACGATGCCACGTTCGCTGCGATGGCCGATGCGGCTGGCGTGGATTGCCTGCTGGTTGGCGATTCACTCGGCATGGTTTGCCAAGGCTTGCACAGCACGGTTGCGGTATCGCTTGAAACCATGCGGTACCACACCGAAAGCGTCACGCGTGGCGTGCGCCGAGCGCAAGGTTCCGCGTGGGTGATTGCTGACTTGCCATTTGGCAGCTACCAAGAGTCAAAAGAACAAGCTTTGCGCAGCGCCTCGGTCTTGATGCAAGCGGGCGCCCACATGGTCAAGCTTGAAGGTGGCGGTTGGACCACCGAAACGGTTCGCTTTTTGGTTGAACGCGGCATTCCGGTGTGCGCGCACCTGGGGCTCACGCCGCAAACGGTGCACGCTCTGGGCGGTTACCGAGTCCAAGGTCGGGATGATGCGGGTGCGACCCTGCGCCAGCACGCCCAAGCTCTCGCTGAGGCCGGGGCCACCATGTTGGTATTGGAAATGGTGCCCGTGCCTTTGGCCACAATGCTGACATCTGAGCTGCCGAGCTGCCACACCATCGGCATCGGCGCCGGCAATGGCACAGCAGGCCAAGTTCTGGTCCTGCACGACATGTTGGGCATTAACTTAGGGCGCAATCCCAAGTTTGTTCGCAACTTCATGGCCGACAACGACAGCGTGCAAACGGCGCTGGCAGCCTACGTGAAGGCTGTCAAGGACGGCAGCTTTCCCGACAACAACCTCCACGCTTGGAGCACCTAAGCCACGCGAAAACTGGATGATGCTCAGGCACAATACCGGCCATGAAAATCGTTCATACCATCGCTGACTTGCGGGAGCATTTGCGTTCGTTTGAGAGCCCGTCGTTTGTGCCCACCATGGGCAATTTGCACGCGGGGCATCTGGCATTGGTGGATCAGGCCAAGCCTTTAGGGGACGTGTGTGTGGCCTCGATTTTTGTCAATCGGCTGCAATTCGCGCCCCATGAGGACTTTGACAGCTACCCCAGAACATTCGAGGCCGATTGCGCCCAACTCGAAGCCCACGGCTGCGACATCGTGTTCGCGCCCAACGAGCGCGAGCTCTACCCCCAACCACAAACCTTCAAAGTCACACCTGATTCTGCGCTGGACAGCATCTTAGAAGGCGAGTTTCGCCCTGGATTCTTCCAGGGGGTGGCAACCGTGGTCATGAAACTGTTTCAATGCGTGTTCAGCCATGTGGGCGACCATGGACACGCGGTGTTTGGCGAAAAAGATTTTCAGCAGCTCATGGTGATTCGCCATTTGGTCCAACAGTTCGCCATGCCCATCCGCATCCATGGTGGGGCGATCGTCAGGGCAGAAGATGGACTCGCTCTGAGCTCGCGCAACGGCTATTTGAGCGCCAGTGAACGGGCCGAGGCGGTGGCTTTGTCTCGCGCGCTGCGGGCCATGATCGATCAAGTGCAAGCGGGTGAGCGCAACTGGACCACCCTAGAGGCCGCTGCCATGACAGCGCTCAAAGGCCGTGGCTGGTCGCCCGACTACCTCACGGTTCGGCGACGCCATGATTTACAACTGCC
>JBEAPX010000003.1:0-5881 GCA_041164205.1 Pseudomonadota bacterium
AGCTCAAGGCAGTTGTCAAACGTGGCGGTGTCCGATTGACCAGCGAAGCTGATCGGGTAGAGCTTTTGCAAGTCGTCGCCCAGCACGGGGGACGCCATCACGCCCTCGCGTGCCCGCATCCAGTTGTAGTTGCCCTTGACGGTATTGATCTCGCCGTTGTGCGCCACCATGCGATAGGGGTGCGCGAGCGGCCACTCTGGGAACGTGTTGGTCGAAAAGCGCTGGTGGACCAGACCCAAGGCTGACATGCAGCGCGGATCGGACAAGTCGGTGAAATATTCGCCCACCTGATTCGCCAACAGCAGACCTTTGTACACAATGGTGCGGCTGGACATGCTGGGCACGTAATATTCTTTGCTGTGGGTCAGCTTTAAGCGCTGAATCGCCGCACTCGCCGTCTTGCGAATGACATACAACTTGCGCTCCAGCGCGTCCTGCACAATCACATTGTCGCCACGGCCGATGAAGATCTGGCGAATGATCGGCTCGGTTTCCCGCACGGTCGGCGACATGGGCATATCGGCATTGACCGGCACATCGCGCCACCCTAATAGCACTTGGCCCTCGGCTTGAACCGCACGCTCCAAAGCTTGTTCGCAGGCCATGCGGGATGCGTGCTCCTTGGGCAGAAACACCATACCAACGCCGTACTCGCCTGCTGGCGGCAGGGTCACCCCCTGCTGTGCCATCTCTTCCCGAAAGAGCAGGTCAGGCAACTGCAGCAAGATACCGGCACCATCGCCCATCAAGGCGTCGGCACCCACCGCGCCGCGGTGGTCGAGGTTTTCAAGAATCTTCAAGGCCTGCGTGACGATGGCGTGACTTTTGTCGCCCTTAATATGCGCCACAAAGCCAACGCCACACGCGTCGTGTTCATAGCTGGCGTCATACAGGCCGGCGGTTTTCATGGTTTCGAAAGATGCAGCGCTCACAGGCGACTCCCGGTTAAAGGACAACAAGGGCGTCGAATATAAGGCAATTCAAGCTTGAAATCGAAAAATTAATTGGGGTCAGATAATATTTAAAAAATCAATCAGGGTGATTGAAATTAATTGGGGTCAGATCAGATGCCGCGATCCATCGAGCCAGCATCGTGGTGGGGGCTCGGCTTTTTGCGACGACCCGCCTTTTGACGCTGCACGGGGACACCCACCTCTACCTCGAGGCGCTTCAAAAAACCTGTGTCTCCCATCGGCCAGCCATGCATGGCCAAGTCATCGAAAGCCCGCTGTGCATCCTGGCTCAATCCGGCAGCCACCAAGCGCACATATGCCTCTTCTCTGGCAAATGGTGTGTTGCCCAAACTCCACAACATCGTGTGCGGGTGCAACCACTTGTCCAGCCGACGCCCCGCATAGTGTGCATAACTGCTCCATTTCCAATCGGTTGGGTGGGCCACCAGCCCCCCTTTGACTGGCGCCCAATCTAAAAACGCCATGGCGGCAAACAAGTGGCGTTCTGGTTGGAGCAAACCCGCCCGGTACCGCCCCTCCCATAAGGTGCCACTGCGCTGATGGCGGCGATTGAAATACCGCACGTAATACCGGCCAAGCGACTGCATCCACTGGCTGACCGCGTTGTCCAGCAGAGGGGTGATCAGCCAATATGCTTTGTCATGCAACAGGCTGAAGGCATGAACTTCCACGCCAAATCGCACGGCTTCGCGAGCCGCCAAATCAAGCCAATACTGCCGATCGACATCATCCAAGAAAATCGACTGGCCGTTGTTGCCTCGCACCAATGCCAGCTGGGTCCAGCCTGTCGGGGTCCATCGGGATCTGCGTGCCACGCGGAACCTCAGTCGAATACCCGGCGCCCTGTGAGACGCACGTGTTCTTTGATCGCAAAACGATCGGTCATGCCTGCCATGTAATCTGCCACCGCGCGGGCATGGTCACCCTTTTGTTGGTAGCGCTCCGGCATTTCATCTGGGCGCGTCCAGTACGCTTCAAACAAATCGCGCATCACCAACTCGGCCTGAGACATCGTTTCCTTCACCCGAGGATGGCGATAAAGGTTTTTAAACAAAAAACCCTTGAGGTGCTTCATCGACTCGCGCATCTGCGCTGTGAACCCAACGAGGGGCTGAGCACACGCCCGAACGTCGTCGACCGAGCTGACTTTGGCAGCAGAGATATTGGCCTGGGTCCCTCGCAGGATGTCATACACACCCTCGCTCAACATTTTTCGAGTCAGCGCGTACAAGCGACGCCGATCATCTAGCTCGGGGTGCTTCAAATCGATGTGATCCATGAGTTCATTCAGCCAAGGGACTTGGCGCAATTGCGCCATGGTTAACAAACCAGATCGCACGCCATCATCAACATCGTGGGCGTTGTACGCCACCTGATCCGCCCAATTGCACAGCTGGGCCTCTAAGCTCGGTTGCCCCCCTGTGAGGAAGCGTGAGCCAACGCCGTGGGGCTCCACTTTCTCCAGTTGCAAGGCGCGTGAACGAGAGCAGTGTTTCAAAATTCCCTCGCGGGTTTCGAAACACAAATTCAGTCCATCATGGTGGGGGTACTTGTGCTCCAAATCATCAACCACCCTCAAACTTTGCCAATTGTGTTCAAACCCCTCTTGCGCGCTCATGGAATCCGAGGCGGGGATGGCCTGAAGGCAATCATTCAATACATGCTGCCCGACGTGGCCAAACGGCGTGTGGCCCAAATCGTGGGCCAAGGCGATGGCCTCCACGAGGTCCTCGTTTAAGTGAAGGGTGCGGGCCATGCTTCTGGCCAATTGCGCGACCTCAAGAGAGTGGGTCAAGCGGGTGCGAAACAAATCGCCTTCGTGGTTCAGGAAAACTTGCGTCTTGTAAACCAAGCGTCGAAACGCACTGCTGTGAATCACCCGGTCCCGATCCCGCTGGAACACATTGCGCGTCGGTGCGGCATCCTCCGGATAGCGCCGTCCGCGTGACTCGCTTGGCACACAGGCGTAGGGCGCCCAAAGTGGCGCCGTCTTCTCAGCTGGATAAGCAAGCATGAATCACGTCTGAAACCAATGCATCACTGGCCGTTTGGACGCCAGCCAGCTGCTGATCACGCCACACCACGAACCGAATTTCACCCGCCTCGGCCTTCTTGTCGACACGCATGAGGCTCAGATAGGCCTCGGCCTGAGAGCGACTGCCATCGACAGGCAAATGCGGCCCTTCGACCGGCAGTCCAACAGCGTTCAAGAGTGCTTTCAATCGACTGGCTTGATGCGCGGGCAACAGCCCCAAGCGCACAGACAACTCGGCAGCCATCACCATCCCTGCGGCCACACCTTCACCATGCAGCCAAGCGCCATAGCCCATACCAGCCTCTATGGCGTGCCCAAATGTGTGGCCGAAGTTCAAAATGGCTCTCAAACCACCCTCTCGCTCATCCTGCGCCACCACCCAGGCTTTGATTTCGCAACTGCGTCTCACGGCTTGCATCAACACCAATGGATCGCGCTGCTGCAGCCCAGCAACATTGGCCTCTAACCAATCTAAAAAAGCCGCGTCCGCGATTGGGCCGTACTTCAACACCTCTGCGAGCCCCGCCGCATATTCACGATCGGGCAAGGTATCAAACGTAGACAAATCGCAAATCACCCGGGCCGGCTGGTAAAACGCGCCAATCATGTTTTTCCCTGCGGGGTGATTCACGCCCGTTTTCCCTCCTACCGAGGAATCCACCTGAGCCAAAAGGGTGGTCGGCACTTGGACAAACGGCACACCGCGCATATACGTCGCGGCAGCAAAGCCGGTCATATCGCCAATCACGCCTCCGCCCAATGCAAACAGCACCGTCTTTCGGTCGGCCCGATGGGACAACAACGCATCAAAAATCAATTGCAAATGTTGCCAATCCTTGTGCGCCTCACCGTCTGGCAACACCACTGTTTCAATGCGAGCGTAGTGCGGTTGAATCGCATCACGCAACTGCGCCTCATACAACGGCCCTACGGTGTCATTGGTCACGATCAACGCCATCGCCGCCTGAGGTAGCTCCAACCAAGTCGCTGTGTCTTGCCACACACCATGGCCAATCCGGATGTCATAGCTTCGATCGCCCAAATCGATGCGAACCGCCTGAATCAAATCGCGGTGCTGTTGGGCTTGAAAGGGTGAAAGTGCAGAGGTCATGGGCGTTGATTCGGTTCAGACAAGCCGGACATCTCCAACTGCATGGCTATGGTGTTGACCAAAGTGGCCACATTGGGGCGTCCTGTTTCAAGGGTGAAGTGTGCAACGTCCCGATACAACGGATCTCGCACAGCAAACAGCTCTTTGAGTTTTTGCAAAGGGTCTCGCACCTGCAGCAGAGGCCGCGTTTTGTCATGGCGCAAACGGCGATAGATATCTTCTGGCATGGCTCGCAGATACACGACGAAACACCGGTCGTGCAACGTGTCTCGATTTTCGCTGCGCAACACGACGCCTCCGCCTGTGGCCAGCACTTGTTGCTGTGAGCCGCGAGTGAGCCGATCGATCGTCTCGACCTCTAGATTGCGAAATGCGTCCTCACCGTGCTCATCGAAATACGCTCGAATCGTGCAGCCCAATGCGGCTTCAATTTCGTGGTCACTGTCCACGTGTGGCAACCCCAAGCGCTTGGCAAGCAGGCGCGCCACCGTCGATTTTCCTGAGCCTGGCATACCGACCAAAGCAATCACAAACAGTCCTGTTCTTCAATGGGTTTCAATGACGCGAGGGGTGATAAACACCACGATTTCCGTCTTGTCGATGCGTTTAGAAGTCGATTTGAACACATTTCCAATCACTGGAATTTCACCCAAAACCGGCACGCGAGTCAGCTCTTCGCGCTCGTATTCCTCCAAGATGCCACCGATCACCAAGGTGCCACCATCCTCGACCAATACCTGCGTTTTGACTTGCTTGGTGTTGATCGCAATTCCGGAGGCGGTCGTCTCCCCACGGCTGTCTTTGTGAACCACCAAGTCCAGCATCACATAGCCATTGGGTGCGATGCGGGGGGTCACCTCGAGCTTGAGGCTCGCCTTTCGAAACTCCACTGCGACCTGGCCATTGGCGCTGGTTGTTTGGTAGGGGTACTCGGTGCCCTGCTGTATCAAGGCCTTGACCCGATCCGTCGTCACGACATGAGGACTGGAGATCACCTTTCCCTTGCCGTCAGCCTCAAGCGCTGAAATCTCAAGGTTCAAAAATCGGTTCACGTCCGCCCCGAACAGCGACACCGCAAAGGTTGCCGCGGGATAACCACTCACGCCTGCGGCGGGCAAATTCACAAACGGCAGCATCGGCCCTAACTGAGCGCTGTAGACCGACTCATAGGAAGGACCAATCCCGATATGCTCACCCCAACTCAGCGGCTTGGCCCGACCCGTGCCCAGCCTGACGCCCAACTGGCGGCTAAAGTTTTGGTCTGCTTCGACAATCTTCGCTTCGATGATCACCTGTCGAAGTGGAACATCCAAGGCGGCAATCCATTGCGAAATCACCTTTAACCGGCTGGCATCATCCGTCACAAACAGCTGGTTGCTGCGGGCGTCTGCCCACATACTGGGTATCTCGTCACCTCCCTGGGCGGCGCTTTGGGAGACGGGTACATCAACGGCGCTCCGCGCTCGTGGTTGAGCACCTTGGCGGGCCGACTGCAATTGCTTCAACAACTCAGGCGCCTCTGCATGGTTCAGCTTAAAGACGCGAGACTCTAGGGCTGATCCGGCTTGTCCCTCGCCACTTGGCTGAGGCGTACCTGTGTCCACGCCATGGATGGCGGCCCCCTTCTGCAGAGGCGCGACCCAATACACGCCGTTTTTTTGGAAGACTTCAACCCCTGCGGCCAATGCGATGGCTTGCAAGGCGTGTGGCCAGGGCACCTCTTTGAGCTGCAGGCTGACTCGCCCTGCCAATTGCCCGGGC
>JBEAPX010000004.1:0-2751 GCA_041164205.1 Pseudomonadota bacterium
GGAATGTCCAAGCGTTCATCCCTTTGCATGGTCACTTTGCGGATATCGAGAATCCCCGCCGCCTTCTCGTAAAAAGCCCGTGCCGCATGAGGTGGCAGTGAGTGCATAGGCGCGTGAGAGGCCCTTTGCATGTGCTGCAAGATTTGGCGGGTTTGGGGGCTCAGGCGATGCAAAAATTCAGCAGGTTCACTCATGCCGAGATCATAAGCGCGCGTCACCCAAGCGCCAGTCTCGGGCGCTGGGCAGAGGTAAATTGCGGCGCAACCTATCCGTCCATTTGAGAACAACACAGAGGTATCTCCATGAGCGCCATCCGCTACATCACCCAAATCCAATTCGACTTCGGCGCCATCCGCACCCTCGCCGAAGAGTGCGTGCGATGCGGCATTCAACGCCCTTTGATCGTCACCGACCCCGGCGTTCAGGCCGCAGGCATTGTGCAAAAGGCGCTGGATGTGTTGAAGGATTTCGATGTCGCGGTGTTTGATCAGACCCCTTCCAATCCAACCGAGCAGGCGGTGCGCGCGGCACAGGCGGTTTACGTTGCCCACCGCGCAGATGGTCTGATCGCTTTGGGCGGCGGATCATCGATTGACTGCGCCAAAGGACTCGCGATCGCTGCCACCCATGAAGGCCCGCTGAAAACCTACGCCACCATCGAAGGGGGTTCGCCCAAAATCACCGATCGGGTGGCACCGTTGATCGCGATCCCGACCACTGCGGGCACCGGCAGCGAAGTGGCCAGAGGTGCCATTGTCATTGTCGAAGACGGTCGCAAACTGGGGTTCCATAGTTGGCACTTGGTCCCCGCGGCAGCCATCTGTGATCCTGAGCTCACCGTTGGCTTGCCCCCCATGCTGACAGCTGCAACCGGCATGGATGCCGTGGCCCATTGCATGGAGACTTTCATGGCTGCGCCGTTCAACCCACCGGCGGATGGTATCGCGCTGGATGGTCTTGCGCGCGCTTGGGCTCACATCGAACAAGCCACCCGAGATGGCAGCAACCTAGAGGCCCGGCGGCAAATGATGAGTGCCTCGATGCAAGGCGCCCTTGCGTTTCAAAAAGGGTTGGGCTGTGTGCACTCCCTCAGCCACAGTTTGGGCGGGGTGAACCCCCGCTTGCACCACGGCACTTTGAATGCCATGTTTCTCCCTGCGGTCGTCCGATTCAACGCCGATGTCGCCTCGGTCCAGCAAGAACACAAGCTCCAACGCATGGCGCAAGCGATGGGCCTCCAGTCAGGCCATGACGTGGCAGAGGCAATCAAAGACATGAACGCCCGCCTCGGTTTGCCCACTGGTCTAGCGGCCATGGGTGTCGAACCTGGGTGGTACGAGCGCGTGATCAAAGGCGCTCTGGCTGACCACTGCCACGCCACCAACCCTCGGCTGGCCAGCGCTGAAGAGTACTTGGCGATGCTGGAGGAAAGCGCCTGATCGGGCCTCGCCGGCACTTGCTGCAATTCGCCTTGCTTGAACGTGACTAGAGACAATTAGCACTTTTTTTGAATACTTTTGGACTATAAACTGATGTGAAACGGGTTGTAAATCATTCGTATTCATCAGGAGTCCATATGTCAGGAAAATTTGAGTTAACCAAAAATCGCCACGGGTTTTTTGTGCTGAGTCTCAAAGCTGCCAATGGGCAAGTGGTGATGACCAGTCAACAGATGACCAACAAGGAAGACGCCGAGGGTGTGCTTGACCGGTTGCGCCGCTGCAGTCTGAAAGACGAGTGCTTCGACCGCCGCTTGGCACCCGGAGGCCACCCCTACTTTTCCCTCTTGAGCGAAGACGGTGAGCGCATTGGCAAGAGCACGCAATACTCGTCAACCGCTGCCATGGAAAAAGGCATCGCCTCGGTCAAGCGCAACGCCTTCAGCGCACGAATACTGGATTTATCTGACTATTTTTGAATCAGGCGCGCCAGCCAAAACCTAGGGCAAGGGCTGTACCGCGTCCATATCCGGGCGGGCCAACCAGGCTTGCCATTCATCAGCGAGCTGTTGGCTTTGGGACACCGCGCCGCTCCAAGCTGATACGCGCCCTGCAAAGTCTTTGGCGTACGTCACAAAATCGTGGCGATCCGGCAATTTGCCGCCCGGTAATTGCGCGACCCAGTCTGGATCGGGGGCCAAGACAATCGTCTGATCCAGCGCCGATGTGGCCGCATGGCGGCTTTTCCACGCCTTGTCCAGCCAGCCGGGAATCACATGGTTTTGAAAGTGCGGGTACAGCACCACCTCCTCAGGGGCCAATGTATAGCCCCAATGCAAGTGGTAATCCGTGAGCCCTCCATCCCAATAAGCGCCTTCAGGTAACTCAGGGATATTGATCACTGGCTCCATGGCAAACGGAATGGAACAACTCGCGCGCACTGCCGCCATGAAATTGCGCTCGTTCAACAACCATTGGCGTGTCGCATAGCCATCCGCGCGCAATGGCAACGCCGGCGCACTGTGGCTGGACAAAATACCGCGCTCCAGCCATCGATCCAAGTAGCGGCGCTCAACGGCATTGGCCAAGAAAGCAGCGGCAAAACCCAGTGGTGTGCCGATGGCATGGTGACTTTTCAGCAGCGAACGCCCTCGCGAGACCACCACGTGCAAATGTCGATCAGGGTGGGTTAACACCTCACTGACCCGGCCGTCGTAAAAGGTCTGCAGGCTCTGCGCAAAGGCCTCACTGACTTGGTGTGCGCTGGGCTTGCGCTGACCAGGTGGCGGCTCAAAGTGCTGATGGATGTAAT
>JBEAPX010000005.1:0-8738 GCA_041164205.1 Pseudomonadota bacterium
GCGTCACGCACCACTGGGCTGACCATGTCGCTCACGTCACCCCCCAATTTGGCGATTTCACGCACCAGCGTAGAAGAGATGCATTGCAGATCTGGCGCAGGAATCAGCATCAGCGTGTCCACCTCGGGCGCCAACTTTCGGTTCATGCCTGCCATCTGTGCTTCGTAGTCAAAATCAGTGACATTGCGAATCCCTCGCACCACAGCCACAGCGCCACATTCGCGGCAAAAATCCATGATCAAACCGTCGAATGGCAACGCCTTCACCTGGGGCAAGTCAGCCAACGATGCGCGCACCAAAGCCAGTCGCTCGTCCAAAGTGAACATCGTCTTTTTGTGATGCGCCATCGCCACGGCGACGATCACCTCATCAAAACATTGCGCGGCGCGGCGAACCACGTCCTCATGCCCCTTGGTCAAGGGGTCAAACGTTCCGGAATACACCGCAACTCGGTGCTCACGCTGGGCGGTAGTTTGCGTCATACGGAAGATGATAAAGGTTCCAACAAATGAAAGTGCACTGAACCCGCTTTTCCATGTTTGGTCAAGGTCCACCCTAAGCCCGACAACTCATCAGCGCTCCATGCACGCGGTGCTTCCAAATAGCACCATCCCCGATTGGAAATCACTTTCACGGCTGCAGACAAGGCCCGCTCGAACACACCCTCTTCGCTCTGCGAGAACGGCGGATCCAAAAAAACCCCATCCCAATGCCGACCAGCCTCACGAACCAGCACCGCCAAAGCGTCCGTGCGCTCGACCCGAACCTGCGACAGCTTCAACCGTTCCGCCGTCTCGCTCAACGAGCGCGCCAGGGGTGTCGATGCCTCGACCAAGATGACCTCAGAGGCTCCTCGCGACGCGGCCTCGAATCCCAATGCGCCAGAGCCAGAAAACGCGTCAATGACCCGCCAGCCACTCAAGTCCTGTCCCAGCCAGTTGAACAATGTCTCTCGGATCCGGTCACCCGTGGGCCTCAAACCCGGTGCATTCAGCACAGGCAAGACACTTCGCTTGTGGGTCCCACCGATGATGCGCACGCTGGCCACGGGTCGAGGTGGCGGGGCCTTGGGTTTGCTGAGATGTTTCATAGAATGGTGGCTATTGTAAAAAAGAGCGGTATGTTCCAATTTTTTCGTAAAAAAACCACCTCCCCTGCCACCAGTGCCCCAGCCACTGATGTCACGCCATCGGCGCCTGAGCAGATCGTGGCAGAACCTCAAGTGAGCGACGCCGAGGTCTCTGCCTTGGGGGCACTGATCACCGAAACACCACCGACAGCGGCAGCATCCGCTGGCACTCCGCGTGAAGGCTGGCTGAGTCGTCTGAAAAAAGGACTGAACAAGACAGGCGCGGGTATCAGTGCAGTCTTCGTCAATGCGAAAGTCGACGACGCACTGTACGATGAATTAGAAGGCGCATTGCTGGGCGCAGACGTCGGTGTCAAAGCGACCACCCTCTTGCTTGAAAAGTTGCAGCGCCG
This sequence comes from Pseudomonadota bacterium, assembly GCA_041164205.1. Taxonomy (GTDB): domain Bacteria; phylum Pseudomonadota; class Gammaproteobacteria; order Burkholderiales; family Burkholderiaceae_C; genus RS62. The sequence continues at coordinate 1,483 of JBEAPX010000005.1, forward strand.
CGTCAAAGCCGAGAAAGCCACGACGACAGACCACGTGAAGCAGATCTTGCGAGACGAAGTCACGGCTTTGTTGACGCCTCTGCAACGGCCGCTGAAGATCGGCCAGCACGCCACGACGGTCATCATGGTCGCCGGCGTCAACGGCGCTGGCAAAACCACCTCGATTGGCAAACTCACCAAACATTTAACTCTGCACAACGCCCACGTGCTGCTGGCGGCGGCCGACACCTTCAGAGCAGCGGCCAAGGAACAGCTGGCGGTCTGGGCCGACCGCAACCTCGTTGAGATCATCAGTCAAGTCGATGCCGATCCAGCCGCAGTCAGCTTTGACGCGGTCAAAGCTGGTATGGCAAGACACAAGGATGTCGTGCTCGTCGACACCGCAGGGCGCTTACCCACCCAGCTTCACCTAATGGAGGAGCTGCGCAAAATCAAACGCGTGATCCAAAAGGCTGAAGCCACTGCACCCCACGAAATCTTGTTGGTCATCGACGGCAACACCGGCCAAAATGCATTGGCGCAAGTCAAGGCGTTCGACGATGTGTTGGGCCTCACGGGTTTGATCGTCACCAAACTCGACGGTACCGCCAAAGGTGGCGTCATCGCGGCCATCGCCTTGGAGCGCGCCATCCCGATTTATTTTGTCGGCGTGGGCGAACAATTGGATGACTTACAAACCTTTGATGCGCAGGAGTTTGCCCACGCGCTGCTTCCCTAAAAGCCCCTCGCACCCATCAACAATTGGCGGGGCCCCAGGGGGCGCTGCGGCGACAATCCATCCAACGTTTTGATCAGCCCTGCCCCACTCTGCCGGCGCCCGTTCGCGGTCTTGGTGAGCAACCCCCAACAACGTCCTGTAACCTTGGCTCTTCATGCACCCACTTTCCACCCCCAATGAGTTCGCCCATCCACCGCAGCCATTGACGAGGCGCCAAGTCTTGGTCAGGGCGCTCGCGTTGGGTGGCCTGACTGCATTGAGCGCAGCCGCGCCGGCAGCATCCGACGCTCACAATGATTGGTCGCAGATTGTTCGCGTGGCCAAGGGTCAAACGGTTTACTTCAACGCCTGGGGTGGTAGCCCACAAATCAACGCCTACATCGACTGGGCATCACAAGAGATCCAGCGGCAGTTCGGCATCCGACTGATTCATGTCAAAGTCAGCGACATAGCCCAAACCGTGGCACGCATCACCCAAGAGCTGAAGCGCGGCAAGCAACAAGGGGGCAGCGTCGATCTGTTGTGGCTCAACGGCGAAAACTTCGCACGGCTCAAGCGTGAAGGGGCACTGATGGGCCCCTTCACTTCAAACCTACCCAATATGCGTTGGGTCGACACCCAGGGCAAACCCACCACGTTGTTGGATTTTGGTGAGGCCACAGATGGACTCGAAGCGCCTTGGGGTATGGCTCAACTGAGCTTTTTTGCCGACCGTTTGCGACTCGAAACCCCACCACAAACGGTCCAAGACTGGCTCGCCCTGGCGCAATCTCGCCCTGGTCAACTCACCTACCCTCAGCCGCCCGACTTTCACGGCACCACGTGGCTCAAGCAGTGGCTCATGTCACTCACGTCGGATGCACGCGTGTTGTACACACCTTGGAATGCCCAAGCGTTCGATGCGGCCACGGCGCCCTTGTGGGCCTATTTAGATGCCCTTCATCCCCATTTGTGGCGAGGTGGGCGGCAATTTGCCGCCAGCGCGGCAGCGATGCGACAAGGCGTGGCGGATCAGTCTCTGCTGATTGGCGTCACGTTCAACCCCAATGAAGCCGCCAGCGAAATTGCGGCTGGACGATTGCCGCGCACGGTCCAGACCTTCCAGCTCCAAGGCGGCACGATTGGGAACACCCACTTTTTGGCTATCCCCCGCAACAGCAACGCGTCCGCTGCTTCCCAAGTGGTGGTCAACTTCTTGCTGTCTCCTTCCGCTCAGGCTCGCAAAGCGGACATCCAAGTGTGGGGCGATCCCACGGTTTTGAATCTATCCGCACTAAATGCCTCAGACCGAGCGGCATTTGCACCGTTGACGGCACCCGGCGCACTGCGTGATCCGCAACCAACCCTGCCCGAGCCACACGCGTCTTGGGTGCAGCCGCTCGAAGACGCTTGGCGCGCACGCTACGCCCGTTAACGATGGCTTCACCGCGCTCTGGCCTTCAACGCATCGGAGCTTGGGCCATCGCGGGGGTGACAGTCGGGCCCACCTTGGGCGCGCTGTACTGGGCCGCACAACCGCTTTGGCAAGGTCCCTGGCTGCGCACATTGATTGAGCAGGCGGTGCATCGACCTTGGCTGTTGACCTTATGGACGGCTACGGCATCCACGCTCATGGCTGTGGCACTGTGCAACCTGATCTTGTCGCGCACGCTTGGTCGAGGCCATGCGGCTGAGTCCTTGTTGCTCAAGCATTTGGGCTGGGCTATGGCCACACCACACCTGGCATTTGCGCTGGCGCTCGGCTGGCTCATCGCGCCAACTGGATTGTTCTGGCGGCTTTTGTCTCAGCTGACGGGTTGGCCAGCACAGCCTTTGGACTGGTCGATCACGCATGACCCGTGGGCATTGTCTATGGTGGCTGTGCTGGTGATGAAAGAACTGCCATTCTTGCTTTGGGTCGGATGGGCCGAATGGCAGCGCCCGGATCAGCGCTTGCACTGGCAACAGCAATGGGCTTGCGCGCAAACGTGGGGTTACAACCCCTGGTCAGCTTGGCAAATCGCCGTCTCTCCTTCACTTTGGCTGCGCCTACGCTGGCCCGTGCTCGCGGTATGGGCCTATGGCTGGGGGGTGGTCGACGTTGGTCTGGCCATTGGTCCCACGGCCCCACCGACCGCGGCTGTATTGGCTTGGCAATGGCTACACGATGCCAACCCAGATATGCGCCGCGCCGGCGTTGCCTTGAGTTGGATGGTGGGCCTAGGCCTTGCCATTGGCGGCTGGGCGCTCTTGCGCTGGATGGATATCCCAGGACGAGGCACCCGCTGGGCCTTGAGGCGATTTCAATTCTTGAGCCCTGTGGCTCGCATCGGGCACGATCGATTTCGCGATTCCCCTGGCTGGTGGCAGCAGGGGGTGACTTGGGCTGCTCCCAGCATTGCCATGGTGTACGCCATTGGCTTGATGCTCACGCTTGGGCTGTCTTTTGTACCGCTGTGGCCCTACCCCGCCTTGTTTCCAGAAAGTTTCAGTGCCTTGGCGTGGCATGAGGTTGCACGCAGCACCAGCACGCTCACGGACACCATCACGCTCGCCCTTGGCAGCACCCTGGCGTCGATGTTGCTCTTGATTGGATGGTTTGAATCTGCCTCCGCTCGATGGCAGTGGTTCGCCCAACGGTGGGCGTTGGTGTGGCTGATCTGTCCACCCGTGTTGTGGCTGTGGGGCATCCACGGCGTCGTCATCGCTTGGGGCGTTGATGCGTCGTGGACGGCGGTATTCGTCGGGCACGTCTTTGCAGTATTGCCCTACGTGCTGCTGACCTTGGGCCCGGCCTATGCCAACTTTGACCCTCGTTTCACGGATGTGGCTGCGACCCTAGGCAAAGGCTGGTGGTCACAGCGCTGGCACATCAAGTGGCCCATGCTGCGGGCGCCGCTTTGGCGCACTGCGGCCATTGGTTGCGCGGTCAGTTTGGCCCAGTACTTGCCAACCGAGTGGCTGGGCGGTGGCCGGGTCTCGACGCTCACCACCGAGGCCCTGACCCAAAGCAGTGGTGGACAACGCCACATCTCGGCGGCTTGGGCGTTGGCGCAATGGGTACTCCCAATGCTCGTATTTGCCTGGGCCACGCGTGAGTCACAATCGAAGACCACAGAACGCGCAGCCCAAGCCACTGATTGAAAATTCACACCATGGCACTCCAGGTCAACGTCCACCAACTCGTGTCGCCACAGCGCGTGCTGCTGCAGGCATGGCGTTGTGCCATTCAACCTGGTCAAATCATGACTTTGATGGGGCCGAGTGGGTGCGGTAAGAGCAGTTTGCTGCAAGCGATCGCTGGGCTGTTGCCAAGCGGATTTGAATGGCGAGGCAACTGCACCCTGCATGGTCAAAGCCTAGACGACCTGCCCACCCACAAGCGACGCGTTGGTTTGCTGTTTCAAGAGGATCGCTTGTTTGAACACATGAGTGTGCAGGACAACTTGTCCTACGCGACGCCCACAGGTTCAGCTGCTGCGCGACGGGACGCCATTCGGGCAGCGCTCAACGCCATCGAGCTCGAGCACATTGCGGACGCTTTGCCAGCGCAACTCTCCGGCGGCCAGCGTGCGCGCGTCGCACTGATGCGAACACTGCTCGCTCAGCCCCATGCCGTGTTGCTCGATGAGCCTTTTTCTGCCCTCGATGAGCGTTTGCGCGAGCGCGTGCGAGTCAAGGTGTTTGACCTGCTGCGCGCCAGTGCCATTCCGGTATTGTTGGTCACGCATGATCCACAAGATATCGCTGATCCACAGGCCCTGATGCAGTGGCCCGAAACGGACGCTCGCCATGTTTGATCGCCCGATCCAAAACGCACTCGAACCGTTGTGGCGGGTGGTCGCCACTCCTCTCCTGCGCTGGGGCGTGACCCCCAACCAAGTCACTGTCGCCGCTTGGGTCACTGGACTGATGAGTGCCGTTCTGATTGCGAGCCATCAATTTCATTGGGCGCTCGCGCTGTTGCTGATCTCCCGCGCGCTCGATGCCTTAGATGGGGCACTGGCTAGGCAGCGCGGCGCATCAGATGCTGGTGGGTATTTGGATATCGTGCTGGACTTTTGGTTTTATGTGGCCATCCCGCTGGCCTTCGCATGGATCGCCCCCACGCACAACGCGATGGCTGCTGCCGCATTGGTCGCCAGCTACGTGCTGAACGCCACATCGTGGCTCGCCCTGACCTCTATGCGTCCGCGAGCAGCCCTCAGCGGCGACTGCAGTCAAACCACTGGGCCACGCAAGTCACTCTCGTTCATCCCGTCTCTGACCGAAGGGGGCGAGACTCTGCTGGCGTACGCAGCGATGTGCATTTGGCCGCAGAATTTTGCACCCATCGCCTGGGGTTTTGCCACACTGTGCTTGCTGTCTGCCATCTACCGCACGCATACCGGCTGGCAACTCTTGTCCTTGCAATCCCAAGCCCCCGATGACCACTCCCACCGATGAGCATCGCCTCGACAAGGCCATGAGATACCAGACCCTTGCCTTTCGCCTAGGCCTCACAATCACGCCATGAGCAACGTCAACTGGAAATGGGTATGGGCCATCGGCGCATTGGCTGCGCTGGTTGTCCTGTGGCAGACGCAAACGTTGTCGTTGGACTTGCCAACCATCCAAATGTGGCATCTGCAATGGCGCGACAAAGTCTTGGCGACGCCGTGGATTTCAAGCTTGGTTTTTGTAGCCATCTATGCCCTTGCCACAGCAGCATCGATACCGGGCGCGGCTTTGATGACTTTGCTTGGGGGCGCGTGGTTCGGCACCTTATGGGGTACCGCTTTGGTATCGATGGCCTCGACTTTGGGCGCCACCGGCGCCATGTTGTTGGCCAGATGGCTGCTGCGCGACTGGGTGAATCAACACTGGCCAGACCGGATGGGCGCCATTCAACGTGGCTTTGACAAAGATGGCTTGTCTTACCTTTTGACTTTGCGCCTGATGCCGGCGGTACCGTTTTTTTTGGTGAATCTGGGGATGGGCCTCACCAAGATGCCAGTCACCACTTATATGTGGGTGAGCGCCTTAGGGATGTTTCCTGCAACGGTGTTGTATGTCAACGCCGGTGTCCAGCTCGCCCAAATCACTCACCTAGGTGGCTTGCTCTCGCCAGAAGTTCTGCTCTCGCTCGCCGCTCTCGCGGGCCTGCCCTGGTTGATCAAGGCAGTGCAACGCTGGCTCGCACACCGCCAACGCCTGCGCCCTTGGCGCGGACACAAACCCAAGCAATTTGACCGCAATCTGATCGTGATCGGCGGCGGTGCTGCTGGCTTGGTTGGCGCCTACATGGGTGCCACATTCCAAGCGAAAGTCACTCTGATCGAACAAAGCGCCATGGGGGGTGACTGCCTCAACACGGGGTGTGTACCGAGCAAGGCCCTGCTCCACACTGCGCATCTCTTGGGAGCGGCCCGGCGTGCGCAGTCGCAGGGGCTGGGCACCTTTGAGGCGAATTCAAGCGCTTTTTTGCAAGCCATGGCGCACGTGGAGCAAAGCATTCAAACCATTGCGCCGCACGACAGCGCGCAAAGGTATGAGGGCTTGGGTGTCGAGGTCGTTGCAGGCCATGCCCAGTTGATCAACCCTTGGCAGGTTCGCATCACACCCCTCAGCGGAGCACCTTTCACACTGAGTGCCAAACACATCCTATTGGCAACCGGTGGAACACCGGTGTACGCGGATCTACCCGGATTGGATCCCACCAAATGCTTGACCAGCGATGACTTATGGGAACACTTGCGCGCGCTCAAGCAAGCACCCAAGCGCCTAGCCATCATTGGCGCGGGCCCCATTGGCTGTGAGATATCACAAGCCATGAACGCGTTTGGCACAGAGGTGCACGTCTTTGAACAAGCAGCGCAAATACTGCCCCGCGCGGATGCCGATGCGGCACAAGTGTTGCACCAGCGCCTCGTCTCAGAAGGGGTCCAAGTCCACACGCAATGCACGATTCACAAGGCATCGCACCAAGGTGAGCACACCACATTGAGCTGGCAATCCGCAGATGGCGCCAGCCAAACACTGACAGTGGATGCCGTTCTCATGGCCGTTGGTCGCCGTGCGCGACTTGAGGGTTTGGGCCTAGAGGCCCTCGGCATCGGTGGGGCTACACACATGGAACACAACGCCTACTTGCAAACGGCCTGGCCACACATTTGGGTGGCAGGCGATGCAGCTGGTCCGTTGGCCCTGACTCACGCCGCGGGACACCAAGGCAGTGCAGTTGCGCTGAACACCTTGCTCGCGCCCTGGTGGCGCCAGTCAGCGAACGCCCCGTGGATGCCCAGCGTGGTGTACACCCACCCAGAAGTGGCACAGGCCGGCTTGACTCAACGCGAAGCATCGCGACAAGGCATGGCCGTTGAAACCATCACTTACCCTTTGAACGAATCAGACCGCGCGATCACAGAGAGCGCCACGGATGGCTTTTTGCGCATCGTGACGGACGCGCGACGAGGCCATGTGCTTGGGGTCACCATCGTAGGCGCGCACGCATCGACCCACCTGCCCTTTTGGGTCAATGCCATCCGACATCGTCAGACCCCTGCTGCATTGCTGGGCA
>JBEAPX010000006.1:0-2740 GCA_041164205.1 Pseudomonadota bacterium
CGATTGCTGCAGTCAAGGCAATGCACAAAGCGTTGTATCGCGAGGGCAAGACCTTGGACGAGTCATTGAGGTCGATCAAGCAGTTGGCAGACGCTGGCGCCGATCAGGCTCAGGTGGCGCATTTGATGGCAGATTTTTTGTCTCAAGTCGATCCCAAGCGCGGCATCGTGCGCTGATTTCATTGGATTCCGTCGAGCGCGTTGTGTCAGCCCTTCAAAGCCCTCTCGGAATCGCCATGGTTGCGGGCGAGGCTTCCGGTGATTTGCTCGCATCGCTGTTGCTGAAGGGCCTACAAGAACAAGGTGTGCCCCTGAAGGCCTCAGGGGTGGGTGGCCCGCACATGGTTGCCCAGGGTTTTGATGCTTGGGAATCAAGCCATCGCCTGTCTGTTCGGGGCTATGTGGAGGTCCTCAAGCGCTACCGTGCTTTGGTTCGTTTGCGGAAAAATCTCGGCGATCGGTGGTTGCTTGAGCGTCCTGATATTTTCGTGGGCGTCGATGCGCCGGATTTCAACTTGGAACTTGCTAAAAGGCTCAAGCGACACGGAGTCAAGACGGTGCATTTTGTCTGCCCTTCTATTTGGGCTTGGCGCGCCGAGCGGGTGGCTGTGATTCGGGAGTCTGTCGATCACGTGTTGTGTGTTTTCCCGTTTGAGGTGCCGCTGCTTGAAAAGCATGGCATTCGAGCCACGTATGTCGGTCACCCGATTGCCCAACTCATGCCTTTGGAGCCTGATCCAATCGGGGCTCGAAGTCAGCTCAACCTTCAGAAGGGTGGGGGCCAGGTCGTGGCACTGTTGCCAGGCAGCCGCCATGCTGAAATAGCGCATTTGCTCCCTCGGTTTTTGGCCGCTGCTAGGTTGATGCTTCGCGCTAAACCCGAGCTGACTTTCATATTGCCTGCCGTGCCTGCATTGCGCGAGTCCATTCAAAAACAAGTCGACCAGCACGGCGTTGGGTTGCCACTGACGGTGTTTGATGGCCATTCTCACGCTTGTATGACCGCATCCGATGCGGTGCTGGTTGCCAGTGGTACGGCCACTTTAGAGGTTGCATTGGCCAAGCGCCCAATGGTGATTGCGTATCACATGCCTTGGCTGAGCTGGTGGATTCACCAGCGCAAACGCCTACAACCTTGGGTCGGACTCCCCAATATATTGGCAGAAAAGTTCCTCGTGCCTGAATTGCTGCAAGACCAAGCGAGCCCTCACAATCTTGCTGAAGCGACGCTCGCTTGGCTCGATCGCCCTGATCGAGTCCAGAGTTTGCGTGATCAGTTTGTGCACTTGCATCACAACTTACGGGCAGACACCGCGGCGATTTCTGCCCAAGTCATCCAGGAGCTGACTCATGGCTGAGCAGGTGTCCTTTGAATGGCATCAGCCGGGATTGATTGCGGGCGTAGATGAAGCCGGACGCGGGCCGTTGGCGGGACCTGTGGTGGCTGCTGCTGTTATTTTGGACGATGAGCATCCCATTCGTGGATTGGCCGACTCCAAAGTGCTCAGCGAAAAAAAGCGACTTCGTCTGTATCACGAAATCATGGGGCAGGCGCTGTGCTGCAGCATCGCCAGTGCGAGCGTGGAAGAAATTGACGAGCTCAATATTTTGAATGCCACGATGCTCGCCATGCAGAGGGCGGTGCAGGGCTTGCGCCTCAAGCCATCGCGAGTCTTGGTCGATGGCAATCGCTTGCCTCAGCTGGACATCTTTGCCGAGGCGATTGTGAAAGGCGATAGCAAAGTCCAGGCTATTTCAGCCGCGTCTATTTTGGCGAAGGTCACGCGTGATCAGTACATGGACGATATGGATGTCAGGTACCCTGGCTATGGCTTTGCCAAGCACAAGGGCTACGGCACCGCAACGCACTTGGATGCGCTGAATCAATTAGGAATCACGCCTGTTCACCGCCGCAGCTTCGCACCTGTGGCTAAACGTCGGCTTGCATCATGACCCCTGAATTGATTCGATCGAAGGACAACCCGTTGATTAAATCCATACGGGCTGTGTCTCGGGATGGTGCGGCTTACAAGCGGGCTGGATTGATTTGGGTAGAGGGTGACCACTTGGTTCGCGCGGCATTGGCGCGTGACTGGGCGCCGAAGGTAGTGGTTTGGACTGAGACAGCTCTGGCGCAATGGCCTGAGGGCCTCAAGTGGCCTGGTCGGCACGTCGCAGTGGATGCGACAACGATGAAAGGCTTGAGCCAGTTAGAGAGCCCATCGGCGATGGGGGCCTTGTTTGAATGGGTTGACCAGAGTTCGATCCGCGCCGGTGTGCCAACCGTGGTGCTTGATCGTCTGCAAGACCCTGGCAATGTTGGCTCGATTCTTAGAACCGCTTCGGCCATGGGGTTTGTTCAAATTGTCGCGCTTCATGGCACGGTTGGGCTTTGGTCGCCCAAGGTGGTTCGCGCTGGTATGGGGGCCCACTTCAACCTCAATCTTTGCGAAGGGGCTCGAGTCACAGACTTGAACGCGCTGAATGTACCGCTGCTGGTAACCCACGTTCACGAAGGCGAGTGGCTGCATCAGCTGGACATTCCCTCTCCTTGCGCTTGGTTGCTTGGGCATGAAGGTCAGGGTGTGTCTCCCGAGGTGTTGGCACTTGCGGATCGCCGCGTCCGCATCCATCAAATTGGCGGTGAAGAGTCGTTGAATGTGGCCGCTGCCGCTGCCATTTGTTTGCACGCGAGCGCGTCAGTAAGCCAGCGTTCAGGCTATAATTGATAGGTTTATCTA
>JBEAPX010000007.1:0-13643 GCA_041164205.1 Pseudomonadota bacterium
GCTGGCGCTGGCGCACCGCATCAGGTTTGGTAGCTGACGCGCAGGTGGCGGTTGAGCGCGATGGCGCCGAAGAGGATGACCAGCGCCGCCCAATGCAACTGCGGCATGGCGCCCCAGTCGATCAAGACCCCACCAATGCCTGCACCGATGGCCTGGCTGAGGTAGATCGCCGAGGTGTTGAGTGCAATGGAGGCGCTGGCCGCATGAGGGGCGATGCCGGCCAAGCGGGCTTGTTGCGACGAGTTCCAAGCAAAACTCACCGTCGACCACGCCAGCATGGTGACAATGGCGGAGACCACTCCGCTGGCCCAGCCCCAAGCGATGCAGCTGAAGACAAAGGCCCACAGCGACAGCGTCACCACAGGCGCAGGTCCAATGCGGTCGATGCGTTTGGTGAGCACCCACATTCCGATGAATCCCATCAAACCATTGCAGGCATAGAACAGCGCCAAATCACTCGGCGTGGCGCCTAGGTACTGCGTCAAGTAAGGCGCAAAGTAAGCGAACAACACGAACTGACCGCTCCCCGCGACCAAAGTCACGGCAACGGTTTTCATCAAGACGCTGTTGCCAAATGTTTCGCGCCAAGCGGACAAGGGCATTGGTGGCGGTTTGATGGGGCCGGGCAGGATGCGCCAGAGCCAAACGGCATTGATCACGGATAAGAGGGCAATCAATCCAAACGCCGAGCGCCAGCCCCAGTGGTTGCCCATCCACGCGCCCAAGGGCACCCCCATGACCGACGCGACGGACCAACCCAAAAAGACCAGTGACATGGCCTTGGCCCGCTTTTCAACTGGAACGATTTGGCTCACAGCGGCCGCAGCTTGGGGCGTGAACAGCGCTGGGCCCACCATGGCGGAGAGCCGAATGACCAGGAGCTGGGTATAGGTCTCGGCAGCCATGCACAGCAAGTGGGTGATGCCGTACCACAGCATGACGGCGGGCAAGAGCCACCGACGATCCCAGCGGCCGACCACCATCGCCAGCCCCGGCGCACCCAGACACATGAAGACACCGGCGGCTGAAATGATTTGGCCGGCCAAGCTGATCGACACATTCAGGTCGGTGGCCAGGTCATTGAGCGTGCCAGGCACGACCATCACGCCGGTGCCAATGACGACATTGCCGAACATCAGTGCCCACAGCACGCGCTTGAGGGTGCGCGCATCGAGCGAATCTGGCGAAAGGTTCATAAGTGAGTCAGGCGTGAGCGATGCCGATGAGACGGCGAGGTCTGAGCGAGGTTCGCTCTTCAAGCGAGAAGTATCTCGCTATTGTTGAGCGCGATGAGTCGCGTGGGCGAATGGGGTCACCCTGTTGCCAGCGCGCTCACTCGTCGGGTCGAAAAGCGGGGTCGGCAGAGCCCTGTCGTGCTTTGCGCTCTAGAGACATGGCGATCAGCTTGGGGTAAAGCGCGCGGAAGTCTCTCATCATGTCTTCAAACGGCAGGTCTTCGAACAGACCACGGTCGTGGACGTACTCCATATGGCGGCGCGACTGCTGATCAAACTCATGGAACAGGGCGTCCGCCGTGCCATCAAACACCAAGGGCTTCACGCCAAAGCGCTCGCACATGGCGCTGTCGAATGCGGGGGTGATTTTGAAAGTCTGTTCACCCAGCCAGACCTGCACATAGCCGTGGTAGATGAAGGTGTCGGTCTGCATCAGCGCCGCGAGTTTGGGCGAGTTGAGGTGGTTTTTGACATCGGCAAAGCCCAGTGCCGCTGGGATGCCGGCGGCGCGCAAGCAGGCAGCGAGCAAGACCGCTTTGGGCACACAAAAACCAGAAGGCTGTTGCACGATGTGACTGGCGGTGAAAGTCTCCGCATCGGGCAAAAAACGATACGGGTCGTAACGCAGTTGATCGCGCACAGCGTTGAACAGAGCGATGGTGGTTTGCCGCGCATCGCTCGTGTCCGTGTGGGCCAACGCGCGCGCATTGAAGGCCCGAATCTCGGGCGCCTCGTGATCGACGAAGCGGGTGGCAGCCAAGTAGTTGGGTGCCGGCGTGCTCATGTTGTGGCGTGCCACCAATCGAGCAGCCATTGCGAGACGGCCTCGGGTTGTTCCATCGGGCTCATGTGGCCGCACTCTGCCACCAGGGTGAGTTGGGCGTGAGGGATCAGGTCGGCCATGGCTTGGTGTTGCGCGGGCGGGCTCCAAGCATCGTCTTCACCACACAGCAACCACACGGGGCAGGTGATGGTCGAGAGCAAAGGGCGCGCATCTGGGCGGTTCAGCAACGCCTGGATTTGCGCCTCAAACTGGGCGGGGCTGCTGCGCTCTTGCATCGCCAATATCTCGTCAAACACAGGGCTGTCTCGGCGCGACTCGTGGACCATGCCGCGCGCCCATTGCGAGCCCATGGCACGCATCCCCTGGCGCTGCGCGATGCCGAGCAAAGCCATGCGGCCGCGCTCTTCTTTGTCTCCAGCTTCGCCGTCGGCGCGCGGATGGGCCCCAGTGTCCAACAGGGCCAAGCCTGCGATGCGCTCGGGGGCGAGGCGCCACATTTCAAGGGCGACGCGCGCGCCCATCGAGTGCCCTGCGACCCAGATGCGGTCTTGTGGGCTTTGACTCAACGCCAGTCGCGCCATGTCGGCCAAGCGGTTGAGTGAACCCCAGTCGGGCACGATGGGGTTCGCGACCGGGGCCAGGGCGGCGCTTTGATGGCGCCAGACTGCGGCGTCGCAGGTCAGCCCGGGGAGCAAAAAGAGGTCAGGCTTCACGGGTGGTGCAGCTCAAGTGCCTGGGATTTCTTCGGTATCGACTTCGCTGCGGGCTTGCGCGGGATAGCGGTTGCCCGTCACTGTGTGGGTGTTGATGATTTCATCAATCGACTCCATGAGGCCCTCGTCGAGCGCGACATCGGCGGCCTGAAGGTCTTCGTGCAAATGATCCACGCTGGTGGTGCCGGGCAAGGGCAAGATGTGTGGTGCGCGGTGCAACAGCCACGCAATCGCCAGCTGTGCCGGTGTGCAGCCAGCCTCGTCGGCGAGCATCCGCAAGGCCGGGTGCAAGTCCAAGTTGGCCTGGTAGGCGTCGCCCATGAAGCGCGGCATGGACTTGCGAATGTCTTTGTCGTCGAACTGGCTGGGGTCGGGTGGCGCACTGGTCAAAAAGCCCCGCCCCACTGGGCTGAAGGCCACAAACGCGACGCCCAGCTCACGGCAGGTGTCAAGGACCCCCATCTCGGGGTTGCGCGTCCACAGAGAGTACTCTGTTTGCAGTGCGGCAATGGGGTGTTCTGCGTGGGCTTTGCGCAATGTGGCAGAAGACACTTCCGACAAACCGATGGCGCGGATTTTGCCCGCAGCGATCAAGTCGGCCAAGGCGCCTACGCTCTCTTCGATGGGCACTGATTTGTCCCAACGGTGCAGGTAATAAAGGTCGATGACGTCGGTGCGCAATCGCTTCAGGGCCTCTTCGCAGGTCGCGCGGATGCTCTCGGGCCGACCGTTGATGGCGCGCACTTTTTTACCGTCAGGCTGGGTGACGCCGATCAAGCCACACTTGCTGGCCAGCGTGAAGCGACCGCGGTGGGGCGACAAAAATTTACCCACCAACTCCTCAGAGGCCCCAAAGCCATACAACGCCGCAGTATCAAAGTGGGTGACCCCAGCATCCAAGGCTTCCAACAGGACGCGCTCTGCTTGGGCCTCTGGCACAGCAGGGCCGTAGGCGTGGCAGAAGTTCATACATCCCAAACCAATGGCGCTGACGCTAAAGGGGCCAAGTTGGCGTTGTTGCATGTTGAGGGTCTCCGAGTGCGTGAGAGGGTGGACGCTTAAGCGGCGTTGAGCTGTTGTTCCAACTGGTGCAGCACCTGATAGCAGGGCAACACGCTGGCTACCGATGCGTTGGGTTGGCGGCCCTCTTGGATGGCTGCAAAGAATTCGCGATCTTGCAACTCAATGCCATTCATGCTGACGGCCACTTTGGATACATCGATGGGCTCTTCTTTACCGGTGAAAAGGTCATCGTAGCGCGCGATGTAGGTCGCACTGTCACCGATGTAGCGGAAGAACGTGCCCAAAGGACCATCGTTGTTGAAGCTGAGGCTCAAAGTACAAATCGCACCATTGGCGGCCTTGAGTTGGATGCTCATGTCCATGGCGATCCCCAAAGTCGGGTGAATGGGGCCTTGGAGGGCGTTGGCCTGCACCACAGGGCTGCCCGCTTGGTAGGCAAACAAGTCGACCGTGTGGGCGGCGTGGTGCCACAGCAGGTGGTCGGTCCAGCTGCGCGGCTGGCCTAGGGCGTTCATGTTGGTGCGGCGGAAGAAGTAGGTTTGGACATCCAGTTGCTGAATGTTGAACTCGCCGGCCGTGATGCGTTGGTGCACATATTGGTGGCTGGGATTGAAGCGGCGCGTGTGGCCACACATGGCGACCAATCCGGTTTCTTGTTGGCGCTGCACGATGGCCTCGCCCTCGCTGAGCACGTCACACATCGGGATTTCGACTTGCACGTGCTTGCCCGCTTCGAGGCAAGCCAGGGTCTGGCTGGCGTGGATTTGCGTGGGTGTGCACAGAATCACGGCGTCCACTTCTTTGATCGCCAACGCGTCTTTGAGTTCAGTCGTGGCGTGGGCGATGCCGTACTTGTCGGCGACTTCTTGTGTCTTGGCCAAATCGCGGCCAATCACTGAAATGACTTCAACGCCGTCGATGTGTTTGATACCGTCCAAGTGTTTGATGCCAAACGCGCCAGCGCCTGCGAGTGCGACTTTGATGGTCATGCGGTACTCCTGTTATTGGTTTTCAAGAATGAGGTGCCCCACTGCCGTGTTGCTGGCGGGGACATGGTAGAAGCGGTGTTTGAGCTTGGGGGCTGGGCCTTGGAGCTTGCCATCGACCACGTCGCTCATGGCGCCGCGCGCGATCAGCCACATGACCAACTCGATGCCTTCGCTGCCCGCTTCTCGCACGTAGTCGATGTGTGGGATTTGTGCCGCGGCAACGGGGTCTTCAATCAGCAAGTCGAGGAAGCGGTTGTCCCACTCTTTGTTGATCAAGCCGGCGCGCGGCCCTTGCAACTGGTGGCTCATGCCGCCGGTGCCCCAGATGTGGACGTTGAGGTCTTCGTCGTAGCTCTCGATGGCTTTGCGAATCGCTTGGCCTAAGTTGAAGCAACGCTGTCCGCTGGGCACAGGGTATTGCACGACGTTGACCGCGAAGGGAATCACAGGGCAAGGCCATGCATCCTGGATGGGGTCTTTCTGACCGCACATCAGTGACAAGGGGACGGTCAAGCCGTGGTCGACGTCCATTTGGTTGACGATGGTGAGGTCAAAGTCTTGTTGGATGACGCTTTGAGCGATGTGCGAAGCGAGGTCAGGATGCCCCTGCACCGGTGGCACAGGGCGGGGTCCCCAGCCTTCATCGGCCGGCTTGTAGTGGGCGGCGGTCCCAATTGCGAAGGTGGGAATCATCTCCAGACTGAATGCGGTGGCATGGTCATTGAACACCAAAAAGATGACGTCTGGGCGGTTGTCTTTCATCCATTCGCGGCTGTAGTCATAGCCAGCGAACACGGGTTGCCAGTAGTCTTCTTGGGTCTTGCCCAAGTCCATCGCCGCGCCAATGGCGGGCACGTGAGAGGTGAATACAGATGCGGTAATGCGTGCCATCGGGTTAGTCCTTTTTGCCAGCGGCGCCTTGGGGTTGATGGTGTGCCTGCGCGGAGCCGTCCTCGCCGATGTAGCGGTTGCCCTCCACCGAGCGGCCACCGCTGATCATCATGTCGCGGTACTGTTGCTCGGTCATGCCAGTCATGGAGCCTGCCATTTGCTGAAAGCTCAGCCCGTCTGTGGCGCCCAGCTTGGCCAGGAAATAAATGTTGCCACCCGTTTTCATACACCAGTTCAAATCGCGCGCCATCACGGCTTGCTTTTGTTCTTCAGTCATTGGCCATTCGTCGAGATAGGCCTTTTCATCGGCCTTAAAACGCTCGCGGTTGGCGGCTTTCATGAGGCTCATGCAAAACTGATTCAGCCAGTAGCCTTTGCGGCTTTGCTCGGCATCGAAAATGATGGTGCCGGGTACATCTAGGTAGGGTTTGTCTAACGCCATGGCTTAGCATTCCTCTGGCCAATACAGGCGCATTGGGTTGGTGACCAACAACTTGTGTTGCAGTTCGGTGGTGCGTGCAATGTGGGGAATGAAGTCCACCAACAAGCCGTCGTCGGGCATATGCTTTTTGAGGTTGGGGTGAGGCCAGTCGGTGCCCCACAGCACGCGGTCAGGGAACGTCTCGACGATGTGACGAGCGAAGGGCACCACATCGGTGTAGGCGTGGCGCTCACCGTTCAAGGCGGCCGGGCCGGTTTCGCTCAAACGCTCGGGACAGGTGACCTTGCTCCAGACGTTCTCGTGCTCAGCCATGAAGCGCTCAAACAGCTTGAACTCAGGACCATCGACGGGCAATGCGGTGTTGGGGCGCCCCATATGATCGACGACCACTGTGGTGGGCAGGGCGGTGAAAAAGTCCCACAGTTCAGGGAGATCGACGGCTTCGAAGTAAATGACGATGTGCCAGCCGAGCTCTTTCACGCGGGCAGCGATTTCCATTAATTCGTCTTTGGGCGTGAAGTCCACCAAACGTTTGACAAAGTTAAAGCGCACACCTCGCACGCCCGCCGCGTGCAGTGCTTGGAGTTCGTCGTCGGTGACGCTGCGCTTGACGGTGGCTACGCCACGCGCCTTGCCGCCGCTGCTTAGGCACGCATCCATCATGGCGCGGTTGTCTGCCCCGTGGCAGGTGGCTTGCACAATGATGTTGCGAGAAAAGCCCAGGTGATCGCGCAAGGCAAACAACTGCGCTTTGCTGGCATCGCAGGGCGTGTATTTGCGCTCCGGTGCGTAGGGGAACTGTTCCCCCGGACCAAACACGTGGCAGTGCGCATCAATGGCGCCTGCAGGCAGGACGAATTGGGGTTTGGTTGGGCCGTCGTACCAGTCCAACCAGCCTTCGGTTTTGGCGAAACCGCCAGAAGTGATTTTGCTCATGGCGTATCCTCAGTCGATGTAGCGCAAGCCGGCTTGAGCCAAAGGCTCGCGCATTTTGTACATATCCAAGCCCAACACCCCAGAGGCGAGCTTTTCGCGCTTTTCGCCTTCGAGTGCTTCGCGCTTGGCCGCGGCTTCCAGTGTTTTCGCAGCCCAGGCGCGCGGCACCACGACCACCCCGTCGTTGTCCGCCACGATGACGTCACCAGGAGTGACCAGCGCGTCAGCGCACAGCACGGGGATATTCACCGAGCCCAGCGTGGCTTTGATGGTGCCTTTGGAACTGACCGCTTTGCTCCACACAGGAAAGCCCATTTCATTCAAGTCTTTGGTGTCGCGCACGCCCCCGTCGATGACCAATGCCTTGGCTCCGCGCGACATGAAGCTGGTGGCCAACAAGTCACCAAAGAAGCCGTCGGTGCTGGGGGCCGAGCAGGCGGCCACAACGATGTCACCCGGCTGAATTTGCTCTGCCACGACGTGCATCATCCAGTTGTCACCGGGATGCAGCAACACCGTCACTGCAGTGCCACTGACGTGTGAGCTGGCGTTGATGGGACGCATATAAGTGGCCATCAAACCCACACGGCCCATGGCTTCGTGGACGGTGGCGCTGCCAAACTGGCCTAGTTTTTCTGCGATGTCTTTGTCTGTGCGGTGGATGTTGCGGTACACAACGCCGAGTTCGTACATGGTGTTTTCTCCAATGTGGGTGTTACAGACCTTTGGCCTTCAGTGCGGCGTCAAGGCGAGGGAACACCCGACGGGCGTTGCCTTCGAACACTTTGTGGCGCTGCTCTTCGCTGAGGTTGGGCGTGGCGTTGACGTAACGCTTGGTGTCGTCGTAGTAATGGCCTGTTTGTGGATCGATGCCACGCACTGCGCCAATCATTTCAGAGGCGAACAAAATGTTGTCGACAGGGATCACCTTGGTCAACAGGTCAATGCCAGGCTGGTGGTAGACACAGGTGTCAAAGAAGATGTTGTTGAGGAGGTGGTCTTCGAGCAAAGGCTTTTTCATCTCTTGCGCAAGACCGCGGAAGCGACCCCAGTGGTAGGGCACCGCGCCGCCGCCGTGCGGAATCAAAAATTTCAGGGTGGGGAAATCCTTGAACAAATCGCCCTGAATGCATTGCATGAATGCGGTGGTGTCTGCGTTCAGGTAGTGGGCGCCGGTGGTGTGAAAACAGGCGTTGCAGCTCGTCGACACGTGAATCATCGCGGGGATGTCGTGTTCAACCATCTTTTCGTAGATCGGGTACCAGTGGCGGTCGGTCAGTGGGGGGCTGGTCCAGTGGCCGCCTGAAGGGTCAGGGTTCAAGTTGATGCCGACCATGCCGTAGTCTTTGACGCACTTTTCCAGTTCAGGGATACACGTGGCCGGGTCAACCCCAGGCGACTGCGGCAGCATCGCTGCACCAATGAAGTGATCGGGGAACAACTGCGCCACACGGGCACACAACTCGTTGCAGATGGCGGCCCACGTGCTGGAGGTTTGGAAGTCACCAATGTGGTGTGCCATGAACGAGGCGCGCGGGCTGAAGATGGTGAGGTCGGAGCCGCGCTCTTTCATTTTGGCGAGTTGGTTGGTCTCGATCGACTCACGCAACTCGTCGTCGCTGATCTTCAGTGCCTTGGGGTCGGCGATGATCTTTGGATCTTTGAGGGAAGCGATTTGAAGGTCGCGCCATTCGCCCAGCGCTGCTGGGGCGGTGGTGTAGTGGCCATGCACGTCAATGATCAAAGGGGGGCGGCTCATGGGTCAACTCCTGTGAGTGTGGGGCTTGAGAATGGGGGTCAGGCGGGTTCCATGCCTTGCAGGCGCTTGGCTTCGGTGGCTTCTGGCGATGCCATGAAAGCCAGAAAGGCGCGCACGGCGTCAGCTTGGGTTGAGGTGGTGGCGATGCCACCGGAGAAAATGGTTTGAATGGCCACGGGCTCGGGCATCACGCCGACGATGTCGATGCCCTCCACGTGCAACAACTCGCTGAGCTGCTGAAAGCCCAGCGCCACGTCGCCGCGCGCGACCAATGAGCCCACCGGGATGCCCGGCGGTGGCGTGATCAGGCGCGGTGCCAACGACTCGGCCAAGCCCCACCGTTCAAACAACGCGGCCAGCGCCACGCCGCTGGGGCCGGTGGAGTAACTCAGTGACGGTGCCGCAGCCACCGCGGCCTTCAGTGCCGCTTCGCTGCCAATGTCTGGGTGAGGTTGCCCGGACGGCACGGCGATGGCGGTGGCAGAGTTGACCAGGGGAACCACGCTCGCGGCCACCAGGTGCCCTGCGTCGAGCAGTTTTTTCATGGCGCCCGCCCCGAGAAAAACGACGTCAAAGGCTTCGCCATCGGCCACCCGCTTGGCGGCATCGACGCCGCCCACCGATTCGATTTGCACACGCACGCCAGTGCGGGCCGTGTAGGCCTCGGCCAAGTCTTGCAACACCAGGCGGGTTGCCATGGACGAGATACCACGCAATGGGAGGGAAGTAGTCATATCGGCATTGTTCTCCCGGCAGGTGCCGATGTCCAAGCCTCAGATCAGACTATCTGATATATCAAAGTGATATATCTCAGGGAATTTTATCTAAAATGTTGCACATGGACCTCAAGCAACTCGAGTACTTTGTGCGTGTCGCCGAGATGGGCAGCTTCACCCGCGCCGCCCAAGCTCTGAACGTGGCGCAACCTGCGCTGTCGCGCCAGGTTCGCTTGCTCGAGGTCGAGTTGCGGCAAAGTTTGTTGCTGCGCAACGGCCGGGGCGCGTTGCCCACTGAGGCAGGGAAACGGCTGTTGGAGCATGGCCGCGGCATTCTGCACCAGGTTGAGCGGGCGCTGGAGGATATGGGACGGGTGCGCGGTGAGTTGGCCGGGCACGTCACGATCGGTTTGCCCCCCAGCCTGGGGCGGGTGTTGACGGTGCCGTTGACGCACGCCTTTCGCGCTGCATTGCCCGGCGCGAGTTTGTCGATCAGTGAGGGCTTGTCAGCCCAACTGCTGGAGAGCGTTCAACAAGGCCGGCTGGACATTGCTGTGGTCTATGACAGCCCTAGGCACACCGATGTCGAGTTGCAGCCTTTGTTGCAAGAGCGTTTGGTCTTGGTCCAGCAGCGGCCTCCGGGTTTGGCGCTGGATCCACCCGCGCCAGCGATTGCACTGGCTGAGGTGGCTGCGCTGCCACTGGTGATACCGAGTCGACCGAATGCCATCCGGATGCAGGTTGAGGCACAAATGGCGGCTGAGGGCCGGCAACCCCTTGTGGTGTTGGAGATTGATGGTGTGTCCGCTATTTTGGATTTGGTGGCTGATGGGGCCGGCAGCGCGTTGCTGCCGCCTTACGCTGTGACGCGTTCCATCAAGCCTTCTGCATTTGTGGTGCGCGAAATCGCGGGCGCCGGGTTAACCATTCCGGTCTCGCTGGCTTGGAGCCGATTGCGTCCCGCCACGCGCACCCAAGCGGCGGCGGTGGATGTGATCCGCGAAACCGCCAAGACGCTTTGACCCCAGGGGTCAAGTGCGGGGTGTCATTGACCGCCCAAGCCCAGCACCAGCAGCAGCCCACTGAGCGTAAAAAATGCCCCAATCGTGGTGGCCAGCAGCGCGGCGCTGGCCATGTCTTCCTCACCCACGCGCGAGGCCAAGATGGGGTACACACCCAGCATCGGCATGGCGGTCGAGAGCACAGCCGCCACGCGCAACTGCGGGTCTTCAATGGGAATCACCCACCACGCAAACACGGCGGTCGACAGTGGGTGCACGATCAGCTTGGCGAAGGTGATCCACGCCACCATGCGCCGCAACCCTTTGAGCGACAAACCCACCAAGCCACCACCAATAGCGAACAAAGCGGCGCCACCGGCGGCGTGCGCCAGCACGCTGACCGAGCGCTCGACCATGATGGGCAGTGACCAGCCCAGTGCCGACCAAACGCCACCGGCCACGATGGCCATGAACAGTGGGTTGGTGCGCAACGGACGCAAGCCGTGCAACAAGGCCTGACCCCAGTGACCGTGTTCGCCGGGTTTGCGCTCGCTGTAGGCCATGGCTGCCGGCAAGCTGAAGAAATTTTCAGCCACCATGTTCAGCGCCAACACCACAGGAGCGATGTGCGGCATGGTGAGCAACATGATGGGAAAGCCGACAAAACCACTATTGGGGCAGCTGGAGCCT
Organism: Pseudomonadota bacterium; assembly: GCA_041164205.1. Classification (GTDB taxonomy): domain Bacteria; phylum Pseudomonadota; class Gammaproteobacteria; order Burkholderiales; family Burkholderiaceae_C; genus RS62. The sequence goes on from JBEAPX010000007.1 coordinate 11,180, forward strand.
AAGGCCGCCATGCCTGCTCTGGCGGGCGTTGCACCGCGCCGGCGCTGCCACAGCAACATACCGATCATCGGCACCGCAGACCCCAGTACGTAGACGGCGATGTAGTCGTAGTGAACGATGTCGCTGAACGCGCGACTGGCCAGCGCGTTGAAGAGCAAGGCGGGCAGTGCAACCAGCATGACAAATCGACCGACGATGCGCATATCTGACTTTTGGAACAAGCCAACACGCACACTGAGGTAGCCCAGACCCACGATCAAAAAGATGGGGCCGGTGATGTTCAGGATCGCGCTCATTGCGCAGCCGATGCCTTGTGTGCAGGCCCGCGCGTGGCGAGCAGCGCGTCGGCGTAGGTTTTCCAATCGGCTTTGGTGGGCACCGAACGGAAGGCGCCGGCAGCGGCTTGATCCGCGACAAATTGCTGCTTGTCCGCAATCGCAGAGCCCATGAACGGGTCAAAACCAGCTTCAGCCACGGTCGCTGCTGACTCTCGCATTTCCTCGGCGCGCCGCCGACCGTGTTGGGCCACGCGCATGAAGAAGTATGCGGCTTGTTCATTCCAGTCGATGCCTGGAAAGGTTTCTTGCAAAGTCGCGACCATGGCGTCCTCGACGCCGTAATGGCGCGCCGAGCTGAAGCTCTCGATCACCAAGGCTTCGAGCCCTTTGATCATGATGGAGCGGCACATCTTGGTGGCAGAGGCGACTCCCACGTCTGCGCTGACCACCCGTGTGTCCATGCCCCACGCGGCCAAGATGGGTTGTAGCGCATGGGCCTGAGCGCCCCCCAGCAGCATGGGCACACGAATGCCGTAGGGCGGTACCGAGGTCATGACGCCAGCCTCCACATAGTGAGCGCCTGCGGCTTCAATGGCTGCGCGAGCGCGTTGCTTGGTGCCCGGCGAAGCAGAGTTCAAATCAAGAAAATACGCCCCTGCACCGATGTGCGCTGAGGCTTCTTGGGCGACTTGCAGGGTGTGAGAAGCCGTCACTGCGCTGATCACCAATTCACTGTTTTGCAAGGCGTCCGATAGGTCTTGGCCAAGCCGGATGTGGTGGTCGGCGGCTATGGATTGGAGCGCGGCGGCGCTGGAAGGCGTCTGCAGTTTGGTATCCCAAGCGCTGACGCGCAGACCTTTGGATTGCAAAGTGTGGGCAAAGATCTGGCCAACCTCGCCGTAGCCGATGAGCGTGATGTGTTGCATGGCGTTCATGTGGTGGGGGACAAGACACGCATTGTGCCTTTGTTGCTGCGAAGCGGAACCCTCAGACACCCGGGAGAAATTGCATTCCAATGGCCGTCATGATGATGTAGCGCAACAGTTTGCCGATGCCTGAATACACCATGCATGGCCAAAAAGGCAGGCGCAGCCAGCCCGCCAGCGTGACCAAAGGGTCGCCGATGATGGGCAACCAGGCGAGGAGACACACTTTGGGGCCGAGGCGCTGGAGCCAATCTAGCGCACGCACGTGGGTCGAGCTGTGGCGCAAACGGTCGGTCAAGTGGTGGGCGCCCAAGCCCATCCACCAAGAAATCGCACCGCCCAGCGTGTTGCCCAGCGTGGCGACCAACACCGTGTCCCAAAACAAATCGGGACGCAAGGCAACCAGACCCAACACGGCCCACTCCGAGCCCCCAGGGATCAGGGTCGCTGACAGCGTGGCGACAATGAACACGGTCGGCAAACCCACCGTGGGCAGACTTAAAAACGCCAACAAGCTGTGAAACCATGCTTCCATGCTGGCGGAGTATAGGCGGGCAGATGTATCCCTAAGGGCTGAATTGCCAGTAGGCCCTGCGTGCCGATTCAACGCGCAGGTGGGGCTGGTGACAAAAAGCCACACCGACTGCTCTAGAGCCATGGCACGTGAATCGGTGACCTCTAGCAGTTACAATCAAATGCTTAAATTTTGAGCAGACAGGGCGTACTTCACAGCCCACTAGGCTGGGGTCGCCCACTGGGCGATTCGGTGCTGACCTGTCGCCTAATCCATGCACATTGGTCCCTACGCTTTACCCAACAACCTGTTTGTTGCCCCCATGGCGGGTGTCACAGACCGGCCCTTTCGCATGCTTTGCAAGCAGTTGGGAGCGGGGTATGCGGTGAGCGAGATGGTGACGTCTCGCCCCGATTTGCGCGACAGTTTGAAAACCTCAAGGCGCGCGAACCACGATGGCGAGACTGCGCCGATCGCTGTGCAAATCGCTGGCACCGACGCCCAAATGATGGCGGATGCCGCGCGCTACAACATCGACCGTGGTGCGCAAATCATCGACATCAACATGGGCTGCCCCGCCAAAAAAGTCTGTGACAAATGGGCTGGCTCAGCGCTGATGCAAGACGAGGGGCTGGCGCTAGAGATCATCGAAGCGGTGGTTGCCGCTTGCACCCCGCATGGCGTGCCTGCCACGCTGAAGATGCGCACCGGTTGGCGCGCTGACACCAAAAACGCGCCGCGTCTGG
>JBEAPX010000008.1:0-24469 GCA_041164205.1 Pseudomonadota bacterium
CACTGGCAGAAAAGAAAAAGGCTGAAGAAAAAGCAGCTAAGGAAAAAGCAGCCAAGGAAAAAGCAGCCAAGGAAAAAGCAGCCAAGGAAAAAGCAGCCAAGGAAAAAGCAGCCAAGGAAAAAGCAGCCAAGGAAAAAGCAGCCAAGGAAAAGGCGGAGGAAGAGCGCCGGCAAGCGATCGTCAAACAAATGCGAGAAGACCAGATGGCCCGCACCGCTGGGCTGGTGGGCCAAGGCAACAACCCAGCCTCTAAAGGCACGGCGGCGGTCTCCAAGGGCCCATCGGCCAGTTATGGCGCCAAGGTGGATGCGATGGTCAGGCCAAACATCGTGTTTGCAGGTGCGATCTCAGACAATACCCCTGCATTGGTCGAGGTTGCCAGCGCACCCAACGGCGAAATTTTGGGTCGCAAACTGATCAGCTCTAGCGGCAATCCCGCTTGGGATCAAGCCGTCTTGCGCGGATTGGATCGAACCGGCCGCCTGCCCAAAGACGAAGACGGCTCGGTACCCAGCCCCTTGCGCATCAACTTTTACCCCAAAAAGTAAGGCCTTGACCGATTGGGCGGGCCACACCGCCAGAGCCAGGAGGGTCTCACCCGCGGCCGGTATTCCCGGCGTCCCTGGTCTTCCTGGCGTGCATCTGCAGGGCACCCTTTCTATTTCGTCTATTCAACGCCAGCTTTGCACGCGCGACAAACAAAACTTGTCAAAATTGGCTATGCTTCCGAGTTATCCGCGTGGCGTGGGTCTCCCCTTGCACGCTCAGATTCACCTCACTTTTTTCCAACATGAAAAACCGCCAGTGCTTCTTGGGATTTCTCGCTGTCTTGTTCACCGCTTCGACCTGGGCACAAGCACCCAAACCGGCGGATGGTGCGCCTAGCGACAAGGCCAAACCCGGCGCTGCCGCGCCCGGCAGCAAAGCCCCTGGCGGTGCACCCGGTGCCCCTGCGAAGAAGGCTTTCCCGCCTTCTGCGGTCACCGTGCATACGGTCAAGCTCGAGGATGTCGCGCAAACGTTTGCCGCCACAGGCCACACCGCACCGCTGCAAACCGTGGCCGTGCGCGCCCAGGTCAGTGCGCTGGTGGCCGAGGTGAAGGTGCGTGAAGGTGACATCGTCAAGCGCGGCCAAGTGCTGCTGGAATTGGACAGCCGCGTAGAACGGGCCAACTTGGCCAAGGCTCAGGCCAACCTGGCCAAATCTCAAGCCAACTTGAAAGAGCTGCAACGCCAACTCAAACAATCTCAGTCATTGCTCGACCAAAACTTTGTCTCGCCAAGTGCCACCAGCAACTTGGCCGCCCAAGTCGATGCGCAAATGGCGCAAGTCAAAGCCGATGAAGCCGCACTGGCAGCCCAGGACATTCAGGTCAGTCTGTTCACGATCACAGCGCCCATCAGCGGTCGATTGGGGCGCATTGATGTGGTGCCTGGCACATTGGTGAGCTCTGGCTCTTCAGCGACAGCGTTGATGACCATCACGCAAATGGATCCTATGGGCGTCGAGTTCAGCCTGCCGCAAGCCCAAGTGCAAGCGATTCGGAGTGCCGGCGTCGGCGCGCCCGTCAACTTGCAGTTGCCGAACCAAGACCAAATGCGCAAGGGCGTACTGACCTTTTATGACAGCGCGATCAACTCAGACACCGGCATGATGGGTCTGAAGGCCAAAGTCCCCAACACCCAGCAAGACCTCTGGCCGGGGACTGCGGTGCAAGTGACCTTGGAGGCCAAGAGCTTGCAACAAGTCGCCGTCATCCCTCAGGCGAGTTTGGTGATCCGGGAGATGAACCGGTCGGTGTTTGTGGTGGGTGAAGACGGCCAAGCGAAACCGCAAAAAGTCACCCCGCTGGCCACCATGGGAGAGTTCGTCGCGGTCAGAGGCTTGAAGGACGGCCAAAAGATTGTGGTCGACGGGCGCCAAAATGTCCGTCCGGGCGCCAAGGTACGGGTCGTCGGGCCTGCGGCAGTTTCCAGCTCGAGGGAATAAACCATGCGCGCCACCGAGCTTTTTATTCGCCGTCCGGTGATGACGGTATTGCTCAACATTGCCATTTTGGCTTTGGGCGCGTCTGCGCTGAGCAAAATCCCCGTGGCGGCCCTGCCCCGCTACGACACACCGACGATCAGTGTCACCGCCAACCTTTCAGGTGCCAGTCCTGAATCTATGGCTCAGTCCGTGGCTTTGCCACTTGAGAAGCAGTTCTCCACGATCGCAGGCATCAAAACCATCACATCTTCGAGCAGCTTGGGGCGAACGTCGGTCACCCTTGAGTTCAACGAAGACAAAGACATCAACGATGCTGCCGCGGACGTGCAGTCTGCCTTGTTGCTGAGCCAACGCCGACTGCCCTCTGAGATGACGGACTTGCCCTCGTACCGCAAGGTCAACCCTGCGGATTCGCCCGTATTGATTTTGGCATTGAGCTCAGACACCGCAGATTTGACCCGGGTGTCGCAGTTTGCCGAAAACTTGATTTCGCCCTCTTTGTCAACGATCGAAGGGGTCGCGCAAGTCATCGTCTACGGTGCGCGTCGCTATGCCGTGAGGGTCAAGGCGGACCCTCAAGCCTTGGCGAGTCGCAACCTCACTTTAGATGACCTTGCCAATAGCCTAAGAGCGGTTAACTCCACCACGCCGTTGGGTGTCATTCAAGGCGAGAGCCAATCGCTGATTGTTCAAGCCAACACCCAACTCAGCAGCGCCAAGGAGTTCTCGAACCACATCGTGGCGGTGCGCAATGGCGTACCGGTGTACTTGCGCGACGTGGCGCAGATCCTCGACTCCGTGGAGGATGAGACCCGCATCAGCCGGTACAACGGCGTGCCATCCATCATTCTCGCTGTCCAACGCCAACCGGATGCCAACACCATCGCGGTGATTGATGCGATTCAAAAAGCACTGCCTAGCCTGCGCGAACAACTGCCGCCAGGGGTCAGCCTGCAATCGTTGAACGATCGCGGCAAGTCCATCCGAGAAGCTCTGGACGACATTTATTTCACATTGGCATTGACCATTGTGTTGGTCGTGCTGATGATCTTTTTGTTCTTGCGACGGGTGTCTGCCACCATCATTCCCACGCTGTCGATCCCGGTGTCTTTGGTGGGCGCCATGTCCTTGCTCTACGTGATGGGCTATAGCTTAGACAACATCTCAATGCTAGGCATCACGCTGGCGGTGGGCTTGGTGGTGGACGATGCCATCGTGATGTTGGAGAACATCGTTCGACACATTGAAGGTGGCATGAAGCCGTTTGAAGCAGCCGTTCGAGGCGCCCGAGAGGTGTCGTTCACCATCATCTCGATTTCGATTTCATTGGTCGCGGTGTTGATTCCCATCTTCTTTATGCCTGGCACTTTGGGCTTGTTGTTCCACGAGTTCGCGGTGATTGTTGGCTTGTCTATATTGGTTTCTGCAGTGGTCTCCCTGACGCTGGTGCCGATGTTGTGCAGTCGATTCCTCCGCCATGAAACCGATGCGGTTGCACAGCGCAAGAGCCTGACACTGGCCATGACCGCCTGGTTTGAATGGGGCTTTCAAAAGACCTTGAGTGGTTATCGCCGCTCTCTAGATTGGACCCTGCACCACCGCTGGGTCATGCTGGTGGTCACTTTTGCGAGTTTTGCGCTGACGGTGTGGTTGTTTGTGATCATGCCCAAGGGTTACTTCCCCGAAGAAGATATCGGGCAGGTGATGGCCACCATCACAGGGCCACAAGACGTGGCACCCAAAACCATGCAACGCATGGTTGACGAGGTCGCTGCCATCACCCAGCAAAACCCTGCGATCGAAAGCATGGCAGCCATCATGTGGGGTGGCAATAACGGTCGTATGTTTTTGACACTCAAGCCCCGCTCAGAACGACCAGCCATCAAGGACACCATCGCGGAGTTGCGCAAAGCGACCTCCTCCGTGGCGGGTGTTCGGGTGTTCTTCCGACCACTGCAAAACCTGCAGGTGGGTGGCCGATTCAGCCGTGCGCGCTACCAATACACGCTACAAAGCGTGAGCGGGGGCGATCTATCCACTTGGTCAGAAAAAGTCATGGCGGCCATGAACAGCGACGAGCGCTTCACCGACGTCAACACCGATGCTGAAAACAAAGCGCTGCAGGCCGAGCTCAACATTGACAAGGTTCAGGCGCAATTGCTGGGCATCGACATGGCATCGCTGCGGACCCTGCTCTACAGTGCCTATGGAGATCGGCAAGTCGCCAGCATCTACAGCGATGCGGGCACCTGGCAAGTGATCTTGTCGGTACCCACCGATGGCGGGCAGGCCGAAGACAACCTGATGAACATTTTCGTTCGAACGAAAACTGGCGCCCTGGTCCCGCTGTCCTCCTTTGCCAAAGTGGAGCGCACGCTAGGCCCGGTGTCTATTCAGCACCAAGGCCAGCTGGAGGCCGTCACGTTGTCATTCAACTTGGCACCCGGCGTTCCCCTAGGTGTGGCCACCCAGGCACTGGACAAGATGGTGGCAGAGCTCAAGATGCCCGCCACCATCCTGACCAGCTACGGCGGCGACGCGGCGGTATTCCAGTCGTCACAGGCCTCCCAAGTCTGGCTGCTGGTGGCTGCAGTCATCGTGATTTACATCCTGCTGGGGATGCTGTACGAGAGCTACATCCACCCGCTCACCATCCTCGCCGGCTTGCCCTCGGCCATGGTCGGCGGCCTCCTCACGCTTCAATTTTTTGGCAAAGACTTAACCATCATTGCGGTGATCGGGCTACTGATGCTGATTGGCATCGTCAAGAAAAATGCCATCATGATGATTGACTTTGCGCTCGATGCACAGCGCAACGAAGGGCTCACGCCCAAAGATGCGATTCGCCAAGCGGCCATCCTGCGTTTCCGGCCGATCATGATGACGACCTTGACCGCAGCGATCGGCGCATTGCCCATTGCCATTGCCCACGGTGCCGCCGCAGAGTTGCGTCAACCACTCGGCTTGGCGGTGGTCGGAGGCTTGGTCTTGTCCCAAGCCGTGACGCTGTACATCACGCCGGTGATCTATATTTGGCTGGAGCGCTTTTCAGGCTCTGGCCCGATCACCACACCGGTCGACGCCGCTTCCTCGCGTATATGACCTTGCCCCCAAAGCCCACCGCAAGGTGGGCTTTGGGGGGTGCGCGGTGTTACCCAGCGCCGTAAATCACTTGGGCTTGCTGGCCATGGGCTTGCGCCAGCCAGCCTTGCAACGCCGCCTCTGATGGGTAAAACATGGCTCTGTCGTCCAATGCGATATCCGCCTCGGCCTGATCTCTCACGACGTGCAGCACCACTTTGAGTCCCTGCACGCGCTCGCCCTCCTCGGCCCATTCCCGTTTGGGAGGGTATTGTTCAATCAGTTGAGGCAAGTTGGGCATTCGGTCTCGGACCTCCACCCGCAAATGCTTGCCAAAGCGACATCGGGCTTGCGCCAAGTTCCAAACCCGCTGGACCTTGAGACGCAAACCTCCAGACATTCGATCGGGCTGGGGAATGGCCTGCAAGACCACCAGCTCGTCATCCTTCAATGTCTCTTTGTTCGCGTTGAACAGACTCTCGTCAACGGTAGCGTCAAGGCTCTTGGTTTTGTCATCCAGGCGGAAAATGATCAGCTTGCCACGCTGTCCGTTGATGACGCGCACATCGCTCACGATGCCCGCCAGCAACACCGGGTCGCGGCTATCCACCAACGCCTCTAATGTGGTTTTGGCAAATTGGCGGACCTCAGCGCTGGCCTCATCAAACAAATGCCCCGACAAAAAGAAGCCGAGCGCCTGCTTTTCGTGCATCAGTTGCTCACGCACGCCCCACGGCAAGGCGTGCACCAGTTCGGGTAGTTCGTCCGACGCCCCAGGGGCATCGGACATCATGTCAAACAAACCCACTTGGTTGGCATTGGCGGCTTGTGCTGCGGCGTAGTCCATCGCCCGCTCTAAGGATGCAAGCAGGGCTGCGCGATTGCGCTCAAGGCCGTCCATGGCACCCGCGCGAATCAACGCCTCGATGGTGCGCTTATTGACCTTGGACTTGTCGATGCGGGCAGCAAAATCAAACAAGGACTTGAATGGCCCACCCGCTTCTCTCGCAGCGACGATCGCCTCGATGGCCTGCTCACCAGACCCCCGAATGGCTCCTAAGCCATAGCGCACCACTTGGTCACTGACCGGGTGGAAGCGAAAGGTGCCTCGATTGATGTCTGGCGCTTCAAATTGAATGCCCATGGCTTGGGCGTCTTCGACCAACACCCTGAGCTTGTCGGTGTTGCCCATCTCGATGGTCATGTTCGCCGCATAAAACTCGGCGGTGAAATGCACCTTCACCCAAGCCGTGTGATAAGCAAGCAAAGAATAGGCAGCGGCGTGAGACTTGTTGAAGCCATAGCCCGCGAACTTTTCCATCAAGTCAAACACCTCATCGGCTTTGGCTTGATCGATGCCTTTCTCTGCGGCACCCGCGCGGAAAATCTCGCGCTGTTTCACCATCTCTTCTGGCTTCTTCTTGCCCATGGCCCGCCGCAGCATATCGGCGCCACCCAGTGAATACCCCGCCATGATCTGAGCGGTTTGCATGACCTGCTCTTGATAAACCATGATTCCATAGGTCTCTGAGAGCATCTCAGCCAACGAGGGATGGGGATAGACCACCTCTTCTCGGCCATGCTTTCGGGCCACAAAGGTAGGGATCAAATCCATAGGGCCTGGACGATACAGGGCGTTCAGCGCAATCAAGTCTTCGAGGCGGCTGGGTCTGGCGTCCCGCAACATACCCTGCATTCCTCGGCTTTCAAACTGAAAAACCGCCTCGGTTTGCCCACGCGAGAAGAGCTCGTAAACGGCCTTGTCATCCAAGGGAACGCGCTCAAAACTGAAATCACGCTGAGACTCATGGCGCGCCCGAATGAAGTCACGCGCCAACTCCAAAATCGTGAGTGTGGCCAAGCCCAGAAAGTCAAATTTGACCAAACCTGCGGCCTCGACATCGTCTTTGTCGAATTGGCTCACCGCAGACTCGCTGCCGGGCTGTTGATACAACGGACAGAAATGAGTCAGTTTGCCGGGCGCAATCAAGACACCCCCGGCGTGCATACCGACGTTGCGCGTCATGCCTTCGAGCTTTTGAGCCATCTCGAGAAGCTGGCGAACCTCTTCCTCGCGCTGGACGCGCTCTTTCAACACCGGCTCTTGCTCAATCGCTTCGGCAATGGTGATGTGCGTGCCGGGCTTGTTAGGGATCAGCTTGGAAATGCCATCGCAAAAGCCGTAGCTGAAATCAAGCACCCGCCCAACATCACGCACCGCTGCGCGCGCAGCCATCGTGCCAAAGGTCGCGATTTGACTCACGGCTTCGCGCCCGTAGCGCTCTTTGACGTAGTCAATCACCCGGTCTCGATTGGTCTGGCAAAAATCGATATCGAAGTCGGGCATGGACACCCGCTCCGGATTCAAAAAGCGCTCAAACAGCAGGTTGTACTGCAAGGGATCGAGGTCGGTGATCTTGAGAGAGTAAGCGACCAGTGAGCCGGCGCCTGAACCTCGACCTGGGCCCACGGGACAGCCATTGTTTTTCGCCCAGTTGATGAAGTCACCAACGATCAAAAAGTACCCTGGAAATCCCATCCCCAAAATGGTGTCGATCTCGAACTCAAGGCGTTCCACATACCTCGGCCGAGCGGCAGTGCGCTCTGCCTCGTCAGGGAACAGCAGCGCGAGCCGCTCTTCCAGGCCTTCGAACGACAATTGGCGAAAATAATCCGCCATGGGCAGTGGCTGTCCATCCACCACCGGCGTTGGAAAATCAGGCAACTGCGGTTTGCCTAGCTCTAAGGTGAGGCTGCAGCGCTTGGCGATCTCGGCGGTGTTGTGTAACGCGGTGGGCAAGTCCGCGAACAGTGCCTCCATCTCTGCCGAACTTTTGAAATATTGCTCTGGAGTGAAGCGTCGAATCCGCCGACGGTTCCCCAATATTTCACCTTCAGAGATACACACCCGCGCTTCGTGGCTCTCGTAGTCATCGGGGTTCAGGAACTGAATCGGATGGGTCGCCACGACAGGCAGGCCTAAGCGCGCGGCCAATGGCGCAGCCAACGCGACGTGGCGCTCGTCATCAGGGCGTCCCGCCCTTTGCAATTCAATATAGAAACGGTGCGGAAACAACTGGGCAAAGCCAAGTGCTGCTTCGGAGGCCTGTGCCGTGTCTCCGGCCAGCAATGCCTTGCCAACTGGGCCAGCCTGGGCGCCACTCAGTACAAGCAAGCCTTCGGCCAACTCTTCCAGCCAAGCCCACTTCAGGTGGGCTTGGTCACGCTGCACCCCTTGTGTCCACCCCCGCGCCAGTAACTCACATAAGTTCAGGTAGCCCTGATGGTTTTGCACCAACAACACGATCTTGGTCGCGACGTTGGCACCCCCTGGCGTGATCACATGAGCGCTCTCTGGGGGGGAACCAGGCCAATCCTGGAGCATCACTTCCGCGCCCAAAATCGGCTTGACGCCGGCGCCTCTGGCCTTTTTGTAAAACTTGACCGCGCCGAACATATTGTTCAAGTCCGTCAGCGCCAAAGCCCCTTGCTGAGAAGCTGCAGCGGCTTTGACCGCAGCCGGGATTCGAACGGCTCCGTCGACGACAGAAAACTCAGAATGAAGGCGCAAATGAACAAACATAGAGCCCATTCTATGCAGTCGATTCCGCCGATCGGCTTCCGCCTAAAAAATTTAAATCAATTTTGCGCGGAGTGGCCCTGGGGGGTCGCCAGTCGCCGCTTCAAGAACCGCAATACAGCACCCAAAAGAGGCCATTTTTCGTACAACTCTTCGGCCGTATCCCAATAGTCTCGGTGGTCTTGGATTCGCCACCCGAGCCCATCATGAGCCCAGGTCAAATGCGTGGCCCCGTGAATGGTTTGTGGAATCACTTTGCTGCGCCAACGCACGCCGAATTGGAAGTCCCACACCAGCACGGTTTGCCCGCCTTGATGAATGCACTGGCGGATCAAAAATTGAGGCTCAACCAATGATTGAAACATGTGCGCATAAATGGCTCGGACCGCAGCCAAGCCTTGCACTTCTTGAAAGGGGTCTTTGAAGCGCGCGTCTGCGCCATACCAATCTCCAATGTGCTCAAGGCTCACTGGCGTGAGCGTCCCAAACCATGCCGCAGCACGCTCAACAACAGCCTCTGGTACCGACAGGTGCGATGACACGTGTTCTCCTATCTATCCAAGCGGCGCATCAGTGAAAAATACCAACGCCACGGCAGATAGGATAGCGCCTTCATGAACCAGGTAAAACGTTTAGGGAAGTGGATTTCAAACGCTCCAGCGGACCAACCAGCGATCATTTCGCGCGCGGCCTCATCGGGTGAAATGAGTGCGGGCATTTTGAAATCGTTTTGCGCGGTCAGTGGCGTGCTCACAAATCCAGGGCTCACCACACTCACGCCAATGCCTTCAGCCTTCAAGTCGATATAGAGCCCCTGCATCAGGTGGGACAAAGCAGCCTTGGTGGGACCGTAGGCCAGTGCTTTTGGCAACGCTCGGTAACCAGCAACGCTGCTGATGGCGCAGAGGTGTCCGCTGCCTCTGCCTCTCAGGAATGGCAGCACGACATCCAGCACATTCCACCAGCCTTCCACGTTGACTTGCCAATGCTGCCTGCACCCCTCGCCACTCCAATTGGCCGCCCGCATCGGCTTGTAATAACCGGCGCAGAACACCACGACGTCCAGTCCTTGTGCGCGCTCGATCTCCGATGCCGCACGCTCAACCGCGGCCGAGTCCGTCACGTCAAGCGGCTTGGCAGTCATCCCTGGGTGAGCCTCGCACAGTGCCATCAGGACATCCGCCTTGCGAGCCGACACGACCACCTTGGCGCCTAGCCCATGCAAGGCCCTTGCCAGGGCCTCACCAATCCCGGTCGAGGCCCCGACCAGCCAAACCGAACGCCCCTGCCAATCCGTGATGGGCGGGTTGAGGTGACGCAACCCCCACATCAATGGTGCTTTTTCTTTTGCAGGGTGTACTGCAGCACATCCACATCACCGGCGTCAAATCCAGCCTCGCAATAGGCCAAATAAAACTCCCAGGTGCGCACAAAGTTGTCATCAAAGCCCAAGGCATGAACCTCGCCCAGCCGACCCATGAATGCGCTGCGCCAACGTCTCAGGGTCTCGGCGTAATCGGGGCCGAATGCAAATGAATCAACGACCTCCAACCCTGCCGCCTCAGCGGCGGCCTTGAACGCGCTGGGAGATGGCAAACATCCTCCGGGGAAAATCATCTGCTGAATGAAATCTGACCCTTTGATGTAGCGGTCAAAATGCTGGTCATCGATCACGATGGATTGGATGCAGGCCCTGCCGCCGGGCTTAAGGGCTTTGGCCACGGTCGAGAAATATTCAGGCCAGTACGCTTGGCCCACCGCTTCAATCATCTCAATCGAGCACACCGCATCAAACTGCTCCTCACCCAGGTCGCGGTAGTCTTGCAATCGCAAATCCGCGGCGCCGGCCAAGCCTTGCGCTGCCAAGCGATTTTGGGCGAACGCCAGTTGGGATGGGCTCAAGGTCAAGCCAACCAATTGGGCATCGAACTCTTGGGTCGCCATTTCTGCCAACGCCCCCCAACCACAGCCAATTTCGAGCACGCGAGCGCCGGCCTTCACCCCGGCCATGTGCAACGCACGACGCACTTTGGCGTGCTGCGCCTGGAACAAGTCTTTTCCAAAGTCACCATCAAACACAGCAGATGAATAGTTCATGGAATCGTCCAACCACAGACGATAGAAGTCGTTGCCCAAGTCGTAGTGTGCGGGGATATTTTTTGCGCTGTTGGCCTTGCTGTTGCGACGCATCCAATGGCGCAACCTGTAGACCAACCTCGCCGCCCAATGCCCATAGATGGCTTGATCCAAAGCTTGCCGATTGGCCAGAATCAAACGCAACAATCCCGCCAAGTCGGGGGTATGCCAATGGCCGTCGATATAGGCCTGCGCAAACCCGATGTCTCCCGCTCGCAGGGCCTGATGAATCGGCTCCCAGCTGGTCAGTGTCAGCGAGGCATGGGCCTCGATCGCGTCTTCACCAAAGTGGCTGGTTTCACCGTTGGGCCAATGCACGGTCAGCGTTCCCACTTTGAGCTTGCTCAGCATCGCCACAGCGCGCTTGGCAACCCATGGCCAGCGGGCACGTTGACTCGATCGGCCTTGCGAATGGACGGTGGTGGTGTTCATGAGGATCTCCCGGTTGATTGCGCCTGCGTGACGCGGGTGGTCGGCGCTGGGGGTTTGCTGAAGAAAGGAACGCGCTTGAGCCAAAGCTGCAGGGCCTGCCAGTGGATGCGCCAAGTCACCATCCAACTGAGCAGCGGGTAGCGCCAAGCCGCGCGGCGAGCGGCGGCTTGAGAATAAGGTTGTAACTGCCCACTCCAATGCGTGGTGATCAAGGGGCCGTTCTCATCGTCGTGGTCGACAGTGGCGACGCAGTGCTCTCCTCGCCACATGAACCGAAAGCGGTATTGCCCACGGACCTCGCAAAATGGGCTGACATGAAAGCACTTGTCGGCCACCACTTCTTCGCCCCACTTGGGTCGCTCGATCAGGTAGCAATGGCGCTCGCCGAACGTGTTATTGACCTCAGCGACCACCGCGCACAACCCACCTGAGCGATCCACGGCATACCAAAAACTCACTGGCTTGAAGTGATAGCCCGCAATGCGAGGGTAGGTTTGCAGCCAAATTTCATCGCAAGCATCGTGGATGCCGGCTTGGCGCAATAAATCCTCTAGCCAAGCCAGGCTCCCACCCTCACTGGCAGGTCGTCCATCGCCATGGTCTTCGTCAAAAAAACTCAGCCAGGCTGGCCGATTCCAAGCCAAGTCCCCGCTGCCGCTGCGACCAATGGCACGCATTGGCAGCATCAAAAAGTACGTCCCGTATTGAAAGCGATGGCGCGCCGGGCGCAAACGCTCGTGTGCGACCCGACCAGTCGCCAAGTAAGGCCCATTGGCCAAAGGCAACCGCGATGCCGTCACGAGGCAAGCACTCCCATGGCCGCTTGCTTGCCCGCCTGGAACCCGTCTTCATGGAATCCATACCCCATCCAGGCTCCGGCGAACCACACACCGCCTTGCCCTTGCAAAGCAGGCACCTTGCTCTGAGCACGGATGGCCGGCCCGTCAAAGACAGGGTGGGCGTAAGCGTAGCGCCCCAGCACCTGGCTGTCATCCACCGGTTGCAGCGGATTCAGCGACACCAACACGGGCTGCTCAAACGGCAGGGGCTGGAGTGCGTTCAACCAATAGTGCAAACACACGCGAGTGCTTTCCTGTCCCATCGAGGCTGAGCGCTGGTAATTCCAAGCGGACCATGCGCGCCGGCTGCGAGGCATCACGCTCTCATCCGTATGGAGCACAGCCTCATTGTCTTGGTAGCGAATGGCACCCAGAACGGCTTGGTCTTCGGCGGTGGGCTGGGCAATCAAAGCCAGGCTTTGGTCGGAATGCCCGGCCAAAACAATGGCATCGAATGCGAGCGTCTCACCGTTGACTCGCACACTCGGGCTGGCACCTGGGCCGCCACCTCGAACAACGGTCTCCACCGGACTGGCGGTATGGACCACATCAATATGCTGGGCGATGCGGTTCACGTACTCCCTTGAACCGCCCTCGACCGTCCACCATTGCGGTCGATCGTTCACTTGAATCAAGCCATGGTTGTGGCAGAACCGAATCATGGTCGCCACCGGGAACTCCAACATTTGGTCTGTTGGGCAGCTCCAAATGCAACCCAGCATGGGCAGCAGGTACCAATCCTGAAATCCACTAGAGAATCGGTTGCTTTTCAGAAATGCCCTGAGGGGCTGCTCCAACTGTTCCGCTTGACCATTCAACGCGAGGGATGTCGCCAGTTGGTTGAAGCGCAAAATTTCCCGCAGCATCCACCAAAATTTGGGCTTGAGCAGATTTTCCCTTTGGGCGAACACACTGTTGAGGTCGGCGCCGCCCCACTCGAGCTGTTTGCCATCGGCGCCCATCGGAATCTGCGCCGAAAACGACATATCAGAGCGCGCAGTCGGCACCCCCAGCTGACTGAATAAGTCGATCAGGCCGGGATAAGTCCGCTCATTGAACACCAAAAAACCCGTGTCTACCCCATGGGTCACATGGCCCAGCTCGGTAGGCAGCGTGACGTCCACGGTGTGTGCATGGCCACCCAGCCTCGCGTCCTGCTCAAACAAGGTGACATGAGCCTGGTCCCTCAGGTGGTGCGCGGCGGACAATCCAGAGACGCCGCTGCCAACAATCGCGACGCGTTTGGTCATTGCAGGGCCCCGTGGCACACGCCAGAAAATGAGGGCTCTGTGAACATCGACCTAGACAAACCAGTTAAAACCATCATAATCCTAAGTTGAAGGCGCATTTAAGGCCTGTTTTAACGCATTATTAGACCCAATAATAAATTTGTCTAGAACAAAATGGAAAATTCACCTATCCAAGGATCTAGCCAATCGCTGCATATCGCCGAGGTCGAGCGCGAGACCGGCTTGAGCAAAGATTTGCTCAGAGTCTGGGAGCGCCGCTACGGTTTCCCTCAGCCATTGCGCGACGCCAACGACGAACGTGTGTATCCGGTCGATCAGGTCCAGCGACTGCGCACCCTGAAAAGGCTGATCGATCAGGGATTGCGTCCTAGACATATTGTGGGATTATCCGCTGATGAGCTGGCGCGCTTGGCAAGACCTAGCCATTCCGAACGCGCAGCCAATGACCCCTCTGTACTGCCAAGCCAGCTTCAGGGGCATTGGGAGGCCATCAAAGGCCACCAGGCCGATCAACTGAAACAAGCCCTGCAACGCGACCTTGCCAAGTTGGGCGTGATGGGCTTCATCACCGATGTCGTCTCCCCTCTCAACGACGCCGTGGGTGAAGGCTGGGTGCAAGGCAACAT
Source organism: Pseudomonadota bacterium (assembly GCA_041164205.1). Lineage (GTDB taxonomy): Bacteria > Pseudomonadota > Gammaproteobacteria > Burkholderiales > Burkholderiaceae_C > RS62. The sequence goes on from JBEAPX010000008.1 coordinate 13,935, forward strand.
CGAAGTGTTTGAGGAGCACCTCTACACAGAGACCGTGCAAGGCGTGATGCGCTACGCGATCAACAACATTCAAGCCAACCAAGACAGCCACCGTCCGGTGGTGCTACTGACGACGCTGCCCAGCGAGCCACACAGCCTGGGTTTGCTGATGGCCGAGGCGGCGCTGAGTTTAAGTGGTGCGCGCTGCGTCGCACTGGGCCCGCAAACGCCAGTCCACGACATCATTCGGGGTGCCGCCGCACACAAGGCAGACATCGTTGCACTGAGCTTTTCGACCCACCCAACAGCCAAGAGTGTGCAAGACGGTTTGGCGGCAGTGCGCGCCGAACTACCAGAAGACGTTCGCATTTGGGTCGGGGGGTCCCACCCCGCCCTAGACAACATTCGCACCCCCGGCATCGACTCCATGAGTGGCCTGCAAGGCATTGATCTGGCCATTCAAGCCTGGCGTGACAAACACGCCGCTTGAGTGTGGCTTAGGCTGGCCCAGCCACCCGTGGCGACAGGCTACCCAAGGCTGAACTCAGGGTCGCCGCCAAGCGTTCTCCACCAACGCTTCAGCAGCGACTGGCTCCCGACCCAAAATCTGCTGCCAAGGCCCCACGGGGGCAACGTTGTCACTGCCCAGCATGGCCAGTGTCTCCGAGCACCAAGGCACACCGGGAACAGCGTCGCCCAACCGTGCACTGAGTCGCGTCAGCGGCATCGGCAGCGGCCACATCCACGCCCGAGATTTGCCCAACTGCTGTCTTAAGCTCGCGATCCAATCGCTCATGCCCACTTCGTGCGCCCCAACGGCAGAGACGATCCCGCTGGCCCCCATATGCTCGCCCAACAGCTTGGCGACGCCATCCGCCACATCTTGCACAGCGACGGGCTGCACGCGCGCTGTGGTCATCGGCGCAGGCAATACCAGCAAAGGGACTTGCGCCAAGGCCATGAAAAGCGCAGAGCTCGCGCCGCCTCGACCAAAGACCACGCTGGGTCGCACAACCACCGCACTCAGTTTTTGCTGGTCGGCAAGTGCAAGCAAACTGTCATCGGCTGCCCGTTTGGTTTGGGCATACACCGTCTGAGAGTCCGCCACACCCAAGGCTGAGATTTGAACCACCCGCTGCACGCCGCTTTGAGCGCACGCCTGCCACAAGGCCTTCGGCGCAGCTTCGTGCACACGCTGAATCGGTCGGCTCCGGCTGTCCCGCAGCACACCTATGGCATTGACCACCGCATCGACGCCTTCTAAGCGCTGGCTCCAAGCCTCGGGCTGGATATCTGCAGAGTAGTCGATCGCCACATCATTCGCGCCCAGCGCCTTGCGGCGCGAGACTCCGCGCACCACTTGGTGCCCGTCTCGAATCAGACTTTGCTCAATTCTTGAGCCGATGAATCCATTCGCCCCACAGACCAATACGCGCATCTTCAAATCCTTTTTGTGCGAACCGCACATCAATCCGTCAACACATCTAAGACATCTGATTGGAACTCACGGCGGTAGATCACAGTGACCACCAGCAACGTCGCCACCATGAAGGCCGCAGGGGAAAAGAACCAGCCAATCACCGCAAAGCTCATGTAATAGGCGCGCAACCCGCTGTTGAAAGACTCGGCCGCCAAGCCGACCAAGCGGCTCGCGCGTTGCACGTGCACATCTCTATCGAACTTGCCTTGTTCAAAATCTTGGGCTGGCGGCATCGCCCCGATGGCAAGCGCCACAAAGGTGTGCAGTCGCATGGACCATGAAAATCTAAAAAAGGCATAGATGAAGATGCCCACCAAGAGCAACACTTTGGCATCGAAAAGCATCACCGACATGGGCTGTGAAAATGGCATCTCACTCACCAACTCATTGGCCTTATCGGTCACACCAAGCAAAGCGAACAGCCCACCCACCACGATGATTGAAGTCGACGAAAAAAAGGCCGGAGTCGCAGACAAGGCTTGGGTGATGATGCCGTCCAGCATCCGCGGATCACGGTATGAGGCCTGCCAAAGCCAAAACCGTCGGTACTGGTTGGTGCGCGCCAACAGAGTCGAGCCACCCCGATGTCCGCGCTCCGCGTACCCCGCATAGCCGAGCCAACTGGCAAAAAATAAAGCGAGCGCCGCCCAGTCAACGGCTGGCATCAAGGTGAAGACATTCATGCGTCGATGCTAGCCGAAATTGCTCGTGCCCCAAAGTCAATAGGGCCAACGGCTCACAGCCGATGGCCCTATTGCTGACGCACGGGGTGCGCGGCCTATTGAGTTACGTTAGGCACGCTTGGCCCAGCTGAGCACACGCGCGCCGTAGGCTTGCGCCATTTCCAAATCAGCCATGGGGATATCTGCGGCTGGGCTGGTTGGGCCCACTTGGGCCATCACACCGCTGTTGGAGCCAAGTCGGTTCACTTGGCCATCATTGCGCTCCGGTTGCCCGACCCAAACCATACCGTGTTGCATCGCCAAAGTGATGAAATACTGAATGGTCGACAACTTGTCACCGCTGGGCGATGCAGAAATTGTGAACCCGCCAGCCAGCTTGTCGCGCCACGTGCCGGCGAACCAACGCTTGGAACTCATGTCGGCAAATTTTTTGAACTGCCAGGACGCCATGCCCATATAGGTGGGGGAGCCAAACACAATCGCATCTGCCGCATCCAGCTTGTTCCAATCGTCCTCGCTGATGTCGCCATTGGCATCAATCGCAATCAGGTCTGCCTCAGCGCCTTGAGCCACAAACTCAGCGACCCGTTGTGTGTGGCCGTATCCCGAGTGGTAAATCACCACAGTCTTCGTCATCTTGTTTTCCTTCAATTAAAGCAACGACTTGTTGCAACTCTCGACTGGCGTTTAAGGCGCCAGATCAAACCAAATCAGCTCCGCACCACGTGCGTCAGTGATGTCCACCTTGTCTTCATGCTCGACCAGTAAGGCATCGCCAGCCTGAAGCGTCCACCCAGACGCGCACACCGCACCTTTGACTAAAAACAAATAGCCCTTGCGGCCCACTGGCAAATCCAACGTGATCGCATCTGTGCCGTCCAAGAGTCCAGCGTAGATGCGCGCATCGGCGTTGAGCTTGACGCCGCCACCTTCTCCCATCGGACTGGCGACCAGCCGCATCTGCCCTTGTTTTGTCTCTGGCTCAAAACGCTGTTGCTCGTAGCCCGGCGTCAGCCCACGCTGACTGGGCAGAATCCAAATCTGCAAGAAATGCGTCACTTCATCCGCCGCATTGAACTCGCTGTGGACCACGCCCGTTCCCGCGGTCATGCGCTGCACGTCGCCCGGCTCAATGCGTGTTCCATTGCCCATGCTGTCTTTGTGCGCGAGCGCGCCAGTCATGACATAGCTCACGATTTCCATATCGCGATGGGGATGGGCGCCAAATCCTTGGCCAGGGTCAATGCGGTCTTCGTTGATCACTCGCAAATTTCCCCAGCCCATATGGTCCGGATCGTAATAATCGGCAAAGGAAAAAGAGTGGTAGCTCTTCAGCCAACCGTGGTTAGCAAACCCTCGCTCTTGAGACTTTCTGACATGAAACATGGTGTACCTCTGATAGGAATTGTAGGAACCACCTCGGCCCAATTGGATGAAAAGGTTCGGATGTTATATTCAAAATATTTGAATTAGCTACCGACCTGAATGCAAAACCCTACCCAATTGATGACTGCCGAAATGCTCAAGGTGCTGTCGGTGATCGAACGCACGGGGAGTTTGGCCGCCGCCGCTCGCGAACTGAACCTCGTGCCCAGCGCCCTGACCTATCGCCTTCGTCAATTGGAAGACGGCCTTGATGCACTCCTGGTACACCGCAGTTCAAAAAGGAGTGTGTTGACGCCTGCTGGCGTCGAGCTGTTGAGGGCAGGTCAACCGGTTTTGCATGAGCTGGATGCGATTGCGCGAAGGGTCAAACGCATCGCCACAGGTTGGGAGCCCGAGTTGGTGATCATTGCCGATGCACTCATCGATCAAGGCGTCCTGCTCGAGCTGTGTCAGGCCTTTTACGCGCTCAACGCACCGACGCAGTTGAGATTGCAGCACGGCACGATGAACGGCACATTGGAGGCTTTGGTCATGGGTAACGCCGATTTGGCGCTGGGTGTCTCCAGTGACAATGCCCAGTTCGCAGGGATCCAGACCATGCCACTAGGTCAGGTGCCTTTTGTCTTTGCTGTGGCCCCATTCCACCCTTTGGCACAACTGGCAGCGATGGGGCAGCAGGTCTCGGACGCTGATCGGGCCAGACACCTGGCAGTCGCCGCGGCAGACTCCAGCGCGCGACGCAGTGGCAGCGTCTTGGGCGTCGTCCCCGGCCAGCCCGTGTTCACGGTGCCTGACATGCCAACCAAATTGAAAGTCCAACTCGCAGGTATCGCCTGTGGTTTTTTGCCCATGCCAATGGCCAGGGAACACTTGGCGCGGGGTGAACTCGTGGCCATCGCTTTGGCACAAACACAACGCAACGCCAAACTCTCGGCAGCATGGCGCGAGGGAACAGCCACCGCAGGACAGGCGCTCAAGTGGTGGCTCAAGCAATTGCAGTCCGCCCCAACCCGCCGCGCACTCGTTGGCCTCGGCAAATAGCGCCCCAATGGTGCACGCCTAGGCAACGAGTCAGTCCCGTTTGCGCGGACAATGTGGCTGGCTCAAACGCAACTCAACCCATCTTTCTTTCTATGGCTTTTGCCCCCATCCTTGACCCTTGGTTTTATACCGTTGCGGTGCCCGCAGTGCTGTTGCTGGGCATCAGTAAAAGTGGCTTTGGCTCTGGCTTTGGCTCTTTGGCTGTCCCCATGATGGCGCTGGTCACCACCGTCCCAGTCGCCGCAGCGATCTTGATGCCTGTTTTGTTCGTGATGGATATTTTGGGCATCGTTGCTTACCGCCGCGACTTCGATCGTGCGCTTTTGAAGTTTTTGGTTCCCAAAGCCTTGCTGGGGGTGCTCGTTGGAGCCTTGACGTTTCATGCGCTTGACGCAAAAACGGTGGCAGGTTTGGTGGGCGTATTGACGCTTGTATTTCTGGCGCAAAGAGTTCGACAGCGAACCCAACTGAACCGTCCACCGATGCCGACCTGGCTGGGTGGCCTGTTGACCGCCACCTCTGGGTTCACCAGCTTTGTCGCGCACGCAGGGGGCCCGCCGGTGAATGCCTATCTGTTGCCAATGCGCCTGAGCCCCGTCACCTACACCGCAACCATGGCGTATCTGTTTTTGGTGGTGAACCTCAGCAAGTGGATTCCATATGGGATGCTGGGTCTGTTGAACATGGAAAACTTTGCCACCGCCATGGTCTTGCTTCCCCTTGCGCCTTTGGGCGTATGGGTCGGTGTCAGGATGGCTCGAAAAATTGACCCCGTCGTCTTCTATCGCGTCGCTTATGTGGGTATGGCGTTGACCGGGATCAAGTTGACTTGGGATGGCTGGCTGGCCTGAGCCGCTCGCTCAGCCCCCGCGCCTCGGCCCCTGAATCAGCTTGGGAAAGTAACGCACCACAATCACCAGACCGACCACCCCCACCGCGTCGGCGAGCCAATCCAGTACATCACCAGAACGCCAAGGCAACACCGCCTGCACACATTCAATCGCAGCGCCGTACACCAGCATGGCTACGGCAACCCGATCGATGCGAGCCCGCATCCAGCCTGCCCCCATTGCCAGCCCCGTCAACACAAAGAACGCCATTGCGTGCTGGGCTTTGTCCCAAAACTCAAAGGCCTTCGACACCTCGTTTGCGGGCACGAGCATCAACACGGTGGCGCTCAGCCACACGGTATAAAAAACAACGCGACGCATCAATCAAGCGTCCATGTGACCAAACTTCCCAGACTCGAAGTCACGCATGGCTTGCATGATCTCTTCGCGCGTATTCATCACAAATGGGCCATAGCCCACCACAGGCTCACGGATGGGCTCGCCAGCCAACAACAACACAGTCGCATCTGTATCCGCGTGTAGGACTATGTCTTGATTGTCACGCTCAAAGTTGATCACCTGCGCCGGGCCTGCCGACTGGTCGGCCACACGCACCTGTCCCTCTAGCACCACGACTTGCGTATTCCATCCTGCGGGCACAGAGAGCGTCACCGCCTTGTCGGCATTCAGCTTGGCATCTGCCACGCACATGGCCGAGAAGGTTCGAGCCGGTCCCCTGTGTGGCCCATACTGCCCACCAATTAAGCGCAGTGTTCCAGCGGCGTCGGGCAGCTCAATGTGAGGGATTTGCTCGGCCAAAATCGACTGGTATCCGGCAGGAGTCATCTTGGACGATGCCGGCAAGTTGACCCACAGTTGCACCATTTGTAAAACACCACCGCTTTGGGTGAAAGCTGGCGAATGGAATTCCTGATGCAAGATACCACCGCCTGCAGTCATCCACTGCACATCGCCCGGACCAATCGTGCCACCACCACCGCTCGAGTCCTGGTGAGCCACCTCGCCTTGGTACACGATGGTCACTGTTTCAATGCCCCGGTGCGGGTGCACGCCAACGCCGCGCGGCTGGCGAGCCGGTTCAAACGCGTAAGGACCCGCAAAATCCAACAGCAGAAATGGACTGATCGCATCCGTGTGCTGGTGATAAGAGAACAATGAGCGCACAGGGAACCCGTCCCCCACCCAATGCCCCGAAGGGGGATCAAACACTCGGTTAACTGCTTTCATACTGACCTAACAAAATCATTTGAAATAGGGACACATTGTCCGCCAGACCCATTGAGCTCGCCCCAGCGTGGCATGAAAACCGCCCACTGAATGGGGTGACAAATGCGCCAAAGCCGGTCGGTCACAGGCCCACGTACTCACGGCCTCTTATGCACCTGGCTCACCACTCAGCGGTAAAAATCGCGGTGCAGCCTGTGTTTGGATGCCAGCGAGTGAATCCTCTATAAACAGCCCACGCGCTCGGTTGTGCGGATGCTGCGCGGCTTCGGAAAGGGTGAGCACTGGCGCAAAACAGACATCTGTGCCCTCGAAGACTTGGCACCAATGGGATTGAGGTTGGGTGGCGATTTGGGTTTGCAACCGCGCCTTCAGCGCCGGCCAGGTCGACTTGTCGTATTGCTTGGCTGGATCGATATCTGTCCACCCCAACTTCTCCACCAACAAGGCGTAAAACTGCGGCTCAAGCGCACCCAAGCTGATGTGTCGACCATCGCTGCAGGTGTACACGTCATAGAAATGTGAGTCGTGAAATGCACTGGGCTGGGGCCCACCCAAGCCACCGCTCGCAGCGACCCATTGAGCCAAACCACCCAGGGCCGCCATGGTGTCCAAGATGGCCGCATCGACCACACATCCCTGACCCGTCAACCGAGACTGCCACAACGCACTCACAATGCCAAACGCCATCGCCAACGCACCGCCCGCATCACCGAGCACGGTAGGAGGAATGATCGGACGCTCACCCGGACGAGCCGACAGTGAGAGCGCGCCGCTCAACGCGACGTAGTTGACGTCGTGGCCCGCCGCGTGGGCTAAGGGTCCGGTCTGTCCCCAGCCGGTCATGCGTGCATACACTAGCCCAGGGTTTGAACTCGCAAACACCTGGGGGCCAAGACCCAAGCGTTCCATCACGCCTGGCCGATTGCCTTCGATCAGCACTTGGGCGGCGTCAACCATGCGCTTCGCTTGTGCCTGATCTTGGGCATCTTTCAAATTCAGCTCCACCACTTTCTTCCCACGACGCAGCGGGTTTTCAGTGGCACTTTTGCCCAATCGCTCATTGATCACACCTGGACCGGGCCTGGCGATCACGGTGACATCCGCGCCCATGTCGGCCAACATTCGAGCCCCCAAAGGTCCCGGTCCAATGCCCTCAAATTCAACGACACTTACGCCAGTCAGTGGCTTCATCTGCTTATTCCTCGGTAGTGGTTTCAAGAGTGGTGACACCAGCGATTTCATGGCATGGCGTCACGCGCCCCGTTGCCCTGTGCGACACCTCAGTCGCTGCCTTGTCCTGACTCAAGCGACAACAAAGCCTCTTTGCGCCACAGTCCACCGGCGTAACCCGTCATTGCACCTTTGGCTCCCAACACGCGATGGCAAGGAATCACAACCGACAGTGGATTGCGCCCGATTGCAGCACCCACAGCTCGGGCGGATTGAGGGCGCCCCAACCTTTCAGCCACTGCGCTGTAAGTCGATGTCCGGCCTTCGGGTATGGCCTGAAGCGCGCGCCAGACCGCTTGCTGAAACGGCGTCCCTCTGGAGAGATCAAGCGGCGGTAGCTGGTGTGATCCCAACCGACCATTGAAGTAAGCAGCCAGCCACGTCTCAGCTAAGTCGAGCCAAGGGTGCGTACCCTCGGGTCCAAGAGATGCCCACACAGGCGCATGGGCTTGGTCATGGAACCAGGCGCCCGCCAGCCCCTCAGGGGTCACCCAAAGCGTCATGGCGCCCAACGGGGTATCGATCCGTCGGCGAATACCGGGGTGCATATGTCATCCTCCACACAGCAGGCACAGGCATTCATTAAACCAAATTCAACCCACGTGCACGACCACACCGTAGGGTTGTCCGCTTGGGGCTCGCAGGAAAGGCTTTAATGCGCGGCTTGCTTTGGCGCAGTCATGCGCCGCCAGATCATCATTACCATCAAGGTACACACGACGCCAGACACATCTCCCATGGCCATCGACCAGACCCCCTTGACCCAAGATATATGCGCCTCATCAGCAAACACCAAATGGGTTTGCATGGCCAACGCACTGGTCAACGAAGTCACCATGGCAATGAAGATGAGATGGACGGTCTTCAGGTTGGACAGGTCATCAGTGACTTTGAAATAGCCCATGACCAGCTGCAAGGCAACGAACGCCGGCAGAATCCAAATCAGGGGGTGCGTCACCAAAATTTCGAACGCGAACGCAGCGTCCAACAGAAAAAAATCAACCGAAAGTTTGCCCAGGTAAAGACCAAGTAATCCATGCCAGCGCCCAGACAGCATCGCCAGCAATTTCACCCCCGCCGGCAAAAACAAAAGGCTCGCACTGGGTAGAAACTCAAAATCGGTCATCACGTGTACCTGAAAAAAGTACACCAGAAAGTAGGCGATGGCGAAAAGGAGAATGGACACAGTTGGGAACTCATGCAGCGATGAGTTCCATTCTATTTCCATAACGTGACAAAAATCACGAAAAAATACAAGTCACCCTTGCGTCAAACACTCAGGTCGGGCGCTGCGGTGAACCGCAACAAGGGCGTCAAAACAACAAAGGCAGTGGAATAGGTTCTCTTGCCAACCCTTCGCATTGCGTTCGGTCCCTCAGGGCATCGACCGACGCGGCACAGGCCAATCGGAAGGTGGGGACGCAAACCTTGCGATTCCAATGCGAAATGTTCGGCAAGTTTGGGTGGCGGCGGCGAGCCAATGGTGCCTCGAACCGGAATCGAACCGGTACGCCCGTTTAAAGGCGGCAGATTTTAAGTCTGCTGTGTCTACCAATTTCACCATCGAGGCACTGCCAAGATTATCGCTCATCTTGTATCGGCACTCAGGCAGGCCTCTGAGCGTGCATCGCTTCAACGCATACCGATGCGGATGTTCCCAAATATGTCCTTAGCGCGGGCTGGCAGAGACCGCAAATACGGCGAACTAGCCGATACGCGCCCACCCAACTGGGCCGCAACTTCCCATGGCCAGCGCGGGTTAAACAACAGGGCGCGAGCCACCGCGACAAGGTCACATTGGTCCTAATTCAACGCAGCCTCCACTTGCTGTGCCTCGGTGATGAGTCCAACACCAATCGTAGTCATGCCAGTGGCACGCTTGACCAGCTGAGCAAAGGGCAACTGGAAACCAGGCGCGGCAGGAATTTTCTGCAAGGGCGACACGCCTGCTGTTGAGATGTGAGCGTAGTCCGCACCAGCCTCCCTCATATCCTTGGCGAGCGCAATGGTGTCATCGGGTGTCCAGCCTCCATCGACCCAGTCTGTCGCGGATACTCTGAAGCCAACTGGCCCATTGAACACTGCCCTCACCCGCTTCATGACTTCGATGACAAATCGTGTGCGCCCTTTGAAATCACCGCCATATGCATCCGTTCGGTGGTTTGACAACGGCGATAAAAACTGGTGCATCAAGTATCCATGAGCAGCATGCAACTCAACAGCGTCGATGCCCATCTTTTCAGCACGCTTGGCCGCTTGGACAAACGCCTCGATCGTCTTTTCGATGTCAGCCGTCGTCATTTCTGCTGGGGCAACTTCACCCGCGGCGTGTGGCACAGCTGAGGGCGCCAGCGTTTCCCAGCCGCCTTCAGCGAGGCTCAACTGAGCACCACCTAACCAAGGCGCTGCGCTGCTGCCCTTGCGCCCCGCGTGACTCAGCTGAATACACACCGGAACAGAGGGCGCTTGGGCTCTCGCCCGCTGCAAATGTTCAGCGAGTGCGTCGGCCGTTTGATCGTCCCAAAGCCCCAAGCAGCCGGGGCTGATGCGCCCGTCTTTGGTGACCGCTGTCGCCTCGATGATGAAAAGTCCAGCGCCGCTGTTGAGCATATTGGTCCAGTGCGTGAGGTGCCAGTCGTTGGCTTTTCCCTCGACCGC
>JBEAPX010000009.1:0-9432 GCA_041164205.1 Pseudomonadota bacterium
CGTTCAACGTGTTGGTCAAAGAGATTCGCTCTTTGGGCCTTGACATCGAACTCGACCGTTCTTAATTCGCCGAAAGGAATGAAATCATGAAATCACTCCTCGACCTGTTCAAGCAAGTCACCCCCAATGAGCATTTTGATGCGATCAAAATTGGGTTGGCTTCGCCTGAAAAAATCCGTTCTTGGTCTTTTGGCGAAGTCAAAAAGCCAGAGACGATCAACTACCGCACCTTCAAGCCAGAGCGCGACGGTCTGTTTTGCGCCAAGATTTTTGGCCCAATCAAAGACTACGAGTGCTTGTGCGGCAAATACAAGCGCCTCAAGCACCGTGGCGTGATCTGCGAAAAATGCGGCGTCGAAGTGACCCAAACCAAAGTGCGCCGTGAGCGCATGGGCCACATCGACTTGGCGGCACCTTGTGCGCACATCTGGTTCCTCAAGTCCTTGCCATCGCGCTTGGGCCTGGTGTTGGATATGACGCTGCGTGACATTGAGCGTGTGCTGTACTTTGAAGCATATGTGGTGACCGACCCCGGCATGACACCGCTCAAAAAATTCAGCCTGCTGTCTGAAGATGACTACGAAGCCAAACTCGACGAGCACGGCGATGAGTTCACTGCCAAGATGGGCGCTGAAGGCATCAAGGATTTGTTAGAGAGCATCGATCTCGACAGCGAAATCGAGCGACTGCGCAACGACTTGACTGGCTCCGAGCTCAAGGTCAAAAAGAACACCAAGCGCTTGAAAGTGTTGGAGGCGTTCAAGCGCTCTGGCATCAAGCCTGGTTGGATGATCATGGAAGTGTTGCCCGTGTTGCCGCCGGACTTGCGTCCCTTGGTGCCATTGGATGGTGGCCGCTTCGCGACCTCAGACTTGAATGACTTGTATCGCCGCGTGATCAACCGCAACAGCCGCTTGAAGCGTTTGCTGGAGTTGCGTGCGCCAGAAATCATTTCGCGCAACGAAAAGCGGATGTTGCAAGAATCCGTGGATAGCCTGCTGGACAACGGTCGCCGTGGCAAAGCCATGACCGGCGCCAACAAGCGTGCACTCAAGTCGTTGGCCGACATGATCAAGGGCAAGAGCGGTCGTTTCCGTCAGAACTTGCTCGGTAAGCGCGTTGACTACTCTGGTCGTTCAGTGATCACCGTGGGCCCAACCCTCAAGTTGCATCAGTGCGGTCTGCCCAAGCTGATGGCATTGGAGCTGTTCAAGCCGTTTATTTTCAGCCGCTTGGAAGCCATGGGCATTGCGACCACGATCAAGGCCGCAAAGAAAGAAGTCGAAGCCGGTACGCCAGTGGTATGGGACATTTTGGAAGAGGTGATCAAAGAGCACCCCGTCCTATTGAACCGTGCGCCAACGCTGCACCGCTTGGGTATTCAAGCCTTCGAGCCCATCTTGATTGAAGGCAAAGCCATTCAATTGCACCCACTGGTCTGTGCCGCGTTCAACGCCGACTTCGACGGTGACCAAATGGCGGTTCACGTGCCTTTGTCTGTGGAAGCACAGATGGAAGCGCGCACCCTGATGCTGGCGTCCAACAACGTGTTGTTCCCAGCCAGTGGCGAACCTTCCATCGTGCCATCACAAGACGTGGTGTTGGGTCTGTACTTCGCCACTCGTGAGCGCATCAACGGCAAAGGCGAAGGCATGATTTTCGCCGACGTCAGCGAAGTGCTGCGCGCCTTGGATTCTGGCGACGTTGAATTGACTGCCAAGATCTCTGTCCGTTTGACCGAGTACCTCAAGGACAAAGAGACGGGTGAATTCGTGCCCAACACCCAGGTGTTCGACACCACCGTCGGCCGTGCCATCCTGTCAGAAATCCTGCCCAAAGGCTTGCCTTTTGAGGTCTTGAATCGCGCGTTGAAAAAGAAGGAAATTTCCAAGCTCATCAACGCGTCATTCCGCCGCTGTGGTCTGAAGGAAACCGTTGTGTTCGCCGATAAGCTGTTGCAAAACGGTTTCCGTTTGGCAACGCGTGCCGGTATCTCGATCGCGATCGACGACATGTTGGTGCCGCCCGAGAAGCAAAACATCATTGAGCGCGCCGAAAGCGAAGTGAAAGAGATTGCGCAGCAATACTCTTCAGGTTTGGTGACCGCTGGTGAGCGCTACAACAAGGTCGTGGATATTTGGGGCAAGGCCGGTGACGAAGTCTCCAAGGTCATGATGAACCAGCTGTCCAAGGAATTGACAACCGACCGCAACGGCAAAGAAGTCGAGCAAGAGTCATTCAATGCCATCTATATGATGGCCGACTCCGGCGCGCGTGGTTCAGCCGCTCAGATCCGCCAGTTGGCGGGTATGCGTGGTTTGATGGCCAAGCCTGATGGCTCCATCATTGAAACCCCAATCACGGCAAACTTCCGCGAGGGTTTGAACGTGTTGCAGTACTTCATCTCAACCCACGGTGCCCGTAAGGGTCTGGCCGATACGGCGTTGAAGACAGCCAACTCAGGTTACCTGACCCGCCGCTTGGTGGATGTGACCCAAGACTTGGTCGTCATCGAAGAAGACTGTGGCACCAGCAACGGCACCGCCATGCGCGCGATCGTCGAAGGTGGTGAGGTCATCGAATCATTGCGCGAGCGCATTCTGGGCCGCACGGCCGCAGAAGACGTCATCAACCCCGAAAACCAAAAGGTGGTCGTGGCTGCTGGCGAAATGCTCGAAGAAGACCAAGTCGACGAAATCGAAGCCGCAGGCATCAACGAAGTCAAGGTCCGCACCGCACTGGGATGTGACACACGCTTTGGTATCTGTGCCAAGTGTTACGGTCGCGATTTGGGCCGCGGCGGCTTGATCAACTCCGGCGAAGCTGTTGGTGTGATCGCTGCACAGTCCATCGGTGAACCCGGTACCCAGCTGACAATGCGTACCTTCCACATCGGTGGTGCTGCGTCACGTGCTGCGGTGGCCTCTAGCGTCGAAGCCCGCTCAAACGGCACGATCAGCTTCAATGCCACGATGCGCCACGTGACCAACACCAAGGGTGAGTTGGTGGTGATTTCTCGCTCTGGCGAAATCGTCCTGCAGGACGAGCATGGTCGCGAGCGCGAGCGCCACAAGGTGCCTTACGGTGCCATCCTGACGGTGAAGGCAGACGAAGTGGTGAAGGCTGGCAAGATTTTGGCCAACTGGGACCCATTGACTCGCCCCATCATCACGGAATTCGCTGGCCAAGTGAAGTTCGAGAACATCGAAGAAGGCCTCACTGTGGCCAAGCAGGTGGACGACGTCACTGGCTTGTCTACATTGGTGGTGATCGATCCGAAGCACCGTGGCTCTACCAAGTCGGTGCGTCCGCTGGTGAAGTTGTTGGACAGCCAAGGCGACGAGGTCAAGATCCCAGGTTCTGACCACGCCGTGGCCGTTGGCTTTGCCGTCGGCGCATTGATCCAAGTGCGTGATGGACAGGAAGTGGGCCCTGGCGAAGTGCTGGCCCGTGTGCCTGTCGAAGGTCAAAAGACCCGCGACATCACCGGTGGTTTGCCCCGTGTGGCCGAGCTGTTCGAAGCACGCACACCTAAGGACAAGGGCGTGCTGGCAGAGATGACCGGCACGGTCTCCTTCGGTAAAGAAACCAAGGGCAAAATTCGCTTGCAGATCACCGATCCAGACGGCAACGTGTGGGAAGAGTTGATCCCCAAAGAGAAGAACGTGCTGGTCCACGAAGGCCAAGTCGTCAACAAGGGCGAGAGCATTGTGGACGGCCCCGCCGATCCCCAAGATATCTTGCGCTTGTTGGGTATCGAAGAGTTGGCTCGCTACATCGTGGACGAAGTCCAGGACGTCTACCGTCTGCAAGGTGTGAAGATCAACGACAAGCACATCGAAGTGATCGTGCGCCAGATGTTGCGCCGTGTCGTCGTGGAAAACCCCGGCGACTCCAGCTACATCACGGGCGAGCAAGTCGAGCGCAGCGAGATCCTCAACACCAACGATGCATTGCGCGCAGAGGGCAAAATCCCTGCAACCTACAGCAACGTTTTGTTGGGTATCACCAAGGCGTCGTTGTCGACCGACAGCTTCATCTCTGCGGCGTCGTTCCAAGAAACCACTCGCGTGTTGACCGAGGCTGCCATCATGGGCAAGCGCGACGAACTGCGTGGTTTGAAAGAAAACGTCATTGTGGGTCGCTTGATCCCAGCAGGTACAGGTATGGCATACCACGATGCTCGCCGTGTCAAAGAGCAATTGGACGAGCAAGAGCGCCGTGCCATTGCAGACGCAGAAGCCGTGGTGTTCGATACGCCCGAAGCCACTGACGATGAGCAGGAGTCGAACGCTGCGGAGTGATCCGTGAGCAGACGATCGCTTCATTGATCGATGCCCCTGATGCCGGCGAGCTGGTGTCAGGGGCTTTTTCGTTCATGCACTTCTCATGACCTCAAACCAGCCTCTTCATCAACAGCTGCTTTTGACCGCCAAGGCGTTGGCCGAGGTCGCCAAAGGCCATGCCACGCACACGGCTTTGGCGGCGACCCCACTGGCGCAACGCCCCGGCGTGCAGGCGCTGTTGTTTCATGCATTGAGGCATTGGGGGTGGACGCAAGCCGCAGTCACCCAGCTGGCCCGCCAAAAACCCAAGCCCCTGGTCCAGGCCACGATCTGTGTGGCCTTGGCGCTGTTGATTTTCCCCAGGGAGGGCGTGGCATACGACGCTCACACAGTGGTGAACCAAGCGGTCAAGGCCTGCCAAGGCGATGTCAAGCTCAAGCACGCCCAAGGCATGGTCAACGCGTGCTTGCGCCAAGCATTAAGGGACACACCGGGCTTATCCAAGGCGCTAGAGACGGACCTTGTGGCGCAATGGAATACCCCGCTATGGTGGATTGAAAAGTTGCAACAGCAATACCCGGATCAATGGCAAGACATCCTGCGTGTGCAACAAGCAGCAGCGCCGATGGTATTGCGCGTCAACGCCCAACACCTATCCGCCGATGCCTACCAATTGGAGTTGCAGTCGGCGGGTATTGACAGCCAAGTCATCTCATCCAATGGTCTGGTCTTGACCCACGCTGTGCCAGTTGAGCAACTGCCGGGTTTTATGGCAGGGCGCGTATCCGTCCAAGACGGCTCTGCACAAGTCGCTGCGCGGCTGGTTTGGGAAGGGCTAGAGGCAACCTCAAGAGGCACCCCCCGCATTCTCGATGCGTGTGCCGCACCTGGTGGCAAGACCGCTCACTTGCTCGAGCTGGGTGAGGCAAACGTGTGGGCTTTGGACATTGATCCGGTGCGGTGCGAGCGGATCAATCAGACACTCCAGCGCTTGGGTTTGTCTGCCGTTTGTGTGGCTGCTGACGCCGCGCAGCCAGGCGCATGGACCCAAGAGGGACCGTGGGATGCCATTTTGTTGGATGCACCCTGTTCGGCCTCGGGCATTGTGCGACGCCACCCGGACATTGCCTGGTTGCGCCGGGCATCTGACATCGAGGATTTGAGGGTGACACAGATGGCTTTACTGGAGGCGTTGTGGCCACAGCTCAAACCCGGGGGGCGCTTGGTCTATGCCACCTGTTCTGTCTTCAAGGAGGAAGGTGAGCAACAGGCGCAGGCGTTTGCCACTCGCCACGCAGACGCCTTGCGACAAAATGCACCAGGGCACTGGTTGCCGGGCCGTTTGGATCTGTCGGACATTGACCCAATGAGTCACAATGTGCGCATGGCACACGATGGTTTTTTCTATGCGGTCTTTGACAAAACTTAAGCACTCGTGCGTGTCTTGGGGCCGGGGGTTGTGCCTGGCGCTTGCATTGCTGAGCGGGGCCTTGAATGCTGGCGCCAGCGAGGTCGGGGTCAAGCAAGTCGGCGATGATGTGCTGTTGCAAGCAGACGTGAAGCTTCCGCTTCCTGTGCAACTTGAGAGTGTGTTGCGCAACGGCGTGCCTTTGACCATGGTGCACGAGGCCCGCATCACGCAAAGCCGCTGGTATTGGACGGACAAAAGTGTGCTGACCCGCCGCCGCGAATGGACCGTTGCTTATCAGGCCCTCACCAATCAGTGGCGCGTATCCAGTCGCCACGCGCCCACGGTGCAGCAGTTCGATGACCCCAATGACGCTTGGCGAGCCATCACGCAGGTCAAGGACTGGCCATTGGCCAAAGTCCAGCAACTGGGCGCAATGGACCAAGCAGAGGTGTCGATGCGCTGGTATGTCAAGCGACCCACGATGAGCGGCACCGCCATTCCCAACCTTGCAACACAGTCGGACACTGACTTTGAAGCCTACGCCCAATCCGATTTGCGCGCGATTGTGGCGCCAGTGCGCGATGCCCTTGGTGGGGCCACGGTGAAGACGCCATGACAGACCACAGCAGCGTCATCGCCGTTCGCCGGGTGCGAGCCATCGCCGCAGCGGTGTTGGTGGCCTTGGTGGCCGCCATGGCAGTACTGGTCTTGTTTTTGCTGACACAAGTCACGGCCGACTTCGCCCAGTACGGTGACTACTTTCAGGTGCTGGTGTATCTCAATGGGACCGTCGCGACAGCTCTGCTGGCATTGATCATTTGGCTCTTCGTGAAATTGTGGAGCCGTTGGCGCGCGCGCAAATTTGGCAGCCGATTGTTGGTCAAGCTGGCCGTCATCTTCGCCTTATTAGGGGTCGTTCCTGGGGCGCTGATTTATGGGGTCTCGGTGCAGTTTGTATCGCGCTCCATCGAAACCTGGTTTGACGTGCGTGTCGAAAGCGCGCTGCGCGCGGGATTGAACTTAGGGGCCAGCGCCATCAATCTCATCAGCCGTGACATGAAAGAGCGCGTGCAGACACTGCTTCAGCAAAACACCTCACTCTTTCAGTGGATGTCGCCCCTGCAGCTCGAGCGTTGGCGCGAGCAATTGGGCGCCTCGGAAATCGTGGTTTGGTCGATGGATGGCAGGGCACTGGCCAGTGTGGGGACCAGCGGCTATAGCTTGCGACCCGAGCGCCCAGAGGCAAGCCGCATCCAGTCTGCGCAACAACTGGGGGTTGTATCTTGGGTGACGGGCGTCGACGATTTGGCGCCTGATGCCGGTCAGGAGCCCAGGGTTTTGGTGCTGGGGCACTTGAGTAACGTCAGCACAGACCTTGTCGCGGGGGCTGCTTTTGTTCAAGTCAAGGCGCCGCTCTCCAAGCAATTGGTGGTCGATGCATTGAGCGTGCAACAGACCAATCGAGAATACCAAGTGCGCGCACTAGCAAGAGAAAACTTGCGCAGTATGTATGTGGGCACCTTGACGCTGGCCTTGTTTTTGACGGTTTTCGGTGCCGTGGTCATCGCCGCGTTACTGGGTGGGCAGATTGTCCAGCCCCTGTTGCTGTTGGCTGCAGGCGTGCGGGACGTCGCCAGAGGCGACTTAACCCCCAAGCTGGCTACCCACAATAAAGATGAGTTGGGCGACCTGACCCGTGCATTTGCTGACATGACTCAGCAGCTATCTGAAGCGCGAGGAACCGCAGAGTCAAGCATGGCCCAACTCGAAAGCGCCAGGGCCAGTTTGCAAACAATTTTGGACAACTTGACGGCAGGCGTCTTGTTGTTCGATGCCCAACACCGCCTGCTACAAGCCAACCCAAGCGCCGATCGCATCTTGATGCAGCCGGTGAGCACCTGGGTCGGACGGGCTTGGCCCGCACAGGGACCATTGGCGGGCTGGATGGCTCAGGTATCCAGCCATTTTGAGCGAGACCTGTTTGAGCGCATTGAAGACGATGGCCAGTGGCAAGACACCTTTGAGTTGCAGCTGACAGAGAGCAGCGGCCCATTGGACGGCCCTCAGGCAGGCAATTTGGTGTTGATGGCAAGGGGGGCTGTGCTTCCGGACGGTTCATCGCTGCTGGTGTTTGACGACATCACCGACATGATCTCGGCACAAAGAGCACAGGCCTGGCACGAAGTCGCGCGGCGCCTTGCCCACGAAATCAAAAATCCGCTCACGCCCATTCAACTCTCTGCCGAACGCCTAGAGCACAAGCTCAAAGGCAAGCTAGGCGATGTGGACCAGGCGCTCGTGACGAAATCGGTCAAAACCATCGTCCAGCAAGTGGACGCCATGCAGCGCATGGTGAACGAATTCAGAGACTTCTCGCGCTTGCCCAAGGCACAGCTCGTGCCCGTCAATCTCAACCAGCAAATACAAGACACACTCGCTTTGTACGAGGGCACGGCAACCCCGGTCGAATTGAGCTTGCAGGCCGGCCTGCCCAACGTCATGGCCGATGCAGAGCAGCTGAGGCAGGTGATTCACAATTTGGTACAAAACGCGCAGGATGCCACCGTGGGGGCCGGTCTATCTCACCCTGTGACCATTCAGACCCGAGTCAACGAGGCGCGCACACACGTGCGATTGTCCGTATTGGACCGCGGGCCAGGGTTTTCAGACCACGTCTTGCGTCGGGCTTTTGAGCCCTACGTCACCACCAAAGCCAAAGGCACGGGGCTGGGCTTGGTCATGGTGAAAAAAATCGCGGATGAGCATGGCGCCAGGGTGCGTGTGCGCAATCAAATCGAAGCTGGCCATATCATTGGAGCGGCAGTATCGGTATCATTCCCCGTTATGGGCATTCAAGAGAGAAGAGACACCTAGGCATGGCAACAATATTGGTAGTAGACGACGAGTTGGGAATTCGTGACTTGCTGTCCGAAATCCTTGACGACGAAGGCCACCATGTGATCCTGGCTGAAAATGCTGGGCAAGCTCGGGACGCGCGCGCCCGCGGGCGCCCCGACCTGGTATTGCTAGACATCTGGATGCCAGACGCAGACGGCGTCTCTCTGCTTAAAGAGTGGGCTGCTGCAGGCCTATTGAATATGCCCGTCATCATGATGAGCGGTCACGCCACGATCGAGACCGCAGTCGAAGCCACCCGCATCGGCGCCTTCTCTTTCTTGGAAAAGCCCATCACCCTGCAAAAGCTGCTGGCCGCTGTCGAGCTCGGTTTGAACCGTGGCTTGCAAGGAGCCGTCAACGCAGTCACGCAACCCCTGCTTCAAGCGCAGCCTCAGGCCTCATTGCTTTCGCCCATGCACGAGCAAGAAGCGCCCCAGCCAGCCAATGTCAACGAGCCCATGATCTCTGCAGGGGGGCGTCAGCAGTTCGATATGGACAAGCCACTGCGCGAGGTCCGCGACGAATTCGAACGCGCCTATTTCGAGTTTCACCTGGCCAAAGAGGGCGGCTCTATGACCCGAGTCGCTGAAAAAACCGGGCTAGAGCGCACCCACCTCTACCGCAAGCTCAAGCAACTTGGCATCGATTTTTTGCGCAACAAACGCAACGCATAAAACCCCCGCGTTGGGTGCTATAATCCTGCCCTTACCGGCCCGGTAGCTCAGTTGGTAGAGCAGCGGATTGAAAATCCGCGTGTCGATGGTTCGATCCCGTCCCAGGCCACCAAACAAGAACCGTTGTCTTCGCAAGGAGGCAGCGGTTTTTTCATGCCCGCAG
>JBEAPX010000010.1:0-4100 GCA_041164205.1 Pseudomonadota bacterium
CTGGCTCGCGTCAGCAAAATCATGGAGCAGTTGGTGCACGCCTGGGATGTGCTGGCCACCATGACGCCGCCAGAGTACAGTGCCATTCGGCCTTATTTGGCCCAGTCGAGTGGCTTTCAGAGCTGGCAGTACCGCTGCATTGAATTTTCGCTGGGTAACAAGAACGCCGCCATGCTGCGCCCCCATGCGCATCGGCCAGATTTACACGCCATCGTGCAGGCCGCTTATGAGGCGCCGTCGCTGTATGACGAGAGCCTGCGCCTGCTGGAGCGCAGAGGCTTGGCCGTGCCGCGAAGCCACACCCAGCGCGATTGGCGTGAACCTTATGTGGCTGACCCACAGGTCGAACAGGCTTGGCTGACCGTGTACCGTGATCCCCAAGCGCATTGGGACCTTTATCAACTGGGCGAGGAGCTGACCGACCTTGAGGATGCCTTTCGCCTGTGGCGCTTCAGGCACCTGACCACGGTGGAGCGCGTGATTGGCTTTAAGCGCGGTACGGGCGGGACCGGCGGCATCAGCTACCTGCGCAAGATGCTGGACGTGGTGCTTTTCCCAGAGATCTGGGCCCTGCGCACCGACCTTTGAAGTCCAGGCTCAGAGCCACCAAGACAAACGCTGCTTCGGCGCGTTGACTTCAAGCGGGCGACGCCTGGCGACAAGCGGCGCCATTTGTATGTTCCTGCTGGCAAAAGCAAAAAACGCCCTCAAGGGGCGTTTTGTTGCTTGTGTTCTGGCGGAAAGGGCGGGATTCGAACCCGCGGTGGGCTATGAACCCACACACGCTTTCCAGGCGTGCGACTTAAACCGCTCATCCACCTTTCCGCGAAAGCGCGTATTGTAGCGTAGCCCAGCGGCGTTTTCGGGGTGCCGGCGCCCTGTGGTGAGGGGCGGCGGTTTGTGTGCTCATCGCCACAAACTGGTCAAATTGTGCTGTCATGCTACGGTGTGAGGCTTGCGGGTTATTACACTGCGCGCTGTTTGCACTTTTTTGCCTTGGAACTGCTATGAAATTTCGCTTCCCTATTGTCATCATCGACGAGGACTTTCGCTCTGAAAACACGTCGGGTTTGGGGATTCGTGCGCTCGCCAAGGCGATTGAAGACGATGGTTTTGAGGTGCTGGGCGTCACCAGCTATGGCGACCTAAGCCAATTTGCCCAGCAGCAAAGCCGGGCCAGTGCGTTTATTTTGTCGATCGATGACGAAGAGGTCACCGGTGGCCCCGAGCTGGACCCTGCGATTGAGCGGCTGCGCGCGTTTGTCGAAGAGGTGCGCTGGAAGAACGCCGAGGTACCTATTTATGTTTATGGCGAGACCAAGACCTCGCGCCATATGCCCAACGATGTGCTGCGCGAGCTGCACGGCTTTATCCATATGTTTGAGGACACGCCCGAGTTTGTGGCGCGCCACATCATCCGCGAGGCCAAGTCTTACCTAGAGGGGATTCAGCCCCCGTTTTTCAAAGCGCTGTTGGACTACGCCGAGGATGGCTCTTACTCTTGGCACTGTCCGGGGCATTCGGGCGGGGTGGCTTTTTTGAAGAGCCCTGTGGGGCAGATGTTCCACCAGTTCTTTGGCGAAAATATGTTGCGCGCCGACGTCTGCAACGCGGTGGAAGAGCTGGGTCAGCTGTTGGATCACACCGGCCCAATCGCCGAGAGCGAGCGCAATGCCGCGCGGATTTTCAACGCCGACCATTGCTTCTTTGTGACCAACGGCACCAGCACCAGCAACAAGATGGTGTGGCACCACACCGTGGCGGCTGGCGATGTGGTGGTGGTTGACCGCAACTGTCACAAATCGGTGCTGCACGCCATCATCATGACCGGGGCGATCCCCGTGTTTTTAAAGCCCACGCGCAATCACTACGGCATCATTGGGCCGATTGACCAAAGCGAGTTCGAGCCCGACGCCATTCGCGCCAAGATTCGGGCCAACCCTTTGCTTAAAGACGTCGACGCCGATGCGGTGCTGCCGCGCACCTTGACGCTCACGCAGTCCACCTACGACGGGGTGCTCTACAACACGCAGACCATCAAGGAAACGCTCGATGGTTATGTGGCCAACATCCACTTTGATGAGGCGTGGTTGCCCCACGCCGCGTTCCACCCGTTTTACGGCAGTTTCCACGCGATGGGCAAGCACCGCGCGCGCCCCAAAGAGTCGGTGGTTTACGCCACGCAGTCCATCCACAAGCTGCTGGCAGGCATCAGCCAGGCCAGCCACGTGTTGGTGCAAGACTCGCAGACGGTGCAGTTGGACAAGCATTTGTTCAATGAGTCGTACCTGATGCACACCTCGACCTCTCCGCAGTACGCGATCATCGCCAGCTGTGACGTGGCCGCCGCCATGATGGAGCCCCCAGGGGGCACTGCGCTGGTGGAAGAGAGCATTCTCGAGTGCATGGATTTCCGCCGCGCGATGCGCAAGGTGGAGGCTGATTTTGGGCCGCAAGACTGGTGGTTCAAGGTTTGGGGCCCGTCCGATATGGTGGATGAGGGTCTGGGCAGCCCAGAGGACTGGATGCTCGGCAGCGACAAGGCGCACAACTGGCACGGCTTTGGCAAGCTGGCCAAGGGCTTCAATATGCTCGACCCAATCAAGGCCACGGTGGTGACGCCGGGCTTGGATTTGGACGGCACCTTTGCAGACACCGGTATCCCTGCGTCGATCGTCACCAAGTTTTTGGCCGAGCATGGCGTGGTGGTGGAAAAGACGGGTTTGTACTCGTTCTTCATCATGTTCACCATTGGCATCACCAAGGGCCGTTGGAACACGCTGCTGACCGCGTTGCAGCAGTTCAAAGACGACTACGACCGCAACAACCCCTTGTGGCGCGTGATGCCCGAGTTTTGTCAAAAGCACCGCCGCTACGAGCGCATGGGTTTGCGCGATCTGTGCCAGTTTGTGCACGAGACGTACGCCAAGCACGACATCGCTCGCCTCACGACTGAGATGTACCTGACCGACCTGACGCCGGCCATGCGGCCGACCGATGCGTTTGCGTGCATTGCCCAGCGGCGCACCGAGCGCGTGGCGATCGACGACCTCGAGGGCCGCGTGGCGACCAGCTTGATCACGCCATACCCGCCGGGTATTCCGGTGCTGATTCCTGGCGAGGTCTTTGACAAGCGCATCGTGGACTACCTGAAGTTCAGTCGCGAGTTCAATGCGCGTTGCCCGGGTTTCGAAACCGATATCCATGGCTTGGTCGAGGTCGAGGCCGACGATGGCAGCAAGACCTACTTTGCCGACTGCGTGGTCCAAGACTGAGCGTTTGGCGCCGCCGTGGGGCCACGCGCCAATGACCAACCGCCTGTGAAGACAGGCGGTTTTTTTATGCCCATCAAAGGGCGGTGGTGCGGGCTATTTTTTGCGTGTGCCCAGCCAAATCACCGTGCTGACCACCACCAGGGCACCCATCAGCTGGATGCTATTCACGCTTTGACCCAACAGCAGCCAAGCCAATACCAGCGCAAACACGGGCTCGACGTTCATGATGGCTGAGTTACCCACCACGCCAAGTTTGGGCAAGATGGTGAACATGATGGTGAAGGCCGTGCCGTACAGGGCGGTCAGGCCAAACAAGCCCCACCAGCCTGAGGCCATGGTGGGCAGGTGAAAGCCGCCAGTGCTGAGGGTGAATAGGCCCGCCAAGATGCCGACCTGCGCCATGGTGGTGAAGGTGCGCAGTCGGCCGTCAAGCCCTTGCGTTTCGTGCTGTGTCAAGACCAAGGCCAGCCCAAAGGTGAGCGAGGCGCCGAGCCCAAAGGCCACGCCAGAGCCGATGGCCTGCCAATGGGCTTGAGCGCTCAGGTCGCTGGTGGCACTGGCGACGTCTAGCGCCAACGCCAGCCCCAGCAACAACAGTGGCATGGCGATCAGAACTGGCTTGGGGGTTTGGTGTTTGTAAATCAAGCGGGCCCACAGGGCTGTCGAGATGGGGTAGGTGTTGAACACCAGCAAGGCCAGCGCCACGGGTAAGCGCGCCACGGCCGAGTACAAAAAGATGCTTTGCACCGCAATCAGTCCACCGATCACCACGAGGTAGCGGCGTTGTTTGGCGGTGACTTGCCAGCTGACTTTTTGCCACCACAA
>JBEAPX010000011.1:0-3032 GCA_041164205.1 Pseudomonadota bacterium
TCAACGCCTTGTCACCGATGGTGATGCGATGGGGGACCCCGATCAACTCCCAATCCGCGAACATGGCGCCAGGTCGCTCGCCGCGATCATCCAACATCACATCCACGCCCGCGTCTTTCAGTTGCGTGTACAGCGACTCCGCGTGTTCACGCACCGCATCGCTGCGATCCATGCCAATGGGACAAACCACCACGGTGAAAGGCGCAATGGCGTCTGGCCAAATGATGCCCTTGGCATCGTGGCTTTGCTCAATGGCAGCTGCTGGGATACGAGTCACCCCAATGCCATAGCACCCCATCTCAAACAGCTTGGGCTTGCCGTCCACATCCAGGAAGGTCGCGTTCATACTCTTGGAGTATTTGGTGCCAAGGTAAAAAATATGACCCACTTCGATGCCACGCTCAATCGCCAACACCCCTCGGCCATCCGGTGAGGGGTCACCCTCCACCACATTGCGGATATCCGCCACCGCATCGGGCTCTGGCAAATCACGACCCCAATTGACCCCTGTCATGTGGAAGCCTTCGTCATTGGCACCGCAAATCCAATCGCTCATCACAGCGACTTCTCGGTCTGCCACAACGCGCACCGGCTGTTGCATATTCAAAGGCCCCAGATAACCGGGTTTCGCGCCAAAATGAGCCTCGATTTCTGGTACCGTGGCAAAACGGAAACCGCCTTCCATGCCCGCCAATTTGTTGACTTTGACCTCGTTCATGTCGTGATCACCACGCAACAACAGCAACCAAACCTGGGTGGCCTTGATCTCACCTGCCTCGTCCAATTCGTCGGTGGCCAACACCAAGGACTTCACCGTGGTGTGCAATGGCACCGCCAGTAATGCAGCCACCTCTTCGCAGGTGCTCTTGCCTGGGGTAGGCGTCTTGGCCAAGGGCATCGTCGCCGGTGCCCGAGGTTGCGCCGGAGGCGCGGCCTCGGCCTTTTCCATATTCGCCGCATAGTCACTGTTTGGGCAGTACACAATCGCGTCTTCTCCAGTCGCAGCGATCACCTGAAACTCTTCGCTCAAGTCGCCACCAATGGCCCCGCTATCGGCTGCCACCGCGCGATAAACCAATCCAAACCGGTCGAAAATCGCTCGGTAGGCTTGCGCCATATTTTGGTAACTCGCTTGGGCTGCAGCCGGATCTTTGTCGAAGCTGTACGCATCTTTCATGACAAACTCACGCCCACGCATCAAGCCAAACCTTGGCCGACGTTCGTCTCGAAATTTGGTTTGGATTTGATAAAAATTCTTGGGCAACTGCTTGTACGATCGCAGTTCCTGACGGGCGGTATCCGTGATCACCTCTTCACTGGTGGGTTGGACCACGAAATCGCGCCCGTGCCGATCCTGAATACGCAACAACTCAGGACCCATTTTTTCAAATCGACCGGTCTCTTGCCACAACTCAGCAGGCTGAATGACGGGCATCGCCAGCTCGATAGCGCCGGCTCGGTTCATCTCTTCGCGGACGATATTGGCTACTTTTTGAACGACACGCAAACCCATTGGCATCAGCGTGTAAATACCAGCCCCTAAGCGCTTGATCATCCCCGCCCGCATCATCAACTGATGGCTGACCACTTCGGCATCTGCAGGGGCTTCTTTGAGCGTTGAAATTAAAAATTGACTGGCTTTCATATCTTCTTTAAGAATCTGTTGGCGCGGGCCTGAGCGCAAGGCATAATGGTCCGCAGTAAAAAAATTTTGAGGTTGATTATGCTTGACAGAGAGGGCTTTAGGCCCAACGTCGGCATCATCCTGCTAAACCATAAAAATCAGGTTTTCTGGGGGCGACGCATCCGTTCAAACTCTTGGCAATTCCCGCAAGGGGGCATTGACCGAGGCGAGTCTCCTGAGCAGGCGATGTACAGAGAGCTTCACGAAGAAGTGGGGCTTCGGCCCGAACACGTTCATATTGTGGCTCGCACCCGCGATTGGCTGCGCTATGAGGTACCCGACCGGTTTGTGCGCCGCGAGTCCAGAGGCCACTACAAAGGGCAAAAGCAAATTTGGTATCTGTTGCGTCTGATCGGACACGATTGGGACCTGAACTTGCGCGCAACGGACCACCCTGAATTTGACGCTTGGCGATGGAATGACTATTGGGTGCCCCTTGAAGTCGTCATTGAATTCAAACGCGGTGTGTATGAAATGGCGCTGACTGAGCTGTCCAAGCACTTGCCGCGCCATGACCAAAAAAACCGTTATATGCGGGGCAATCAGCGCGCAAAATCCGAAGGCACGGTGCGCAGCAAATTGGTGCCGCAGCACCACATTGAGCTCCCACCCGGCGCGACGTTTGACCCCGACCCGGGACATCACGCCTAAGTCATGAAGCAAGCACCTCTCGGGGTGCTCAATGGTCTGGTGCGGTCACCAACAAGTTGGTGCGGTGAACCATCTCTTGCTCAGAGACAAAGCCCAAGACGTCGCCCAATTGGGCGCTCGATTTTTTGCAAATCAAACGGGCTTCTGCGCTGTCGTAATTGGCGAGGCCTCGGGCCACTTCGCGGCCATTTAAGTCTTGAATTGCAACCACGTCACCGCGGGTAAAGTCACCAATCACGCTCACCATACCAATGGGCAACAGGCTTTTGCCTTCCTTGACCACCTTGGAGACCGCGCCATCGTCAATGCGCACAGCGCCACGCAGTTGCAAGTGGTCGGCCATCCAGCGTTTGCGAGCCTGAGATTTGGGGGTCTGCGCGAGCAGACAAGTCCCGACCGCTTCTCCAGAGGCCAGCCGCACCAACACGTTGGGTTCCCGGCCTGATGCGATCACCGTACTCGCACCGGACGAAGCCGCCCGTTTCGCCGCCAGGACTTTGGTAATCATCCCGCCTTTGCCAATGCCAGAGCCCGCACCACCCGCCATGGCCTCTAGTGCTGGGTCTCCCGCGTTGGCGAGGCTCACGAACTCTGCGCCTGGGTTGGCTCGAGGGTCAGCGGTGTACATCCCGACTTGATCGGTCAGAATGATCAACACGTCAGCTTCGATCAAATTGGCCACCAGCGCAGCCAAAGT
>JBEAPX010000012.1:0-27734 GCA_041164205.1 Pseudomonadota bacterium
CCAACACCGGGCCACGGATGTCGTAACAGACGTTGTCGAGCTTGCTCGACTTGCGAATAGGGTTTGCACTCATAGAAGGTGGTTCCACATATAGGGAAACCTATAATTTCACCACAATTTACCCCTCTAATTCTGGGACAAGCCTTGAAATTCCATGCAGAAACCCCGTTAAACAACAGCATTGAAGCCTCTGGCGAAGGCTGGGTGCAGATCGCGGGTCAGCGGCATGAGGACAGTTTGCTGCTATCGCACGAAGGGCAAGTCACAGCTTGGGCGCCCCGCACATTTGAAGAACTGGACGCCGAAGTGTTTGGCGCGCTCGCCTCCAATGACCTTGAACTGGTGGTACTCGGCACGGGACAGAAGCACCGTTTTGTGCGCCCAGAGGTGTTTCACCCTCTGATCGACCGCGGTATAGGACTTGAGACCATGTCCAGCGCAGCGGCCTGTCGGACATACAACGTGCTGATTTCAGAGGGTCGCAAAGTGCTCCTGGCTTTGATTCAAGAGCATTGACACCACTCTGGAAATTGAACGTGGCGCCCACGGAAAACGCCCCTCTGGTTGGGTCATACAGCTTGGGTTAAAATGCTGGTTTCGCCTCGCGTCAGTTGTCTTTTCACCCAAGGCAACACGAAGACCAAGCCACCCTGTGGCCAGAGAGAAACCCAAACCCGAAACAAGGTCAGGATTCAATCCCCATGGCAGTCGTCGTCAGTAAAACCATTCCCGAATTTGAAGCCCAAGCCACCGGCGGTGCGCTGATTAACAACGAAGCGTTGCTCGGCCAAACCGTTGTGCTCTACTTTTATCCCAAAGACAACACGCCTGGCTGCACCACCGAAGCCATGCAGTTCCGTGATAAGTATGCGGATTTCGTCAAGGCCGGCGCGGTTGTTTTCGGCGTCTCCCGAGATAACCTTAAGTCTCACGACAGCTTCAAGGAAAAGCTCGAGCTGCCCTTCGAGCTGATTGCTGACACCGAAGAAAAAATGTGCCATATGTTCGGTGTGGTCAAAAACAAGATCATGTACGGCAAGAAGGTCAAAGGAATCGAGCGCAGCACCTTCTTGATTGGTCCAGATGGCACCTTGGCCCAAGAATGGCGCGGCATCAAAGTGGCCGGTCACGTGGATGAAGTGCTGAAAGCCGTCAAGGCATTCCGCAAAAAGCTGCCCGCTGCTGCGTAATGCAGGGGAGGCCCCTTCGTCTCCCTATTCACATCTGGAGTGTGCATAATGCTTTCATGAGCCGTTGGACCGATCCAGACGCAAACCCACAAAAGCCGCCAGGCTCACTGGCGGCTTTTTTGTTTTCATTGACTCCTTGAGATTCTGAATGCCACTGCCTCCCGCACCCTCGAAAAAAGCCTCACGCCTGAGCGCAAGCGATATCGAAAACGCGCCCAAAGCATCCCCTATCGCTAAGAAAAAGCCAGTGTCTAGCTCGCCGATTGAGTACCGAGAAGCGCCCGTATCCAGCCAAGCGCCCAGAGCCGCTGCGCCAGCGCCAATTGCCTCGCCGCCCGCCAAGGGGGTTCAGCCGCCTGTTTCAGCCGCTGCGGTGGCCACCACCATCGCGCCGCATCAGACCCGTGGCAACCGCACACCCAGCGCCACCCGACTGACCAAAGCCAAACGCAAATCGGGACAACCCACCCGGCTGTTTGTCCTCGATACCAATGTCTTGTTGCACGACCCCATGAGCCTATTTAGGTTTGAGGAACACGACATCTATTTACCGATGGTGGTGCTCGAAGAGTTGGACGGTCACAAAAAAGGCATGTCCGAAGTCGCGCGCAACGGACGCCAAACCAGCCGAAATCTTGACTTGCTCTTGGCCGGCGATGTGGATATGGCCAAAGGCGTGCCTTTGAACGCCGCCAATCATGTTGAGGCATCGGGAACGCTTTATTTTCAGACTCAGTCTTTTGACAACGAGACTTTGCACAACCTTCCAGCGGGCAAAGCCGACAATCAAATCTTGGCGGTCGTCCAAGGGTTGCGCAAAGTTCACCCTGATAGAGAGGTGATTTTGGTGTCCAAGGACATCAATATGCGCATCAAAGCGAAGGCTTTGGGATTTCTCGCGGAAGACTACGAAAACGATAAAGCGCTCGACGACGATGAGTTGCTTTACTCAGGCTCACTCGCTCTGCCCGCGGATTTCTGGTCGAAGCAGAGCAAAAAAGTCGAAAGCTGGCAGCAAGGCGCTTTCACGTTCTATCGAGTGCACGGCTCCATCGTTGATCAATTTTTACTCAACCAGTTCGTGTATTTTGAGGCGCCCCAGGAGCCCTCACTCTACGCGCGGGTGACTGAAATTCGAGACCGCAGCGCCGTCTTGAAAACGCTCACCGATCATGGGCACGCTAAAAATGCAGTCTGGGGGATCACCAGTCGCAACCGAGAGCAAAATTTCGCCTTGAACTTGCTCATGGATCCTGAGGTTGATTTTGTGAGCCTCACGGGCCAGGCCGGCACAGGTAAGACACTGCTCGCCCTCGCGAGCGGTCTCTCGCAGGTGCTAGACACTCGCCGTTACACCGAGATCATCATGACTCGCGCCACCGTCTCGGTAGGGGAAGACATCGGATTTTTGCCTGGTACAGAAGAGGAAAAAATGGGCCCTTGGATGGGGGCGGTGGACGACAACCTAGAGTTCTTGGCCAAAGGCGATGCCACTGGGGCAGGTGAATGGGGTCGCGCCGCGACCAATGAACTGATTCGATCACGCATCAAAATCAAAAGCCTGAATTTCATGCGTGGACGCACATTTTTGAACCGCTTCGTCATCATTGATGAAGCGCAAAATTTGACGCCTAAACAACTCAAAACCCTGATCACTCGAGCTGGCCCAGGCACCAAGTTGGTCGTGATGGGCAATTTGGCCCAAATCGATACGCCCTACCTCACCGAAGGGGCATCGGGTTTGACGTTTGTGGTGGACCGCTTCAAAGGGTGGCCACACGGTGGGCACATCGCACTGGCCAGAGGCGAGCGCTCGCGCTTGGCCGACTTCGCCAGCGACGTGTTGTAACACTGGCTCTGTATGCCCGCCCACAGCTTGTGGTGGAGATTGGTGCCAGCTTACGCGGCGGGCTACTACCTGTCCTACGCCCTTCGCAACGTCAACGCGGTGATTTCACCCGAGTTGTCGCAAGCATTTGGGCTATCCCAAAGTCACTTGGGCCTGTTGACATCGGCTTATTTTTTGGCGTTTGGTGCCATTCAACTGCCGCTAGGCGTGTGGTTGGACCGTTTCGGTCCGCGCCGTGTTGAAGTCGCTCTGCTGACCATTGCCGCAGTCGGTTGTGCCGTGTTTGGGCTGGCGCAAAGCATGGAAACCCTGGTCCTCGGGCGCGCGCTGATTGGCTTGGGCGTATCCGCTTGTCTGATGGCGAGTTTCAAGGCCTTTTCACAATGGTTTCCGCCGGAACGCCTGCCAGCACTGAATGCGTCCATCATGGTTGCCGGCGGCATTGGGGTTCTATCAGTGAGCGCGCCTGTGGCTTGGGCGTTGCCGTTGCTCGGCTGGCGCGGCCTGTTTGGCGTCATTGCTTTGGCACTGTTGCTGGCCGCCGCTGCGATTTGGCGTACACCGGATGGCCCCACGTCCAAGCCACCTCCTTGGCAAGAACAATGGCGCATCCTGAAGGCGATTTATCGCCACCCACAGTTCTGGCGATACGCGCCTCAAGGCGCTTTGGTGGCCGGGGGCGCCATGGCATTGCAGGGCTTGTGGATGATCCCATGGCTGATGCACGTCAATGACTTGAGTCGAGACCAAGCTGCGAACATTGCGTTCATCGTTGGCATCACCATGCTTGGCGGTTTTTTGATGGTGGCCACGCTCTCGAGCTGGTTGCATCAGAGAGGTTGGACTGCAGCCGTCTTACTGCGCCGGGGTATTGCACTGGGGCTGATTGCGGAGATCGGCATCATCACGGACACCCTCCCGCCTGAGCTCGCGTGGCCGATGTTTGGTTTTTCTTTCAGTCTGACCAACATCGCCTACTCACTGCTTTCGCGCTCTTTCGAAGTGCACTGGGCAGGACGCGTGAATACCGCCCTCAACCTGGCGGTGTTTGCCGGCGCATTTGGCTTGCAATGGGGGTTAGGCGCAGGGATTGAGCTTTTGGAATCGGTGGGATGGAACCGGTCAGCCTCGATGCACGGCGCCCTCAGCGCCCTGTGGCTTGCACAATGCGTTAGCTATCTGTGGTTTGCGAGGCCGCAGTCAAACGATCAGCGCGAGCCAGTGTGATGGACGCTCAATAGAACTCATCACCGCTGGCCAAACTTTCAAACCGGGTCATGTGGTTCAAGAACGCCAACTTGACCGTGCCGGTTGGTCCGTTTCGCTGCTTACCAATGATGATTTCCGCCACACCGGGCTCTTTGCACTGCTCTTTGGTGTAGTACTCATCTCGGTAAATGAACATGATGATGTCCGCGTCCTGCTCAATGGCGCCTGATTCGCGCAAATCGCTCATCATCGGGCGTTTGTCCGTGCGTTGTTCCACAGAACGGTTCAACTGAGACAACGCAATCACTGGACACTGCAACTCTTTTGCCAACATTTTGAGTCCACGCGAAATTTCGCCGAGCTCTGTGGCTCGGTTTTCACCATCGCTTTTACTGCCACTCATCAGCTGCAAGTAGTCCACCACGATCAAACCCAGCTTGCCGCACTGGCGAGCCAAGCGCCTCGCGTTGGCGCGCAACTCACTCGGCGTCAAGCCGGGTGTCTCATCGATGTGTAGCGACACAGCGCCCAAGCGTTCAATGGCCTCGGTTAAGCGTGGCCATTCATCATCATTCAACTTACCGGTTCGCAATCGCCCTTGGTGGATGCGTCCGATTGAGCCGACGATACGCACAGCCAATTGGCTGGCGGACATCTCCATCGAAAACACCGCGACGGGCAAGCCCTCATTCAGAGCGACGTGTTCCGCAATATTGATGGCAAAAGCCGTTTTACCCATACTCGGGCGGGCAGCCAACACCACCAAGTCTCCGGCCTGCAAACCAGACGTCATCCGATCCATGTCAATGAACCCAGTAGGCACCCCGGTGATGTCGTTCGGGTTATCCGCCATTTCTTGGACGCGATCCAA
The DNA here is from genome assembly GCA_041164205.1 of Pseudomonadota bacterium. GTDB lineage: Bacteria > Pseudomonadota > Gammaproteobacteria > Burkholderiales > Burkholderiaceae_C > RS62. The sequence continues at coordinate 5,120 of JBEAPX010000012.1, forward strand.
TAAATCAACCACCAGAGCATTCATGCTCTGGAAGCCTTGTTTCATCCGAGAGCTTTCTTCTCCGATTTGAAACACGCGCTGCTCAGCCATGTCCAAGACCTCGGCCACATTGCGTCCCTGGGGATTGAAGGCTGTGGTCGCAATCTCATCACTGGCTGCAATCAGCTTGCGCAAAACCGCTCTTTCCCGAACGATTTCCGCATAGCGTCGAATGTTCGCTGCACTCGGAACGTACTGGGCAAGGGCGTTCAAGTAAGAAAGCCCTCCGACCTCCCCGCCCTTGCCAGCGTTTTGCAACTGCTCATACACGGTGACCACATCGGCTGGCTTGGATTGATTCACCAGCGCTGAAATGGCTTCGAAAATCAAGCGGTGCTCATATCGATAGAAGTCGCTGTCATTGAGCAAATCCCCCACACGATCCCAAGCACCGTTATCCAATAGCAACCCACCCAACACGCTGGACTCCGCTTCGGCGGAGTGCGGCGGGACGCGCAAGCTCGCCAATTCCGGGTCGGATGAACCGTAGCCCATTTCATCTGCCAATGATGACTCCATGCCAATCTAACTTTCTTTTGCTTTGGATAAGCCCGATATCCTAAAGCGAACGCCCAACTTTGTCGGTGGATAACTCTGTGAACAATCGCGGGATATCCCGTGTATTTTCAGAGGAAAACCCTGTATGGCTGAATCGCCACGCAAGGACAAAAAAAAACCGCCCGGAGGCGGTTTTCAGCAGCACTGGTTTGAATCAGGCTGCGTCACCAATCACGTGGATTGACACTTCGACTTCAACGTCTGTGTGCAAATGCACGTTGACCGTGTACTCACCGGCAGCCTTCAGAGGGCCGTTAGGCATCCGCACTTGGGCTTTGGCTACATCCAGAGACAGTGCTTGCATCGCCTCTGCCACGTCGTGGTTGGTCACAGAACCGAAAAGACGACCGTCTACGCCAGCCTTTTGGGTGATGCTCACAACCACACCGTCCATCTTGGCCGCCAAGGCTTGGGCCGCCGCCAGCTTTTCAGCAGCGAGCTTTTCCAACTCTGCACGGCGTGCCTCGAACTCTGCCAAAGCGGTTTGAGTGGCGCGGCGCGCCTTGCCAGATGGGATCAAAAAGTTGCGCGCGTAGCCATCTTTGACTTTGACCACGTCACCCAATGCGCCGACATTGGCGACTTTTTCCAAAAGAATAATTTGCATGATGAGGTCTCCTTAAACGCGGTGCTGGTCCGAGAACGGCAGCAGTGCCAGGAAACGAGCACGCTTGATCGCTGTGGTCAACTGACGCTGATAGATGGCGCGGGTCCCGGTCAGGCGAGCAGGGATGATTTTGCCGTTTTCAGCGATGAAATCACGCAAGGTGTCGATGTCTTTGTAATCAATCTCTTCCACCCCAGCCACGGTGAAGCGGCAGAAACGCTTGCGCTTGAACAGCAGCGATTGGGTGTTGCGCTTGGGGCGCTTGTCTTTGTTGAATCGTTTGGGTGCAGCCATGATGACTTTCCTAACTATTTAAATCAAATTCTGAATGTGAAAAACCACGCTTTTGCCATACCTCGCGTTGGACAGAAACCCTGAAAAACTTTGCATTTCACCGAGAGGCAAACGATCAATCGCTTCCGCCATTTGATCAAATGCCACCGCCTTGAGCCTAAGCTGGTTTTGCCTGGGACGCCCTGCATCACTGATGCTGAGGTGCTGTTCCAACCAAAAATCCAAAGCGGCCAGCCCGGATGGGGTGTAACGCAATGGGTTTTTCTCAACCACTGCAGCTGACAGCTGCAACCAATTGGTCGATTGTTCCGTCACGCGGGAGGTCAAAATTTATGCGGTCTCCTGCTGTTGGGCTTTGCGAGCCTCTTCGCGCTCTACTGACTTCATCATGGAAGAAGGCGCAGTTTCGGCTTTCTTCTTTTGAACCGTGATGTGGCGCAAAACGGCATCGTTGAAGCGGAAAGCGTGCTCCAACTCAGCCACGACTTCTTTGGTCGTCTCAAAGTTGATGCAAACGTAATGCGCTTTGCTCAGCTTGTTGATTTGATAGGCCAGTTGGCGACGGCCCCAATCTTCTTCGCGGTGGATCTGACCACCAGCGGCCGTGATCACGCCCTTGTAACGCTCGAGCATGGCCGGCACTTGCTCGCTTTGATCCGGATGGATCAGCAAGACGATCTCGTAATGACGCATAAACACTCCTTGTGGATGAAAGCCACTCTCGGCGTCTGGCACCCCACGATCGGGGCGGCCTTCGAGATGTGGCAAGGACAAAACCCAGCATTATATCGGGTTTATACCCAATCGTCCAATACACGACGGTGCCACGTCAATGTGGCGTACGCAATTGCTCCCTGAAGGCTTGCGTGGCTGGCGGCGGGGGGCGGCTGAATAGGCTGAAAAGAGCAATCACCGCGAGCCCTGAAGCGACGCCAAAAACACCTGCTGATATCGGCTGAATGCCCCACCAGAGGTCAACCGGCTGAGTCACACCAAACGTCTCGCGCAACCACGGCTGGTTGACCATCATGTAATAAATGCACACGCTCAGCCCTGTGATCATCCCGCTGAGGGCACCGAACCTATTCGCGCGTCCCCAAAAAATGCCCAGCACCAGCGCCGGAAAAAAAGCTGACGCTGCCAATGAAAATGCTGCTGAGACCAAGAAAAGAATATCCGCAGGCTTCTGCGCAGCCACATACGCAGCAGCCAGCGCGACCATCAGGAGGAGCATTTTTGACAGCGTGACCCGCCGCGCAGTGGGCGCCTTGGTATCGACCAGCTTGAAGTAAATGTCGTGACTGAGAGCATTGGCAACCGTGAGCAACAAGCCGTCAGCCGTCGACAATGCCGCTGCCAATCCACCTGCAGCGACCAAGCCTGAAACCACATAAGGGAGTCCTGCGATTTCAGGGGTTGCGAGCACGATGATGTCGGACCCAATACTCAGTTCATTGAGTTGCAAGACGCCATCGCGATTGATGTCCTGAATCGACAGCAACTGCCGATCGACCTGCTGCCAATCGCGGACCCAGGCCGGCAAGTCAGCGATCGGCATACCCACCAAATTGTGAAACACCTCGTACTTCACCATGACGGCCAATGCGGGCGCAGTCAAATACAGCAACAAAATCAGCCCCAAAGACCAAGTCACCGATTGGCGCGCCTGACGCACACCGGGCGTGGTGTAGTAGCGCACCAAAATATGAGGAAGTGCAGCGGTACCCAGCATGAGGCAAAACACCAGCGCCAAGAAATTGGCCCGTTCATGTGGGTCATCTGGCTGACCCGGCGCTTTGTGAAACCGCGCAGCATGGGGGGGCATACCATTCAGTGGTTGCGCCTTTGCCTTGGCTTGTGCCAACTCAGCTTGCCACTGTTGCACCGCCGCTTCTGGCGTGCGGGGCAACAAGGCGAGCTGGCGCTCTGCTTGTCGAATCGCATCCAAACCCGCTCTTTGCGCCCTCAGAGCGTTCAGCTTTCGCTCCGCTTGCTGTCTCATCTCGACCAATGATCGGCTGGGCGCCTCCAACATGCTCTCTAGTCGTTTGGCTCTGGCCGCAAAAAGAGCCTGCACCTCTTGCTCGCGCAAGTCTGCCATCAGCTCGATTTCCTTGTCATTCACTTGAGCAAGCTGTTGACCATAAACGAATTGCGGCAACGGGCTACCTGTTTGCTTGTAAGACAGCAATGACACCGGGACCATAAAGGCGATGATCAGGACAATGTATTGAGCGACTTGGGTCCAAGTGACGGCGCGCATCCCCCCAAGGAATGAGCAAATCAAAATGCCGCCGAGTCCCAAAAAAACACCCAATTCAAACGCCACGCCTGTCATGCGCGACGTGATCAAGCCAACACCATAAATTTGAGCGACGACGTAGGTGAAAGACACCACAATCAGGGCAATCACGCTGATCACCCGAATGGCACGTCCGCCAAACCTAGCCGCTAAAAAATCGGGGATAGTGAATTGCCCAAACTTGCGCAAATAAGGCGCGAGCAGCAGAGCGACCAAGCAATACCCGCCGGTCCACCCCATCACAAAAGCAAGTCCACCGTAGCCGGTGATGTAGAGCGTTCCAGCCAAACCGATGAATGATGCCGCAGACATCCAATCCGCACTGGTTGCCATACCGTTGTACATCGCCGGAACCTGACGACCAGCGACGTAGTACTCATCTGCATCCGTGGTGCGACTGAAGACACCAATCGCCGCATAGGTGCCTACCGTTGTGAGTAAAAAGGTCATGCCAACCCATGACCTTGGCATCCCCAATTGCTCCAACACGGTGAGCACCAGCACCAGCCCTAAAAATGCGACGGTATACCCAAGGTAAAGCCGATTCAAGCGCGATACCAAAGACGAGCGCGAACTCATGCCTCACCCTCTCGCTCTTCAAGATCCCAGCGCTTGTCGGCGCGAGCCATGACCCAGGAATAAGTGGCAACAATGCACCAATACAGCAACAGGACGCCTTGTGCTGCCATCCAAAACGTGAAGGGCCAGCCCCAAAACTCAAACTCCCATGCGTTGGGCCAAAAAACGAGGGCCAGGGTAGCGCCAAACCAAACGGCCATCAGTCCGAAGGTCCACCGGCGGTTGTGGCGCCAGTGTGCTTGCCGATGTGAGCTCAACAAATCAGTTTCAGCGAGACTCATGGGAAGATGATGGGGCGAGTAAGCGCACCAACTGCGCTAGGTGGGGGAGTTTGAGTGTGCGAAGATAGTTTAGCGACGAAAATGGGCTGGCCACGTCGAGGACCCTATGGATTTACCCTATGAGTGCGAATGTTGAAAACACATCAATCAAGTTGCTAACGCAAGAGATTGCCCAGGTGGTGCAGCGGCAGCCTGTGGTCTGCTCGCCAAATGACTCGGTGCAAACGGTCGCCCAACTCATGCGAACACACCGGGTGTCGTCGGTGCTCGTGATGCAAGAAGGGGCACTCGCAGGCATCGTGACAGATCGTGACTTGCGTAACCGTGTCCTTGCCGAAGGTTTAGACGCATCATCCGTCCTCATCAGCGATATCGCGACCCCCTCCCCGTTGACACTGTCCCCCCAAACCCCAGTGTTCGAAGCGCTCATGCTGATGACGCGCCACAACATCCACCACCTTCCGATTGTCAGTGGAGGGGATATTCACGGGGTAGTCACTGCCACGAGCCTCACCGAGCAATACAGCACCTCTCCTGTGTTCTTGGCTGGGCAAATTTATCAGCTCAATAGCGTGCCGGAACTTCAGGCCGTGACAGCCAAAGTCATCCAACTGGTCCGAACCTTGGTTGAGTCAGAGGCATCAGCGTATAGCGTGGGACACATCGTCACATCCATCACGGATGCCCTGACGATTCGCCTTTTGCAACTTGCTGAACAAGCGCTGGGGCCTGCTCCAGTGCCCTACGCATGGGTGGCAGCAGGATCTCAGGCCCGAAACGAGCAAACCGCGAAATCGGATCAAGACAACTGCATGATCATTGACGACGCTTACGATGAGAGCCAACACGGCGCGTATTTCAAAGCATTAGCCAAATGGGTTTGCGACGGTCTAGATGCGTGCGGCTACGTTTACTGCCCCGGCGAGATGATGGCCATGACCGATGCCTGGCGCCTTCCACTTCGCGATTGGAAACGCCTGTTTACCAAATGGATTGAACAGCCTGAGCCCAAAGCACTGATGTACACAAGCGTGTTTTTTGACCTGAGGTTGATTGCAGGGTCAGCGCCTTTGCTCGCTCAACTGCGCCAACAAGTGCTCCAAATGGCGCAGAAAAATGGCATCTTTTTATCTCACTTGGTTGGCAACGCTTTGCAACACCGGCCTCCTTTGGGTTTGTTCGGACAGCTCAAGACCGAACGCAACAGCCAAAACAAAAAGACCATCGACCTGAAGCACAAAGGCTTGGTGACCATCGTTGATTTAGCGCGCGTGTATGCGTTGGCCACAGGTGTTGATGTCGTCAACACCCACGACCGCCTGCTCGCGGTTGCAGACCACGGCTCCGTGAGCGGTGACAGAGCGCATGACCTGAGAGATGCCTTAGAGTTCATCGCCCACATCCGCCTGCAACATCAGGCAAGGCAAATCGCCAAGGGGGAATCACCAGACAATTTCATATCGCCCAACGAACTCTCAGACTTTGAGCGCGAACACCTCAGACACGCGTTCCGCATGGTCGCCAAGTTGCAAGAGGTTTTGGCACAGCGGTACCAGCCGAGTCGCTAAATCCGGCTGCAGTGAGCGTCACGGGCGTTAGTACTTGAGGCGAGCGTAGTAAGTCTTCTGCGACGCTTCGCGCGCCTGCCCAAGCGTTCGGATGCCTTTGGCCTGCAGAAGTGGCAGCAGCTTTAAAAAGACTTGGGCAGTCACCAACGCATCCCCCATCGCTGTGTGGCGGCCTTTGACCTCAATGCCAAAACGATCGGCGATCGCATCTAGTCGATGTGACGCCTGTTCCGGGTTTACCACCGCAGACAACAATAAGGTGTCCAAAACTGGCTGATCAAAGCTCAGCCCAAGGGCATCTTGCTTGAGCTCCAACAAGCGCATATCAAAAGCGGCGTTGTGGGCAATCAGCACCGTGCCTTTGGCGAATGCATGAAAGTTCGGGAGCACTTCCAATATCTTGGGCTGCCCCTGAACCATGTCAGGAGTGATGCCATGAACGGGGATGGTGTTGGCCGGTATGTTTCTTTGAGGGTCGATCAACTGGTCGATTTGCTCGCCGGGCTTGAGTTTGCCGTTCACGATTCTGACCGCGCCTAGCTGAATGATTTCATCTCCACCTGATGGATTCATCCCCGTCGTTTCGGTGTCAAACACGGTATAGGCCAGCGTCTCTAGGGCACGCTCATCCATCGCGTGCCCCTGCTCAGAAGTTGAAAACAAATCAAAGTCAAAAAATTCAGGACGCTCTGCTTCTGGCTCCAGAGCTTCCTCAGCCACACGAGGCCGATGCAGCGGCAAACTCCAGCGGAAAAAAGCTTCATGCTTTGCTCGAGCTCTTTCAAACCACATCGATGCATCGTGGCGCTTCACGACATCACGAACCGAAAGCGGCGATAGCCCCGCGCCAACCTGCATCGGATCGAGCTCCCAGCTCATTGCTGTTTCGGTGGACAACACACCGCCTGTCCAGACCAGATCAAGCAACGCGCGATCCCCCTCCTGTGACACACGCAAACGCAAATGTCGAAGCTCAAAAGATTCCACAATCCGAAGGGAAAGGTGGGCAAATGCTTGCACCAGGGAATAGCTATCGACCTTGATCCACAAAGTCTCATCGTTGGGCTCGATGACCCAGGTCACCGGCACCCAGGACTCGAGTTGGCGCTTGGCGACCAGTACCAAGTCTGAAGCCACCATTTCTTGCAACGGCCAGCGCTTGATGAACTCAACTGAGGCACGATTCGAAGTGTTTTGTAAGCGCGTTTGCATCGCGCGCACTTCTTCGTGAATGATGCGACGCACATTGACACGTGTTTGCGGGTCTAAGTCCTGGCGCTCTAAGGTCTCCACAGCAGACTTCATGTTGGCCAAAGATGCTCGGCCCAACTCAGTCAGCTGATGCAACAAGGCGTCGCGCTCAGACTGCTCTTCGAACTCTCGAGTGATGTTGTCCACCAGCAGCACAAATCCGTCCAGCGTGCCACCTGGAACACCGCTGATGCCATTGGATACAGAACCCACTTGAACTCGCAGCAAATGACCCGTCGGTGTCGCGGTGACGAAGGTGGCAGAGGGCGTCGCTGCACCACGCTCAAGGCGAACTTGCACCTCGTGCAACGCGTGGTTGATCAGGGCCTCATCCAGCACAGCATAAATCGAGCGCCCCACGCCCAGCCAGGCTGCCTCGCTGGCACCCTTGCCTGCCAGCGCTTTGAATTGAAGGCGTGCACGCTGATTGAATAGCAACACTTGCCCGTCGGAGTTGCACACCACCACGCTCTGACTCAGCTCAGCCATGAGTGCAGCAAGTTGGTTGCGCTCAGCTTGCACTCGCAAAACACCCTCTTGCACTCTCTGATCGACTTCTTTCTCGAGCGCCGCCCGCTGGCTAAGTAGGCCATTCACGGCTTCGGTCAATTGGGTGGGCGCACCCGGCGCAATGTCCCCCAACGAGGTCAAATCGTGGTGCAACGCCACCTGTTCGATCCGCTCTGCCAGCTGTGCAACAGGCGCCACCCAGCGCAGATGAACCCACCTGAGCACCAACAAGATCAAGCCTGCCGCCACCAGCAGCCCGAGTCCCCACAAGGGCCACCGATCACCAAGCAATCCCCCCCAAGATGTCCTCGTCGCCTCGGGCAAAGTGCTGCCGATCAGCCAAAGCATGAACGCTGCCCACAGAGCAACACCCAGCGTCGACAGCCCAAGCGCGAGCCACACCCACAGGGGCAAGCGGCGCCTCATATCGCGCATCTCCGGTGAAATCGATTCATGCGACCCATTGTCATCAAGCAAGCCAACGACCATTTGACCCAGATCAGGCGATCTGCTTGGGCGCCTTGAAGCCTGCTCATCGATCCAAGTCCCCTCATGCGATCTTCCCCCACTGCTTTAACCCGATGGGTCAAGTGAATCGTGGCGGTGCGGGCTGATCCCATGAGGTCTCGATGGTTCGAGAATGAATCAAATCAGCGTGCGGTTTGATCGGCCAGCTTTTGCCAAGTGTCAATCACCGTATCGGGATTGAGTGAAATGGAACTGATTCCTTTTTCATGCAACCACAACGCAAAGTCTGCGTGGTCGCTGGGACCTTGGCCACAAATGCCCACGTACTTACCCTGCGCTCGACAGGCATTGATCGCCAGCTCGAGCAAAGCCTTGACTGCGGGGTCACGCTCATCAAAGTCTTGCGCCAACAACTCAAGGCCTGAATCACGATCGAGTCCCAACGTCAGTTGAGTCAAATCGTTGGAGCCAATCGAAAATCCGTCGAAATATTCGAGGAACTGATCGGCCAGCACGGCATTGCTGGGGATCTCACACATCATGATGACCTTTAAATCATTCTCACCTCGGCGCAAACCCTGCTCGCCCAAGAGCTCAGTCACTTTTTTGGCTTGCCCCAATGTGCGCACAAATGGCACCATCACTTGTACGTTGGTCAACCCCATCTCTTCACGTACGCGCTTCAAGGCTTCGCACTCCATTGCAAAAGCGGGCGCAAAATCTTCGCTGACATACCGAGCTGCCCCGCGGAAACCCAACATGGGGTTCTCTTCGTCGGGTTCGTACCGTGAGCCACCAATCAACTTGCGGTACTCGTTGGATTTAAAGTCTGAGAGTCGCACAATCACTGGTTTTGGCCAAAACGCTGCGGCGATGGTGGCCACACCTTCAGCCACCTTATCGACATAAAACGCACGTGGCGAGGCATGGGCCCGGGCAACCGATTCAACGGCAGTTTTCAAATCAGGGGCAACATTGGGGTAATCCAAAATAGCCTTGGGGTGAACACCAATGTTGTTGTTGATGATGAACTCCAGGCGAGCCAAGCCCACGCCTGCATTCGGCAGCTGGCAAAAATCGAATGCCAGTTGCGGATTGCCGACGTTCATCATGACTTTCACGTCGAGCTCTGGCATGTCACCATGAAGCACTTCCGAGATCTCGACCTCTAACAGCCCTTCATAGATGTGGCCAGTATCGCCTTCAGCACAACTCACGGTGACCAATGTCCCGTCGACCAGGGTGTCGGTCGCATTACCGCACCCAACGACGGCTGGAATACCCAATTCACGCGCAATGATTGCGGCATGACAGGTGCGTCCACCGCGGTTGGTGACGATTGCTGCAGCCCGCTTCATGACGGGCTCCCAGTTAGGATCCGTCATATCGGTGACCAAAATATCACCGGCTTGGACCTTGGACATCTCACTGATGCTGTGCACCAACCGCACGGAGCCAGTCCCAATTTTTTGTCCAATGGCTCGACCTGAGGCCAGCACGTGGCTCTTGCCCTTCAGTGCAAATCGCTGCTCGGCCTGCCCTTTGGACTGACTCTTCACCGTTTCAGGCCGAGCTTGCAAGATGTACAGCTGACCATCGACGCCGTCCTTGCCCCACTCGATATCCATTGGGCGCCCGTAGTGCTGCTCGATCAGCACGGCATAACGCCCAAGCTCCAAGACTTGCTCATCGGTCAAACTGTAACGATTGCGTTGCTCAACGGGCACATCCACAGTGGTCACCAACTTGCCAGAAACGCGCTTCTCTTCCTCAGACGCAAACACCATCTGAATTAACTTGGATCCCAGGTTGCGGCGAATCAATGCCTGCTTCCCCGCCGCCAGCATCGGCTTGTGCACGTAGAACTCATCCGGATTCACGGCGCCCTGCACCACGGTCTCGCCAAGGCCATAACTGGATGTGATGAACACCACATCTTCAAATCCGGACTCGGTGTCCATGGTGAACATCACACCAGCAGCCCCCTGATCTGAGCGAACCATGCGCTGCACACCCGCGCTGAGGGCAACCGATGCGTGTTCAAACCCCTTGTGAACGCGATAGCTGATCGCCCGATCGTTGTAAAGAGAGGCGAAAACCTCTTTGATTTTGTGCAACACCGTGTCGATGCCGACAACGTTCAAGAAACTTTCCTGTTGGCCCGCAAATGACGCGTCTGGCAAGTCTTCCGCGGTGGCAGATGAGCGCACCGCAAAGCTGGCATCGGCCTGTCCTCCGCTCAACGTCTGAAACGCTTCGCGAATGGAAGACTCCAACGCAGGCGGAAAGGGTTGGGCCTCAACGAGCGCCCGAATTTTGGCTCCTGCTTCGGCCAAAGCAACCACGTCATCGGTGTCCAATGCGTCCAAAATAGCGTGGATTTTTTGATCGAGATCTTCGAATTTCAAAAATTCACGAAATGCATGGGCGGTGGTCGCAAAGCCAGTAGGCACACGCACACCGTGTGGCAGCTGGGAGATCATTTCCCCTAACGAAGCATTTTTGCCACCGACGATTTCAACATCGCTGTTGCGAAGCTGCTCGAACGGCACGACCAAAGCGTCGGCGTGAAAGCGGTTGGACATGATGGAGACTCCAAAGTTTAAAAATGCTTTGGGCGCAACGCAGCAGACCTGTTGTTGTTCTGATTTTGGTTACCATGCGAACAGCGCCGATCGCTCTATTGTAGTCAGCCGCCTTTAACGGAACTGACCGATATCAAACGCCAAGGAGTCTTATGCCCAATCGCACTGTATTTTTTGTTTCCGACGGGACCGGCATCACGGCAGAGACTTTCGGCAATGCCATCATGGCGCAGTTTGAAACCGACTGTCGGCACGTTCGAATACCGTTTTGCAATGACGTGGACAAAGCCCACAACGCGGTGCGCCAGATCAACCATGCTGCTGAAATCGAGGGCAAGCGCCCTATCGTGTTCACCACATTGGTCAATATGGCGGTGTTAGACGTCTTGCGACAGCATTGCAATGGCTTGATGATGGACATGTTCGGCACCTTTGTGGCGCCGCTTGAGGCAGAGCTGGGCATTCGTTCGAATCACCGGGTGGGGCGATTTTCAGACGCATCGAAGAGCCGTGAGTACCAGGACCGCATTGAGGCGATCAATTTCGCATTGACACATGATGATGGTCAAACCAACAAAGACTTGGCCAGTTCAGACGTCATCTTGGTCGGCGTCAGCCGAAGCGGCAAAACGCCCACGTCCCTCTACTTAGCGATGCAATATGGCATCAAGGCCTCGAACTATCCCCTGATTCCTGAAGACTTCGAACGCCGCAGGCTCCCTCCTGATCTGGTGCCTTACCGCCACAAGTTGTTTGGGCTGACCATTGATCCTGAGCGTCTCTCAGAAATACGCAATGAGCGACGGCCCAACTCTCGCTACGCGGATTTGGCGAACTGCCGCCAGGAAATCCATGACGCTGAAAGCATGATGCGCCGTGAAGGGATCCGATGGCTCTCCACGACCACCAAGTCAATTGAAGAAATCGCGACCACGATTCTTCAAGAGATTCAGCCTGAACACTTGAGTTACTGAGAGAGTCTCGCACTCAGCATCGGGTTGTGGCGGGACAGAACCACGCGGCCACTTTCTGCGTTGATGGAGCGAGTCAGTCGGCCCGCTCGCTCTGCGCGTCCGCGTCCGAAACTCTGGAAGGTGGGGTTGGATCATTGCCACCCTGGCCCGCCTTCTCCGCTGCTTTTTGGGCGAAATAGGCTTTTCGATCTGCCCGGAAATGGGCGTGGCGGCTAATGCCCCAACCCAGCATCAATTTCACCCAAATGGTTGACCCGGCAATCGCGACCCAGTCGTCCCAAGCCATTGTTCCAGCGGGCACACTCAAAATAACGCCGAGCAACACAATGCCCGCAATCAAATTTAAAGCCACGATGAACGGGGCAACACGTTCCGGATTCGGCGGTGGTAATCCTTTGCGCAGCGCTACCTCGGAGTAATCACGCTGAATCAAGATGCGCCAAATCTGACGAAACCAAACAAACACGATCGGAAACAAGGCCAGATACAGGAGCCAATCCAACACAAATTTAACAACTGAATGAATCATTCTTTCATGTCCATATCGGGTAACGAGTGAGGCTCTGATTGTCACTCAAATGCGAAGGCAAGAAAAAGCCCCGCAGCATCGCTGCTGCGGGGCTTTGCTGATCACGCACTGAGCCTAGGGCTCAGTTTGGTATTTCAGTGACCAGTCGCTGCACCTGCGCCTTTGGGGACGCGGATGGATTCAACCAGTGCTTGGATGTGAGCAGGTGGCTCTTTGGTGAACTTGTCGACAATGAATGCCACTGCAAAGTTCACGATCGCACCCAGCGTTCCAATGGCGTTTGGCTCAATACCAAACCAACCATTGTTGCCGCCCACCATGTCTACAAACTCGGTACCCTTGATGAAGAAGATACCCTTGTGTGCAAACACGTAGAACAAGGTGACTGCCAAACCGGCCAACATACCTGCCATCGCGCCTTCGCTGTTCATCTTCTTAGAGAAGATACCCATCATGATGGCGGGGAACAGGGATGAAGCTGCGATACCGAAGGCCAAAGCCACGGTACCGGCCGCGAAGCCTGGAGGGTTCAAACCGAGGTAACCAGCCAAGACAATCGCGAGAGCCATAGAAACCTTACCTGCCAGCAGTTCGCTAGATTCGGAGATTTCTGGGTTGAAGACACCCTTGATCAAGTCGTGAGACACGGCCGAAGAGATCGCCATCAACAAGCCGGCAGCCGTTGACAAAGCAGCAGCCAAACCACCGGCAGCCACCAATGCGATCACCCAGTTGGGCAGCATGGCGATTTCAGGGTTGGCCAACACCAAAATGTCAGCGTTCACGCTCAACTCGTTGCCTTTCCAGCCAGCAGCATCTGCCTTGGCCTTCACGGCTTCGTTCTTGGTCTTGTCGTTGTAGAACTGGATGCGGCCGTCGCCGTTCTTGTCGCTGAACTTCAAGAGGCCAGTGACTTCCCAACGCTTCATCCAGTCAGGACGCTCGTCGTACTTGAGGCTGTTTTCAGCGGCGTACAGGTCACCACCTTGTTTCACAGCGGTGTTCACTGTGGCGTGCAAGTTCAACTTAGCCATGGCAGCCACTGCGGGTGCGGTGGTGTACAGGATGGCGATGAAAACCAACGCCCAGCCAGCTGACACGCGAGCATCAGAAACCTTAGGCACGGTGAAGAAACGCACGATCACGTGAGGCAAACCAGCGGTACCGATCATCAAAGAGACGGTGTAGCTGAATGTGTTCAACATACTGCCACGGAAGCTCGTGGTGTACTCGGCAAAGCCCAAGTCAGTAACGACCTGGTCCAATTTAGCCAACAACGGCTCGCCGTGGAAATCACCGCCCAAGCCCAACTGAGGCAAAGGATTGCCAGTCAGGTTCAAGGAAATGAAGACCGCAGGAACGGTGTAAGCCAAGATCAGCACACAGTACTGAGCCACCTGGGTGTAGGTGATGCCCTTCATACCGCCGAACACAGCGTACATGAACACGATGGCCATACCGATGTAGATACCCATGTCCTTGGTCACGCCCAAGAAACGTGAGAAAGCCACACCCACGCCAGTCATCTGCCCAATGATGTAGGTGATCGATGCCACCAACAAACAGAAGACAGCCACCGTACGTGCTGCTTTGGAATAGTAACGATCACCGATGAACTCAGGCACGGTGAACTTACCAAACTTACGCAGGTAAGGAGCCAAGAGCATCGCCAACAGCACGTAGCCGCCAGTCCAGCCCATCAAGAACACAGTGCCGCCGTAACCGAAGTTAGCGATCAGACCTGCCATAGAGATGAAAGATGCCGCAGACATCCAGTCAGCCGCGGTGGCCATACCGTTCATGACGGGGTTCACACCGCCGCCGGCCACGTAGAACTCACTGGTGCTACCAGCGCGCGCCCAGAAGGCGATACCGATGTACAGCGCAAAAGAAGCGCCGACCACCAAATAGGTAATGGTTTGTAGATCCATGAAGGGCTCCTTAGTCTTCTGCTACGCCGAACTGGCGATCGATTTCACCCATCTTCTTCGTGTAATAGAAGATCAGAGCGACAAAAACATAAATGGAACCCTGCTGCGCAAACCAAAAACCCAGCGGATATCCGCCCAGGTGAATGCTGTTCAGCGCGGGTGCGAGCAAAATGCCAGCCACGTAGGAAGCCAAGAACCAAACCACGAGGATTTTGGTCAAGAGCCCCAAGGTAGCGGCCCAGTAGCCTGTGCTGTCTTGCATACCGGTCATCTCCTTAAAGTTACTTCGAATGTGCAGTGGAAGTCACTGCGGTTTGAGTCAATATGCACGCAAGAATCCCCCGCACGCATTTAGACAGACCGAATGTCTGTAATTTGGCTTACAGCTAACTTATGGAACGCCACTATCGCAGGCAAAACTAGGGTAAGTCCTAGGTACTCTTCAAAGGCAAAGCCCGCAACCGGTCAATTGGTCACGCATCAAGGCACCAGCGCTGCGACATAAACCGCGTACGCAGTCAATAACAAAGCGCCCTCAAATCGGTTCACACGTCCGACGCGTTTGCGCCAACCGTAGCCAATCACAAACAAGGACGCCGTCAATGCCAGCAGCACCCAAACCTCTCTTTGCAGCAGCACGGGGTCGATCTGGATAGAGGACACCACACCTGCAACACCCACCACCCCCAGGGTGTTGAATAGGTTGGATCCCAACACATTGCCAAAAGCCAAGTCGTGCTCCCCTTTGCGCACCGCAGCGATCGACGCCGCCAACTCGGGCAATGAAGTGCCTACCGCAACCACGGTCAAGCCGATCACTGTCTCGCTGACGCCCCAAGCTTGCGCCAAGCCGACACCGCCCCATATCAGCAACTGCGCACTGCCAATGAGGCCGGCTAGGCCATAGGCCACTTTGAATCCGCTTCGCATTGGGCTGGCCTCCCCGCTGGCGGCGGACTGCGTTTCGGCAGTCACATCGTCGGCCAAATGATCAGGCCCTTGGCGCGACTGCCAAATGGACCACCCCATCAACGCCACGAGCACCATCAGCAAGACGCTGGCCTCAGCGCGCGAAAGAACCCCATCTTGCATTTGCCAAGCCAGACCGCCCGTGACGGCCAAGAGCACTGGCAACTCTCGCCGCAAAATTTGGGACTGCACCTGAATGGGGCTCAAGACCGCCGTCAATCCCAAGATCAGCCCAATGTTCGCAATGTTCGAACCAAATGCATTGCCAAGTGCCAATGCTGAGCTGTCACTC
Source organism: Pseudomonadota bacterium (assembly GCA_041164205.1). Lineage (GTDB taxonomy): Bacteria > Pseudomonadota > Gammaproteobacteria > Burkholderiales > Burkholderiaceae_C > RS62. Next base: position 20,857 of record JBEAPX010000012.1, read on the forward strand.
AAGGCCGCAGAGACAGACACCACCAACTCCGGCGCTGAGGTGCCGAACCCCATGATCAACATCCCGATCAGCAGGGGCGACATCCGCCAATGCAAAGCCAGCCCAACGGCGCCATCCACAAACCGTTCTGCGGTCCACCACAAAGCGACGAGACCCACAAGTGTGGCCAAACTGAATGCAAGCATATGACTCCTGACGCGAAAAAGCCGCTGGCAATGCAGCGGCTTGATAGGCCCTGTGGGACCAGGATGAAAATGGGTTTAAGCCACGTTGAGCGCAGCGATGCCAGCCTTAGCGATTTGCAAATCTTCATTCGACTTCACACCGCTCACACCGACGGCACCGATGCACTGCCCGTCGACCATGATCGGGGCGCCGCCTTCCAGAACAGCTGGCAGCACGCCAACGCTCAAAAACGAAAAACGGCCATCGTTGACCACTTTTTCATAGGCCCCTGACTCGCGCCACCCCATCGCAGATGTCACGGCTTTGCCGGGAGCGATATGGGCAGACACGGGGGGGCAGCCGTCCATGCGCGTCAATCCCAGGAGGTTGCCGCCGTCGTCGACCACTGCAATCGTGACCGCCCAGTTGTTGCTTTCTGCCTCTTTGAGGGCAGCTTGAATGACGGTGTTCACGTCAGCGGCTTGCAATACAGCTTTGGTCTTCATAAAACGCATCCTTGGTTACAAATTAAAGCCCTATTTTAGGCGCGGAATCTGACGCCAATTAGGCCCGAAAACACTGGTGGTTGAGAGGGCTTTACACCATAGACACAAAGCGCGTCTACACTGAACGCTCTGTTCGTTGAAATTGAAAGGAATTCCACATGAACACCAGAGTGACCAGCAGCCCGTTTGGCCGAGCACTGGATGGCGCCGAGCGCAACAAAGTCCTTCGCAACACCTACGCGCTGTTAGCCGTCAGCATGATCCCAACCGTTCTCGGAGCCTGGTTCGGGGTCACCACCGGCATCACCGCTGCAATGGGCGGCGGCTTGTCGATTATTTTGTTCTTGGCCGCAGCATTTGGGTTCATCTACGCGATTGAGAAGACCAAGCATTCAGCCACAGGCGTGTGGGTGTTGCTGGCGTTCACGTTCTTCATGGGCTTGATGATGTCAAGACTCATCGCGTTCGTGCTGGGGTACTCGAACGGTGCCTCATTGATCATGACCGCTTTTGGCGGAACCGCTGGCGTGTTCTTCGCTATGGCGTCTTTGGCCTCCGTGATCAAGCGCGACTTATCGGGTCTGCAAAAGTTTCTGTTCGTTGGCGTGATTGTTTTGTTGGTTGGCATGGTCATCAACATGTTTGTCGGCAGTTCAGTTGGCATGATGGTGTTGTCCATGATCGCAATTGCCATCTTCAGCGCCTTCATGTTGGTCGATATCAAGCGCGTCATTGACGGCGGCGAGACCAACTACATCTCTGCGACACTGGCGATCTACCTAGATATCGTCAATGTGTTCCAGAACCTGCTGATGTTGCTCGGCATTTTTGGTGGCGAACGCGACTGAGCTGCCAGATCTTGAAATGAAAAAACCGCGCCTGGGCGCGGTTTTTTTTGAGCGCTGAACAACGCCTTCAGCCGACCCAATCGAACACCGCCATGCTTTCGACGTGAGCGGTATGCGGAAACATATTCACCGCCCCAGCCGACTGACACACGTAACCGGCCTGATGCACCAGCAAACCCGCATCGCGCGCCAAAGTCGCGGGGTTACAACTGACGTACACAATGCGTTTCGGAGGTGTCCATTGACCGCGCAATTCAGGGTTTTGATGCAGGTCCGCCAAAGCTTTAGCCAATGCAAACGCGCCCTCGCGTGGGGGGTCAACCAGCCACTTATCTGCGGGGCCATACGCGACCACATCCGAGCCTGTCATTTCGAATAGGTTGCGAGCAGCGAAATCAGCGGGAGCGACGCCAGCACGGGCCTGCGAGAACGCCAGCCAATTGTCCTTGGCTCGCTGAACCAACGTCTCACTCCCTTCAATGCCAAGCACTTGCGCCGCTTGGGTCGCGAGCGGCAAAGTGAAATTGCCTAGACCACAAAACCAGTCGATCACCCGCTCGTCTTGAGACACATCGAGTGATCGCAGCGCCCGGCTCACCAGCACCTGATTGATGTGGGGGTTGACCTGCGTGAAGTCTGTCGGCTTAAAGGGCATATGCACCCCAAACTCAGGCAAGTCATAAGCGAGCTCACTGGGCTTATTGGGGTCGAGCAGATGAACCGTCTCAGGCCCTTTGGGCTGCAACCACCACTCAATTTCGGTGTTCAGGCGCTCGCTGTAATCTTGTGCAAACGTGCGCAACGCCTGGACGTCTGCCGCGCTAAGAGGCACCAAATGGCGCAATACCAGTGCGGTGACGCGCTCGCCGACCGCCATTTCAATTTGAGGGCATTGCTCCCGGGCGTCCAACCCCATGAACAAGGCGCGCAAAGGCTGCAGCAGCGCATTCATGTGCTTGGGCAAGACGGGGCACTGCTGCATATCGGCGACGTATCGGCTCTTGCGCTCGTGGAACCCAATCAGGACATCATTTTTTTTGGCCACATAACGCACCGACAACCGTGCGCGATGCCGGTAATGCCATGCAGGGCCCTCAATGGCTCTGAGCATCCGATCCGGCTTCACTTTGCCCAAATGCCACAAATTGTCTTCGAGTACGCGTTGCTTGATCGCAACCTGGGCTGCAGCGTGGACGTGCTGCATCTTGCATCCTCCGCACGCTCCGCCATGAAGGCCAAAGTGCGCGCAACCCGGCTCAGCGCGCAAACTCGATTGGTTGTGTACCGCGGTGGCTTGGCCTTTTTCCCAGCTGTTTTTACGTCGCTGAATTTGTACGCTGGTCCACTCACCGGGCAACGCGCCGTCGATGAACACGACCTTGCCATCCGCGCGATGAGCCACACCTTGGGCATCCATGTCCAAACCCTGCACCCAAAGCGCATCCGGCGGTACGCCCACAGGTCGATCAGGTGGCAGGACAGGACTCTCGTTCAGCTCTTGGGACTCTTGCATGGTGTTCTGATTCAAAAAAATGCCGCTGTGGGATTGGCACAGCGGCTGTCTGGGAGTAGCCCAGCTTATTTATTGGGAAGGTAGGTCATGGGGTTGACGGGCTTGCCCAATTGGCGCACTTCAAAATGAAGTTTCACCACGTCGGACTCTGAGTTGCCCATTTCAGCAATGCGCTGCCCTTGCTTGATGGCCTGATCTTCTTTCACCAACAGCGCTTGATTGTGCGCGTAGGCGGTTAGAAACGTGTCATCGTGCTTGATGATCACCAGGTTGCCATACCCACGCAATCCGGAGCCCGCGTACACCACTCGCCCGTCGGCAGCGGCCAGCACGGGCGCGCCCAGCTGGCCCCCAATGCCAATGCCTTTGTTGTTGTTGCCGTCAAACTGAGCCACGACCGGACCATCCGCGGGCCAAATCAACTTCAATGCAGACGCGGGCGCAGCGCTCTCGGCGACCTTCTCCACCGGTGCAGGCGCCGACTCTTGCGGCTGAGCTGCCGTGGCCGTGCCGTTTGATATCGGACGCACCACCACGCCATTGGATTCGGCGCGCTGAACAGGCTTCGCAGGTTCAGAGGCGCCGCTCAAGGCGAGCAACTGCCCCACCTCCAGGCGGTTGGGGTCACTCAGGTTGTTCCAGCGCGCCATGTCCTTCCAATCCACGCTGTACAAACGGGAAATAGCCACCAATGACTCGCCGGCTTGCACCCGGTGGTATCCGGATGGTGTCGGTTTATTACCCAAGTTGACATCCCGGGCCACCACAGGCGCCGGCCCTCGAACTTTGGTGGATGAGCACGCGGCCAACACCGCCGCCGCGATCACCACCAGCATCATCCTTGTGTAACGATTTTTCATCGCGCTATTGTGCATGGCCTACCTATCCTTAGATGAAAAGAGCGTCGCACCTGACTGGCTGCGAAATGCGATCGAGTGCAATCTCAGCCGTGTGACAGCCCAGATTTTAAAGGGACGAATAAAACCGCCTCTAACTCGGTCTGTTGGAGTCCGCCTTCGGTGCGATCGATGATCACCAGGCTTTGGCCCCCTTGGGCATTGACAAAGGGCGCGATCAGCCTCCCGCCAACGGCCAATTGCTCTAACCATGCCTTGGGAACATCCTCTCCGCCCGCAGCCGCAACGATGGCCTGAAAGGGGGCGCTCGGGCCGTGGCCTCTCATGCCATCTCCGAATACGGTTTGCACATTGGTGATGTTTGCTTGTGATAAGTGCTCTCGAGCGGCTTTGTAAAGCCCCTCGATGCGCTCCACCGTCACCACGTGTCTGGCCACCTGGGCCAGCACGGCCGCCTGATACCCACACCCTGTCCCCACCTCCAAGACTTTGCCAACGCGGCCCTGGGCATCAAACGGCAGCAGTGACAACATCCGCGCCACCACACTCGGCTTCGAGATCGTCTGACCCCATCCGATGGGAAGACTGGTATCGGAATACGCTTGGTTGACCAGCGCCGACTCGACAAACAAGTGCCTGGGGACTTGAGCCATCGCCGCCAAAACAGACGCGTGCATATCAGGTTGCTGTCGCAACTTTTGAACCATGGCGGTGCGCACGGCCTGGGAGTCGAGGCCCAGCCCAAAGGCGCGCTCACTGGCGAGCCCCCGAGATGGCTCAAGCCCACGCGGGCTTTGCACCAGCGCGGCATTTGGGCTCGCAACTGGTCGGCCGATCCACGCCGTTTTGGGCGCCACCGCCGACGTCCCCCCTGAGGGGACCGTTGCAGGGAATCGCCGTTTGGGAGCTTGGTCAGCCATGGATGTCGCTGGGCGTCAGGCCTGTGACAAGGCGTTGGCCATCCCCGCCCAGTATTTGAGGTGAGCATGGTCGGTGAGGTCGACCTGAAGCGGTGTCACACTCACAAAGCCTTGAGCGGTTGCGTGAAAGTCGGTGCCCGGATCTGCATCCTTGGCATCCCCTGCCGCGCCGATCCAAAACATCGTTTCCCCCCGTGGGTTGTCTTGTCGAATCACGGACTGAGCAGCGTGACGCCGACCTAAACGCGCAATTTGAACGCCCTGAATATCGGCCTTGCACCGATTCGGCACGTTCACATTGAGCAGCCACGGCTCGATCGCCTGCCCCTGCGCCCTGGACTCTTGGATGCGCTCGAGCTGATACTGGACCAGCTCAACCGCCACATCAACCGCTGAGTTGAGGTGACCCCAGCCCCTCTCCACCTGTGAGAAAGCAATCGCCGGGATGCCAAACAAATACCCCTCCATCGCCGCACCCACAGTGCCTGAGTAAATAGTGTCATCACCCATATTGGCGCCGTTGTTGATCCCAGAGACCACCAGGTCCGGCAATGCCTCGACACCACCGGTCAGGGCGATATGCACGCAATCGGCCGGCGTCCCTGTCACGTAATAAAAGCCCGGTGACACCTCTCGCATATACACCGGGTCGTGCAATGTGAGTGAGTTAGATTTGGCGCTGTTATTGACCTCGGGCGCGACCGTGACGACATCGGCCAGCGGCGCCAAGGCTTCCCTCAAGGCTTGCAGACCCCTGGCCTGGTAGCCATCGTCGTTGGATAGAAGAATTCGCATAGCACTGGATTGTAGGGCCGGCGTGTGTTTTCAGGCGTCGACCCGCTCGTCTAATGTGCGCCTTGACACGGTGCGTTGATGGCCGCCCAACGTCTCGATCGGGACAGCGAGAAGGCCAGCGTGCGTTGCAGCTTCTGCCGAGTTCCCTATCATCGGTGGCACCCGTTACCGCAACATCACTAGAGGACACAACATGCAAGCTTGGCTATGCGAAGACCCCATCGGCGAACAGGCCCTGCAGTGGACTACCGTTGAAACCCCAGCGCCTGGTGCTGGACAGGTTCGCATCCAAATTCATGCCGCCAGCGTCAACTACCCAGATTTACTGATCGTTCGCAACGAATATCAGATGAAGCCCGCCTTGCCTTTTGTGCCTGGCTCAGAATTCGCTGGTGTGATCGACGCAGTAGGCGCTGATGTGACGAACTGGAAAGTGGGCCAGCGCGTGGCTTGCCTCAACGGCACGGGCGGCTTTGCGACGCACGCGATCGTGGATGCATCGCTGTGTATGCCTTTGCCTGATGCATTTGATATGGCTGATGCGGCCGCCTTCATCATGATTTATGCGACGTCCTACCACGCGCTCATCGACCGTGCAGCCCTCCAGCCCGGTGAGACGGTGTTGGTTTTAGGTGCTGCGGGCGGTGTTGGCACAGCAGCCATCCAAATCGCCAAAGCCCACGGAGCGCGCGTGATCGCTGCCGCCAGCTCTGATGACAAATGCGCCTTATGCAAACACATCGGTGCCGACGAAACCATCAACTACACCGAACATTCACCCGCGGGCTCATGGCGTGACCAAATCAAAGCCCTCACAGGCGGCAAAGGTCCTGATGTGGTGTACGACCCCATCGGTGGCGATTGGGCCGAACCGACTTTCCGCTCGATTGCGTGGCGGGGACGCTACTTGGTCGTTGGCTTCGCTGGCGGCCCCATCCCCAAATTGCCGCTCAATTTGCCCCTCCTCAAGGGGGCGTCTCTGGTCGGTGTTTTCTGGGGCGCCTATGCGCGCCAGGAACCCCAAGCCAATGCCGCCATGATGCACGTCTTGGCCAAGTGGTATCTAGAAGGCAAAGTGAAACCGGTCATGGACGGAGCCTTGCCCATGAGTGCCCTCCATCAGGCCTACGGCCGGATGAAAAATCGTCAAGTTCAGGGCAAATTGGTGCTGGTCAACGACCTCGGCTGAGCTCCCGACATTCCGGTGCGCGGCCCGTCTGGGTTATCTGGCCGCGGGTGGCCACGTGGATGCTGTTTGCTCTGTACCTGAAGTA
>JBEAPX010000013.1:0-5813 GCA_041164205.1 Pseudomonadota bacterium
GCAGCGCCCCCGGATCGCAAGCCGAACAGCAGTGCCGCCAATGCGGAAAACGATGCAACCACGCCTAAGGTGTACGTGACGCCGCTGATCCGGTGCATCCGGCGGTCGTCACTTTGCGCGATGGCCAACACTTTGATGGCCAAGACGGGAAAGACGCACGGCATCAGATTAAGCAAAATGCCGCCCAAGAATGCCAGTGCCATGGCTGACCACCATGACAAGCGACTGGCCGCGGGTTCAGGCCCAGGCGGGCGCGCAAGTGCTTTGGCCAATGTTGGATTCAACTCGACAGCTTGCACTGGTGGCCATTCGCCTTTGAGATTCGCTTGGACACGCAAACCAGCGGCAGCTGGCTGGCCATGAGGTACGTCTGCACTGGCCAATACCCAAGGGACGGCGACGGGGGATAGATCCCGATCGGGATGGATGGGGACGGAGATCAGAAAGTCTGAACCTTTCCACAGCCCCTGTGCGTCAGAGCCCGCCACAATCAAATTCCCGACCTCAGGATAGGCGTTGAGCGATTGACCCACCCAGGGAGCTGGGACATTGGCTACGACCAGTTCCAGTGCGCCATTGATCACCTGCATTTCGGCATTCAATGCGCGGTCCTGTGGCCACTGTTGTTGAGCCGTTTCGAATAAGGGCCAATCCTTGACCCAAGGGCTCGCTAGGGGTAAGGCAAGGCTCAGCTCTGCAAACTCCGGCACGCACTCGGCACGGCAAGCCAGCCAGTTGGCCGTCATCTTGATGTTCCAGATTTCGCCAGGCGGCACTTGACTCACTGTGATCGGAGATGACAACAACACTTGGCCGTCGTAGCCATAGTTGCCCAGTGGGCCTAATTTGAACTTTTTGGGTGTGGGCCACTGCAATGGGCCTGCAGTGCTGCCTGCAGGGAGTTGCCACTGGATCTCGGTGGGAAGCCCAGACTCACCTGAGTTCTTCCAATAGGTGTGCCAGTCTGGCGCGTGCTCGAGCAACAGGCCGACTTGAACCGTCTCACCGACACGAATGCCGTTTGGAGCCCAAGCGACCAAGCGAGCTTGGGTGCGCTCGGTCTTCACGACCGCGTCTGTACTGAGCCAAGACTGGGCGTTGGCTGGGCTGATGAATCCCGCCAGTGCGGCGATCAAACAAAAGAGAATGGTTTGCATGGCGGATATGTGCGACGTGTCGATGGCAGGGCAGCGTTCAAGGCGAGCCAAATATAAGCGGCTGATAATTTTCAGCAATGTTGCCACATTGGGGCTCAAGACGGTTTTAAGATGGCGCATATGACCACGACAACAACCTCTGTTTGGGCCCGATGGGCGTCCCTGACCACCCACGATTTGGCGTCATTGCCTCGGCAACGCGCGGTTGCTATTTTGCCGGTGGCGGCCACTGAACAGCACGGGCCCCACCTTCCGCTATCTGTGGATACGGATTTAGTCGACGGCATTTTGGCGCGTGCTCAAGCGGCTTGGGACGGTGACTTTCCGGTCCTGGTTTTGCCAACGCAAGCGGTGGGCTTCAGCCCCGAACACGCGAAATTCGCTGGGACATTGACCTTGTCTTCGGAGACCTTGATCCGGCTATGGACAGAGTTGGCTGACTCAGTTTATGCCAGTGGCATACAAAAACTGCTGATTTTCAACAGCCATGGAGGTCAAGTCGGCGCGCTGGATTTGGTTGCTCGGGATTTGCGCCATCGCCACGGAATGCAAGTGGTCAGCAGCAGTTGGTACCAGCTGCCATTGGAAGAAGAAATGAGGGCTTTTAGTGCCCATGAGCGGCGCTTTGGCGTGCACGCCGGTCAAATTGAAACGTCGATGATGCTGGCGCTCCAGCCCGAATTGGTGCAGATGTCGCAGGCTCAAAAATTTCCGTCAAGCAGTGAAATTCGAGCCAAACAGACGCAAATTTTGGGCAACGGCTACAGCGCGAAATTGGCATGGCAAGCGCAGGATTTGAACCCTAGCGGCGCTGTAGGAGATGCGGCCGCCGCAGATGCGCAAGCGGGTCAGGCACTGGTGGCCAAGGCAGCACTGGGGTTGATTCAATTGGTCAAAGACCTCAGCGGACTTCCTCAGGGGACGCTACAGGGCTAGAACTCAAGACGCATCAAGCGTACGTGTGCAGCGCCTCATCCCCAGGGTTGTCCAAGTGAGGTAACCCATTGAATGTCATGAGCCTCAAGTGCTTGGGCGTGATTCGCGTTTCAATCAGTCCAGTGTTTCGGATCTGGTAATTGAGTTCGACTGTCGTTTCTGGCATGGTACTCAGGAGTCTGCCAACGACTGTTGAAATGGGGCCTCCGCTGCTCACGACCAGCACGTTTTGTCCCACGTGGTTCTGACAAATGTGCTTCACCACACGCATGATCCCATCTGAAAACTCTTGATAGGTCGGCATCCCTTGTGGCTGGACGGTGCCATCCATCCACTGCCTCAAGCCATCGCGCAGAATGCGAAAGTGCTGCTTGAAACCCTCAGGCGTGTCCCTTGGCGGCAATGGGCTGGGGTGGGTACAGGCGATGACCGCATGGCTGTCGTATTCATTGAGCTCAGGGTGGTACTGGGGTTGAGGCATCGCGCCAAGTTTGGATGCGATGCCTTGCAGTGTTTGATCGTGTCTTTTGAGTGTGCCCAGGTAAACCGCATCAAAGTGCCGGCCTTTAGATCGCCAGTACTCACCCAAGCGTTGGGCTTGCAAGTGCCCCGATTCGCTGAGGTTGTCATAGTCGTCAGCCAAAAAAGACGCTTGGCCGTGGCGTACAAATGTCAGTAATCCCATGACCAAAGATTGTGGCGATGTTGGCGCGCGAAACACGGTCACCGCGGCGACGCTGTCTCCGCTGCTGAAGTGCCGCGGGTGTGAAAAGCACAATCAACTGCGGCAAGACGCATATGGGTAAGTTGCTCTGACTAAAACCCCCATGGCCCAAGGAAGGCAGCGTGGCTCCGCGCATCACAGTTGCGTGATGGTTAGCCACACGGCCAACGCTGCCAATGTCAGGCCCATCGCCGCGTTAAACAGCCGCAGACGTTGGCCGGTTTGCAGCCACAATTGCAGGCTTGCGCCAAGTAGCGCGTACGTGAAATTGCTTGCAAACGCATAAGCAGCGACGACTGCCCACACCTCAAACCAGCGATTCCAAATGTCCTCGTGTCCCAAGAGCCAACCGCTTGAGATGGTCATGGCCAATAACCACGCTTTGATATTCAAAAATTGCAATGCGACACTGCCGCCAAAGCCAATGATTTGTGTTTGGCGAGTGATGTGCAGGTTTCCGGAGCGGAAGATGCGCTGAGCCAGCCACAGTAGGTAGATCGCCCCTGCAATGACCAGAGCGCGACGCATTGATGGCTGTTCGAGTAACACAGCGCTCATGCCTGTTGCACTCAGGACGAGCAACACGCTCCAACCTGCAGGTACACCGGCGATAAAGGGAAGCGTTGCACGCAAACCCGCGGTCGCAGCCATGCTGGTTGATAACGTGGTGTTCGGGCCAGGTGTGAAAGTAGCGACCGTACACAAAGTCAGCAGGGCGAACCATTCAGCAGCGCTCATATGCGGTCAGGCGGTAGACTTTTGTTGATGTTGAAGCGCGTCGAGGCGCTCCATGGCTTCAGCCCACTCAGATTCAACGGCCATCAGGCGAGCCCCTAGCTCGGCTGCACGAGCTGGGTCGTCTGCATAGATCGTGGGGGCGCTTAATGCTCGCTCGAGGGATTCTTGCTCGGCTTCAAGTTCCGCGATCGTGTCGGGCAAGCTGTCTAGCTCTCGCTGTTCTTTGTAGGTGAGTTTGCGTCGCGTGGGCTCCGCTGGACTCGGCTTCGGGGTAGGCGTCGATGTTTTGGTCGAAGGGGTTGCTGGTTTGGTTTGAGCCAGACCCAAGTCTTTACCCCGGGCTGATTGGGTCAGCCAGTCTTCGACGTTTCCTTCGTATTCTTGCCATTGGCCAGGCCCCTCATTCACGAGGGTGCTCGTGACCACATTGGATAAAAAACGGCGATCGTGGCTAACCAAAAACACAGTGCCTTTGAAATCTTGCAGCAGCTCTTCAAGCAACTCGAGTGTTTCTACATCCAAATCGTTGGTGGGTTCATCCAGCACCAAGACATTGGCTGGCCGCGCAAACAAGCGTGCGAGTAGCAACCGGTTGCGCTCGCCACCTGACAGAGATTTAACTGGTGAAAGCGCGCGCGCGGGTGAAAACAAAAAATCACCCAAATAGCTTTTGACGTGGGTTTTGCGTCCGTTCACCTCCAGCCACTCACTCCCAGGGCTAATGGTGTCCTCCAGCGTTGCTTCGGGATCGAGTTTGTCTCGCATCTGGTCGAAGTAGGCGATTTCCAATTGCGTCCCCAAACGCACATGCCCACGATCTGGCTGCAATTGCCCTAACAAGATTTTCAGCAGAGTGGTTTTGCCAGACCCGTTGCGCCCGATCAAACCCACTTTGTCGCCACGCAAAATCGTGGTGCTCAAATTCGCAATGACGGGCGTGGTGATACCGCCTTGATCAAAAGACTTGCTCACCGCCTCAATTTCGGCCACGATCTTGCCGCTGGCCTCTCCCTGCGAGATCTCCATGCGCGCACGCCCGACGACCTCACGCCGTGAGGCACGCTGCGCACGCAAGGCCTCAAGCCGTCCGATGCGGCTTTGGCTGCGAGTGCGTCGAGCTTCTACTCCCTTGCGAATCCACACCTCTTCTTGCGCGAGCAATTTGTCGGATTTCGCGTTGAGCACTTGCTCTTGCCGGAGCTGCTCCTCCTTCTGGGATTGGTATTGCGAGAAATTACCGACGTAAGTGGTGAGCTTCCCGCGATCAAGCTCGACAATCCTCGTTGTGATCCGGTCCAAAAAATCGCGGTCGTGGCTGATCACAACCAGGCTTCCGGCGAATTCAAGTAACACTTCCTCTAGCCACAGGATCGACTCCAAATCCAAGTGGTTAGTGGGCTCGTCCAATAACATCACCTCTGGTTGCTGCACCAGTGCTTGAGCAAGGGCGACGCGTTTGCGCATCCCGCCCGATAAGGACGACACGAGCCGACGTCCGTCCAATGCAAGACGGTCCAGAGTCTCGTTCACGCGCTGTTCCCAAGTCCAGCCATTCAGCGCCTCAATTTGGTTGTGTAAGGCATCGAGATCCGCGTCGGCCGACGGATTGCAATAGGCCTCAACCAAGGCGCGTACCTTCGTTAACCCGCGCGCCACAGCATCTGCAATGGAGTCTGAGTCGTGGAGCAGGGGCTCTTGCGCAACCACCGCAATGCGCAGATCACGCTGCCATTGAACGTCACCATCGTCGACACGCTCTAGGCCTGCAAGCACCTTGAGCAACGACGACTTGCCACTGCCGTTTCTGCCAATTAAGCCGACGCGTTCGCGGGGTTCAAGTGCAAAGTCCGCGTGGTGGAGAAGGTGCCAATGGCCATATGCCAATTGGGCGTTGCTGATCGTGATGAGTGCCATTGGTGCATTATCAGTCCTGCCCACTGAAACAAATATTCAGCGGCAACCGCAGTAGACAAACGAGGCGCCTCATAAGCGCGTGCATCGAAGACCGTGATCACACAGAGCTGTGCAGCAGTTGACGCAAAAATATTTAAAAAAATTTGCGCACAAGCCAAAACTGCTGTTATAGTGGAGGGCTTCGCTACTAAGCGGCTCATCCGGGTAAACCCGAATGAAGACCCAGAAATTTGGTTTGTATCTTTTTGAAAGTTTTTTCAAAAAGATTTGGAAGGACAAAATTTCTGTGCTATAGTAGAGGGCTTCGCTGATCGCGGCGTAGCAAGCAAGAAAAGAGCTGGTCT
>JBEAPX010000014.1:0-9637 GCA_041164205.1 Pseudomonadota bacterium
CGCCAGCGATTGGAATGACAGCTGTGTGTCGAATGGCTCCACCTGAAAAGATCGCCACATCCGTCGTGCCGCCACCGATGTCGACCAAAGCAACCCCGAGCTCGCGCTCGTCGTCACTCAAAACCGCGTGGCTAGACGCCAATGGGTTCAACATCAGCTGATCGACTTCAAGGCCGCAACGGCGCACGCACTTGATGATGTTTTCAGCCGCACTTTGCGCACCCGTTGCGATGTGAACTTTGGCCTCCAAACGCAACCCGCTCATGCCAATCGGCTCTTTGACGTCTTGGCCATCAATCACGAACTCTTGCGGCTCCACCAACAGCAAACGCTGATCCGCAGGAATGTTGATCGCACGGGCAGTCTCGATCACACGCACCACGTCCGATGCGGAAACCTCGCGGTCTTTGATGGCGACCATTCCGCTGCTGTTCATGCCGCGAATGTGGCTGCCAGTGATGCCAGTGAACACTCTGCCGATGCGACAGTCCGCCATGAACTCAGCCTCTTTGAGGGCTTGTTGAATGCTTGCCACGGTGGCGTCGATGTTCACCACGACACCTCGTTTGAGCCCTTGACTGTCCGCCACGCCGATTCCGGCGAGTTTCAAGTCGCCGTTGGTCTGTACTTCGGCGACAACGACCATCACTTTGGATGTGCCAATGTCCAAACCGACGACCAAATCTTTGTATTCCTTTGCCATGTTCAGTTCTCTGGTGGGTTAGGGGTTATTTCGAGGACCAACCGAGACGCCCGCCAATGCGACGGCGTAACCATTGGGGTAACGCAGGTCAATGCTGCGCAGTGCTTGTTCGTACCGCTGACGCAAGTCCGGTAGGGTGTTGATCATTCGTTGGACTTGAGTCAACCAGTCGGTGACTTGGGCGCGACCGAGCGCCAAACTGATGTCCCCATCCAAGACGGCCATCCAGCTGCCGTGGGAGGACAGCGTCAAACGATTCGCTCTGAGATTGGCAGTGCGCAAGCTGGCTTGTAGTTCATTGAAGGCACTCAACACCTCTTTCACGCGGTCCTCTGGACCCGCCAAAACGGGCCAGTGTTGGCTTTCTTCGGCTTCCGCTTGGGCTTCGAAAATTTCGCCTTGCGCATTAACCAAGAGCGTGCCTTTGGCTTCGCCCCACCAAGCCACTGCTTGGTGCTCTTCGATCGTGATGCGCAGGCCTTTGGGAAAGTCGCGCTGTACCTTGGCGCGTCTGACCCAGGGCACGTCCTCTACCAAACCTTGGAGTTTGGCGAGGTCAATGGAGAGGAAACTTTCGTTCAACGTGGCCTTGATCGCGCGTTGCACACTGATGTCACTTTGATGGCGGTTGTCGCCTTGAATCTCAACATGTTCAACCGTCCAAGCTGGATGGTGATAAGCCCATGACGCCAATGCCACACAGCCAACCAAGACCATCGCCAGCACCATATAGGGTGCAGCGGCGAGCAGCACTTGTTTGCGCAGTTGGGCAGGAGTTGGGGCGTGCTTCACACAGTGCCTTTCACGTAATCCAAGCGCGCTTGGCCCAGCAACCACAGGCACAAATCGGGGTAAGACAGACCAGCGTGCTTCGCTGACATCGGCACCAGCGAATGGCTGGTCATGCCAGGGGACGTGTTGATTTCGAGCAAGTAAGGCAGTTGGGTTTTGCGATCAATCATCACGTCAATGCGACCCCAACCTCTCGCCCCCAAGGTTTGGTAGGCCTTCAGAACCCATGCCGAAATGCGCGCCTCTTGTTCGTGAGATAGCCCTGAAGGAATCAAGTACTGGGTCTCGTCGCCGAAATATTTGTTGTGGTAGTCGTAGTTGCCGTTGGGGGCAACGACACGAATCATGGGCAGGGTCTGGGCTTGCGCGCCTTGGCCCAAGACAGGCTGAGTGACTTCATCGCCCTCTATGAATTGTTCGCACAGCACCAATGGGTCCATTGCTGCTGCTTTGGCATACGCTTCGGCGCAGGTGCTGCGCTGCGTGACTTTGGTCAAACCCAAGGTGGAGCCCTCGCGCGAAGGTTTGATGATCATGGGTGAACCAAGCTGATCAAACGCGGCCTCAGCTTCTGCTGCACTCGACACTTGGCACCAGTTGGGTGTCGGAATGCCTTCGTCTCGCCACAGCCGTTTGGTGATCAATTTATCCATGCCGACGCTGGATGCCAGCACGCCAGAGCCAGTGTATGGAATGGCCAAATGCTCCAGCGCGCCTTGCAAAGTGCCATCCTCGCCAAAGCGACCGTGCAGTGCAATAAAACACCGCGTGAAGCCTTGGTCTTTGAGCTGTTGCAGGGGCTGCACACTGGGATCAAAGGGGTGGGCGTCGACACCACGTTCAAGCAATGCGTCGAGCACACCTTGGCCAGACATCAATGACACTTCTCGCTCAGCTGAGCTGCCACCGAACAGCACGGCGACTTTGCCGAGTGATTGGGGCTGAGGGATATCAAAGATCTGGGTCATGAGGACACCTTCAATGCGTGTTCACCAAGCGCGACGATTTGGGCCGGCACTTGACCAATCGAGCCAGCACCCATACACACCACCACGTCGCCGTCTTGCGCGTGTTGCAGCACTTGAGTCGCCAGGTCTTGAATGTCAGGGACAAACAGGGGTTCAATTTGGCCGGCCACCCGGAGTGCTCTCGCCAGTGCTCTGCCGTCAGCTGCCACGATGGGCTGCTCTCCTGCGGCGTAGACTTCACTCAGCAACAATGCATCGGCCCGCCCCAAGACTTGTACGAAGTCGTCGAAACAATCGCGGGTACGGGTGAATCGATGTGGCTGAAACGCCAGCACCAGTCGGCGCTCAGGAAATGCACCGCGGGCCGCCGCAATCGTGGCTGCCATCTCAACGGGATGGTGGCCGTAGTCGTCAATGACTCGAATGCTCCCGCCCTGCGCCAGCGCCACATCGCCGTAACTTTGGAAGCGACGGCCCACCCCTTTGAACTCGGCCAGTGCCGTCACGATCGCATCGTCAGTCACGTCCATTTCGTCCGCCACTGCGATGGCAGCCAGGGCATTGAGCACGTTGTGGTGGCCAGGCAGTGCGAGGCTTACCTCAAGGTCAGGCAAGTTCTTTCGAGTCTTGCGTTGCACGGTGAAGTGCATATGCCCTTGGTCAGCTCGGATATTGACGGCTCTGATTTTGGCGTCTTCACTGACCCCATACCCGACGATTGGACGGGCAATGGCAGGCAGCAAGTCACGAATGTTCGCATCATCGACGCACACAATGGCAGCGCCGTAGAACGGCATCCGATGCAAAAAGTCGATGAAAGCCTGACGCAAGCGACCGAAGTCATGGCCATAGGTTTCCATGTGATCCGCATCAATGTTGGTGATCACAGCGGTCATGGGCAACAGGTTCAAGAAAGACGCATCTGACTCATCGGCTTCGACCACGATGGCTTCGCCAGTGCCCAGCTTGGCATTCGCGCCGGCGCTGTTCAGTCGGCCACCAATCACAAACGTGGGATCCATGCCGGCTTGATTCAACACACTGGCCACAAGACTGGTGGTCGTCGTTTTGCCGTGTGTCCCAGCGATGGCGATGCCGTGTTTCATGCGCATCAGCTCAGCCAACATCACTGCGCGAGGCACCACGGGAATGAGTGCTGCGTGCGCCGCGACGACCTCAGGGTTGGTCGCTTGTACAGCGGTCGAAGTGACGACCACGTGGGCGCCGTGAATGTGTTCGCTGGCGTGCCCCAGGTGCACTCGGGCGCCTAACGCCTCTAACCTTTGCACCGTCGCACTTTGGCTGATGTCACTGCCCGAGACGGTGTACCCCAAATTAATCAGCACCTCGGCGATGCCGCTCATGCCGGCGCCGCCGATGCCAACGAAATGGATGTGTTGGATGGTGCGTTTCATCGGGCAATGACCTCCGAACAAGCACTGGTGATCGCGCGCACGGCACCCGTTCGGGCCAGGGCTTTTGCCTTGAGCGCGGCTTGCAACAATTGCTCGCGATCCATGTCACTCAACCATTGCGCCACGCGCTCGGGCGTGAATTCAGGTTGAGACATCATCCAGCCAGCCGATTTATCGACCAAAAATGCAGCGTTGCTGGTTTGGTGGTCGTCGACCGCGTGAGGGAAGGGGATAAACAACGCTGCTGCGCCCACCGCCGCCAGCTCGGTCACTGTGCTGGCGCCAGAGCGCGCAATCACCAGGTCCGCTTGAGCAAACGCCTCGGCTGTGTTGTCAATGAATGGCGTCGTGCGTGCATCCACGCCTGCGGCGGTGTAGGCCTGCTCTAAAGCCTCTATGTTGTTTTTGCCACTTTGGTGCAACACCTTGGGTCTGCGCTCAGCGGGCATTAGGGCCAGTGCGGCCGGCAGGGTATCGTTCAAAGCGCGAGCGCCCAAGCTACCGCCGACCACCACGATTTGAAGTGGTCCAGATCGGTTGGCAAAACGTTCGGCAGGCGCGTCCTGTTGAATGAATGCCTCGCGCAAGGGGTTGCCCACCCACAGGCCTTTATCGAGGACGTGGGGGAAAGCCGTGTAAACCCGATCGGCTACCCAAGAAAGAACGCGATTGGCCAAGCCAGCGCGGCTGTTTTGCTCGTGCAAAATCATGGTGCGTCCCATGATCAAGGTCGCCAATCCTCCGGGCACGGTGATGTAGCCGCCCATTCCAACCACGACATCAGGCTTGACTCGACTGATGGCCTTCAGGGCTTGTCCAGTGCTGCGCATGAGGCGCCAGGGCATACGCAGCCAGGTCATCAACCCTTTGCCTCGGACGCCTCCGAAATTGACCGGCTCGAATGGGAAACCGTGTGGCGGTACCAAATCGCTTTCCATGCTGTTGGGCGCGCCCAGCCAATGCACCCGCCAGCCCTGCTCGCGCAGTGCTATGCCCACAGCGATGCCTGGGAAAATGTGACCCCCAGTGCCCCCTGCCATAATCAAAGCGCAGGGCGTGGGCTTGGCGTTGGCCTCGCTCATGTGCGCCTCCCGTGGGTCATGCGTCGGTTTTCGTGGTCGATGCGCAGCACAAACGCCAGCGCGATCAAGTTCAGCAAGGCGGCCGATCCGCCATAACTCATGAGTGGCAGGGTCAAACCTTTGGTCGGCAGGGCGCCAAGATTGACGCCGATATTGATGAATGCTTGAAAGCCGATCCAAAGACCCACACCTTGTGCGGCCAGGCCGGCAAACTCACGTTCCAGTAACAGCGCTTGGCGGCCGATTTGCATGATCCGCTTGACCATCCACAAGAAGGTCAATGTCAACGTGATCACACCGATCAACCCAAATTCTTCGCCGATCACCGCCAGCAAAAAGTCGGTATGCGCTTCAGGTAACCAATGCAGTTTTTCAACGCTGCCACCCAGACCCACGCCAAAAATTTGGCCCCGCCCCATCGCGATCAACGAGTGGGTGAGTTGGTAGCCGCGACCCAGTGCGTACTCGGGGTCCCAAGGGTTGAGGTAGGCAAAGATGCGATCTCGGCGCCATGGCGACAGCCAAATCATCAGAGCAAAGGCGGCAACCAGCAACACCGTGATCAAGAAAAACGCCCGCGCGTTGACGCCACCTAAAAAGAGAATACCCATCGCCAAGACAACAATGACCAGGAAGGCGCCCATGTCTGGCTCAGCGAGCAGCAGCACCCCCGCCAAGCCCACTGCGACTGCCATAGGCGCGACAGCGCGCACAAAGCGCTCTTTGATGTCCATCTTGCGCACCATGTAATTGGATGCGTACAAAATCATGGCGAACTTGGCCAGCTCCGACGGCTGAAAATTCATGATCCCAAGGCTGATCCAGCGCCGTGCACCGTTGACCCCTTTGCCAATGAACGGGATCAACACCAACAACAACAGGAACAGGGCCAGGGCGAACAGATGCGGCGCCCAGCGCTCCCAGACATCGACAGGGATTTGAAACACCACCCAACCTGCGAGCAGCCCAATCAGTAATGAAATGGCGTGGCGCACCACAAAGTGGGTCGATTGGTATTGCGAAAACTTGGGGTTATCGGGCAGCGCGATAGACGCGGAGTAAACCATCACCAAGCCCCAAAGCAAAACCGCCATGACGGTCCAGAGCAGTGCTTGGTCGTAGCCCAGGTCTTGCACGGATTGAGACCGGGTGGGCTGGCTGCCCAGACGACCGATGCGCACGGGCAACTCACCGACCGACTCGGTGGGTGGGGCGAATTTAGGCCACCACTTCACAGAGGACCTCCCGCTTCTTCCGCCATGGCCAACACCTGCTGCGTGAAAGCTTGCCCGCGCTCACTGTAGTTGCGAAACATGTCCAAGCTCGCGCACGCGGGTGAGAGCAGCACTGCGTCGCCAGATTGAGCCAATAGGGCGGCTTCACGCACGGCACTGGCCATTGAATCTGCTCGAGCGATAGTCAACGCCGTGCCTTCCAGGGTTTGGACGATCACGTTGGCATCTTGTCCGAACACCACCACACCCCGAGCGCATCGAAGCAAAGGCTGACGCAGCGGTGAAAAATCTTGGCCTTTGCCTTGCCCGCCCAAGATCACCACCAACCGGCGCTCTGAACCCAAGCCATTCAGCGCCGCCAAGGTGGCGCCCACGTTGGTGCCTTTGGAGTCGTCAAAATATTCGACCCCTGCGATCACACCGATGGGTTGCACCCGATGCGGCTCGCCCGCGTATTCACGCAATGCGTGCAACATCCCGGCGGTGTCTTGACTGACGGCATGAGCCAGGGCCAAGGCCGCTAGGGCATTGCCCCAGTTGTGTTGTCCGCGGATGCGCAAGGCCTCAGCCGGCATGAGGCGTTGAATGTAAATGTCCTCGTCAGCGTAGGGGTCCGTTGCGCCAGTATCGATGCCTTTGGCCCGCACCAGCCACGCCATTCCATTGACTGACTCCACGCCCCAGTCGCCCGCGCGCGTGGGCACATCCAAGCCAAAACTGTACCAAGCTGGAGGCATTGGCTCAGCGTCCTTGCGGCGTCGGTTTTTCGCAGGAGGGTCCGCTGGTTTGAATGCCATCACCTCCGCATCGTCTCGATTCAGCAGACGCTGCGCTGCCACCCCCCACACTTTCGACTTCGCCTCGATGTAGTGCGCCCTGGTTGGGTGCCAATCCAGGTGGTCATCAGAAATGTTGAGCAGGGTTCCGATCGTCGGCTCAAAACCGTGCGAGGCGTGCAGCTGAAAGCTCGACAGCTCCAGTACCCACGCTTGAGGCCAGCGCTGTTGATCCAATTCAGCCCCCAAGGCGTCGAGCATGGCAGGGGCGATGTTGCCAGCCGAGACAGCCTCAACACCCACACTGCGCAGAAGAAAAGTGGTCAATGCGGTGACAGTCGTCTTGCCATTGGTGCCAGTGATGGCCAGCACACGGGGTGCTTGGCCATGCTCTGGGCAGTGGCGTTCCAGGCCTGACATGAACAAATCCAACTCGTTGTTCACAGCCACGTGGTGGGTGTCACACCAAGCCGTGACGGCTTGCAATTGCTCGGGCGATAAACCGGGGCTCAGGTAAACGGCTTGGGGCTCAAGCTCTTGCATGAACGCTTGATCCAATGCACTGCATCTGGCGTTGGCCTGCGGCAATGCTGCCTTAGCTGCATCGATGGCAGCCTCGCGCGTGTCGACCAAGGTCACCGTTTTGGCACCCTCGCGCAGACACCAACGCGCCATCGACAGGCCAGAAAGGCCTGCGCCAACAATGAGGATGCGTTGCTCAATGTTCATCGCAGTTTCAAGGTCGACATACCGACCAAACACAACAACATGGTGATGATCCAAAAGCGCACGACGACTTGCGTCTCTTTCCAACCTTTTTTCTCAAAATGGTGGTGGAGCGGCGCCATTCGGAACAAACGGCGCCCTTCGCCATAGCGCTTTTTGGTGTATTTGAAATAGGTCACTTGCAACATCACCGACAACGCCTCAGCTACAAAGACGCCGCCCATGATGGCCAACACGATTTCTTGGCGCACGATGACCGCCACCACGCCGAGTGCACCGCCGAGCGCTAGGGCTCCGACGTCGCCCATGAAGACTTGCGCGGGGTGCGTGTTGAACCACAAAAAGGCCAAGCCCGCGCCACCGATGGCTGCACAAAACACCATCAATTCACCAGTGCCGGGGATGTACGGCAACAGCAGGTAGCGCGCAAACACAGAGTTGCCCGTCACATACGCGAATACGCCCAACACAGCGCCCACCATGATCACCGGCATGATCGCCAGGCCATCCAGACCATCCGTCAAGTTCACCGCATTGCTAGACCCCACAATCACCAAATACGTCATGGTGACAAAACCCAAAACGCCCAAGGGGTAGCTCACCTCTTTGAAAAACGGCAACCACAACCCAACGGTTTCGGGCAGATTGATTTGGAAACCCGACTGAATCCATTGAATAAAGAGGTTCCAGACTTTGGCATTGGAGCCTTCAGAGATAGCAAACACGAGCGCCAACGCTGCGATTGCGGCCACCAGCGACTGCCACAAGTACTTGTCACGTGAACGCATCCCTTCGGGATCTTTGTTGACAACTTTTTTCCAGTCATCGACCCAACCAATGGCACCCAAGCTCAGGGTCACAAACAGCACAATCCAAACAAACCGATTGGACAAGTCAGACCAGAGCAGTGCGGAGAGGCTGATGGCGATCAAGATCAATACCCCACCCATGGTGGGCGTGCCGCTTTTGACCAAATGCGACTGCATCGCGTACTCGCGAACAGGTTGGCCAATCTTGAGGGCTCTCAAGTGACGAATCACCGCTGGACCGGCAAACAGTCCGATCAGCAATGCCGTGACGGAGGCCATCACGGCGCGGAACGTCAGGTACTGAAAGACTCGGAAAAATCCGAATTCAGGTGCCAAGCTTTGCAACCAGATCGCCAAATCAAGCAGCATGGGGAGTCCTTTCTTGTGAAGCCGCGGTGAGCGCGTTCAACACCTGCTCCATGCGCATGAATCGGGAACCTTTGATCAGTGCCGAACCCATCGGCTTGATCAAGGTTGGGGCTTGTTCTGCCAAATCTTTGGCGCTGGGCCATGCTTGCACGGCTGCAGTCGGTGCCAAGGATTGCGCAGCTTGGGTCATCCAGTCACCTGTCACATCGATGCGGTCGATCTCTGCCTGCAGGGCCGCTTGAAGGACCTCTTGGTGATAGGCCAAAGCGTGTTGCCCAACTTCGCCCATATCACCCAAGACCAGCCACTGGGGCTTGGGCAAAGACGACAGCACGGCGATCGCGGCCAGCACCGAATCAGGGTTGGCGTTGTAGGTGTCATCGACCACAGGGATGTCGCGATCGTTGGCACACACCTGCAACAGTCTCGAGCGACCTGGCACAGGCTGGAACAATTGCAAGCCCTGACACGCTTGGTTCAGCGACACACCAGCAGCCAAGGCACAGGTCAGTGCCGCCAGCGCATTCATCACGTTGTGACGGCCAGCCATCGCCAACGACAACGCCGTGTCACCCATAGGGGTGTGCACTTGCATCTCCCAGTGGTCTTGTTGCCAACGGGCATGGGCCCACACTGTGGCCTCTGGTTGATCGATTCCAAAAGTCCAAGCTTGACAGCCCTGGACTTGCTCACTGCGGGCGACAAGGCGTGCTTTCCACAGCTCATGGAAAGCATCGCCATGTGGAAACACGCCCACACCGC
>JBEAPX010000015.1:0-3266 GCA_041164205.1 Pseudomonadota bacterium
AGGGTGACGGGGATGTTTTGTAAAACGTCTTGGTGAATTTGTCCTGACGCATCGGTCACGACAACATCTTGTTCCGTTTGGGTCTCGCTCATGTCCATTCCTTCAATTGGGATGTTCGACGGGTTTGATCGCGTGCACGACCTTGACTGCCAATTGGCCTGATTGTGAGCCCACTTCCACGTCGAAGGCAGGGGTGTCTTCAATCACGATGCGGGCAAAATCGAATTTCTTGAAATACAGAATCTCGCCTTCTTTGAAACTCTGCAACTGTTGCAATGACATATTGACCTTGCCCAGCAAGACCTGCAGATCAAGGCTGGCGTCATCCACTGCGGCAGACAGCTGTGAGCGCCAGACTTTGTCTGACTCTTCGTTGCCATCACCTGTTTGCACGCGGCTGCGCAGCAAGTCGCGCACCGGTTTGAGTGACACGTAGGGCACCACCATGTCGATGAAGCCTTGACCTTGCTGTTGCTGGGCACTGACTTCGGCTTCAAAGCGACTCACCACGACTTGGTCGTTTTCGTCAGCGATTTGCGCGAATTGCGGGTTGATCTCTGAGCTCACGTGTTCAAAGTCCACCACAGTGATCGGCGCCCAGGCTTCTTTCATCGTGCGAAAGAACACCTGCAAAATCATTTTGATGATGCGGGTCTCGGTCGGGGTGAACAAACGACCCGCGGGGAGCGCACCCACACCGCGACCAAAGCCGCCAAAGAAGCTGTCCAGCGAACTGAACACCACCGTCGGCTCGATCACCACCATGGAGTAACCGCGCAATGGGTTCATTCGCATGGTATTCACCGACAGCGGCGCCCGCAGCTTTTTGAGGTAGTCGCCAAAACGCATGATTTCCACGCGTGTGGGATTGATTCGGGGGCTGGTCCGCAGGACTTCCAACATACCGAGGCGGAACAAGCGAATGAAGCGCTCGTTGATCATGTCCAAGGACGTGAGATTCACGCCCAGACTGGTGTCCTCGGATGCCAGATCGTGTTTTCTGATCGAGGCATCGACGTTGTAGCCGGTGTCGACCTCAATGTCGCCAGATTTGACCCCTTCCGCGAGAGCGGAGAGTTCCTCTGGTGTGAGCAGTTGGGCGTCAGACATGGTGTGGCCGAATCTTGGGGTTACTGGACGACGAAGTTGGTGAAGAACACCGCTTCGATGCCGCCAAAATCTTCGTACTTTTCAAGCACGGCGTTCATTTCAGTGCGAATTTTTTCGGCCATGGTGGTTCTGAAATCGGCTTTGGCAATGTCCGCATCTGTGGCCTGACGCATGACGTCGAGTGTCACTGAGCGCAACGCGAATTCGTGCTTTTTGACATTGTCAAACACGCGGTTGTCATAGTGCGTCATCAGGGCAATTTGAACCTGCATGACTTTGCGAGAGTTGGTCAAATTGACGACGAAGTCGCGCTCAAGTTCCAGGTAATGCTGTTCAAAGCGCGTCAACTCAGGAGAGGTCTTGGTCACCCGTTTGATCGGAATGGGTGCGCCAGGCGTGCCCGCAGGTGGAGGTGATCCGACGGCCGCAGCGGCCTCTTGTTCGAGCTTTTGCAGAGTCTCTTCGGCGGTGGGCTCGGGTTTGCCACCCAAGATCCCGGTGAAATAAAGCCCAGCCACCGTGCCGCCAGCGAGCACGAGCAGGATCAGCACCACAAGGATGATTTTCTTGAGCAAAGATGTCTTCTTGCCTTCTGTTTCGTTGTCTTCATCAGCCATGCTGGCACCTCTTTATGTGAGTCAATCCATCTGTCGGGTATCCGACACTTGCACGCACTGGAATCACCAATTTCACTGGAAATTCCAACTATACCAACACATCCCAGCCCAAATCGCCCCCTCGCGACCCTGTGGTTTGAACCGGGCTGGCGGCAGGGGAAACCTGCTGCAGCCCTTGCAGGGCAAGGGTCGGCGCCGATTGACCTGAGGTCATTGCTTGGCGTCCTTGACGGGAAGAATGGTCGGCTCCCACGTCAAAATTAGCAACATTCATGCCAGCATTTTGCAAAACGTCTTTTAGGCGCTGTAACCCATCGCCAAGCATGTCGCGCGTCGCGGTTTGACTGGCGACGAAGGTGCCGTCAAGGCTGCCCGCGTGCATTCTCAAGTTGACTTGGATTTCGCCCATATTCTTCGGGTTCAGCACAAACTTGAATTGCCATTCCCCCTGGGCAAGCTTATTCATGAGGCGCTGGGCGATTTGTTCGCCCATGCGTTGAGCGAGTTGCTCGCTCAGCTGGCGGCTTGCACTGACATCACCGGTGTTCAGGGCGTCCGCGGGCACTGCCATGCCACTCTGGCCGGTGCCCGTGCCGGTCCAGCCGCCGGTGCTGTGGCCGTGGGCGCCCGCTCCGCTGGCATCCGTCGCCGGGGTTGTGCCCGTGGGTTGCAAAGCGTCGTCTGCGCCATTGGCCAAGGTTGGCATCAAGTCGGCAGCCAGCAACGTTTGCCCGCGCGGTCCCTTGGTGGCACCGGCCATTGATGGACTGACCAACGGTGCCCCGGTGCGCAGTTCGTCCCAAGTGCCCAAGGGAATCTTCAATACATCCGTGCTGGGCCCATCGGCACTGTCTACCGCGTCCGTGGGGCTGGCTGGGTCCAGCGAGCCTGTCAGGTCGGCGGGGTCTTGAGTGTCTGGTGCGAGGTCATCCGTGGTGGAGAGATCCAGTGAAATCACTTCGATCTCATCCCCCATCGCTGACGATGAGGGGGCAGCTTGCCCGGCTTCGCTGACGGCGCCCGCAGAGGCGGTCAGTAAGCGCTGGATGCTGACCGAGAGCACATTGCCCGCCGGTGGGATGGTGGGATCGGGTTCAGCGCGAGGAGTGGAGGCCATTCCGGCGGCACCTTCGAGCCCGAGACCCATGATCATCGGGGCGGCAAGGGCCGCCACGGCGGCACCGGAAGCACCGGCAACACCGGGTGCTGACGCCTGAGTGGCCTTGGCGATGCTGTCGCCGAGGAGGGCGTTGGGCAAGGCGTTGCCGGTACCCTCAGTGATCGGGGTGGCGGTTGGCGCGCCGAACAACTGTTGGATGGCACTTTCATCCAATCCCTGCAGGCGAGCAAAGGCGTGCAAGCTCGCCGCGTCTGGCATGGGGGCCGCCGCCGGCATGATCAGACGCATCGAGGGGCTGAGCTCCACCTTTTGCAGGGCGACGCCATTGGCGCTTGGGTCTTTACCTGGCGCCGGAGATGCCAGAGGGTTTGCGAGAGCGGATGCGAGAGGGGGTGCCGCGGTCGCCCCCGGGGGCTGGA
>JBEAPX010000016.1:0-6339 GCA_041164205.1 Pseudomonadota bacterium
AAAGCGCGAGCTCTGGGTACCGCTCAGCCAGGTACTCGGCAATCGCCAACGTGTCCGTCACCACGAGCTCACCGTCGATCAAGGCGGGGACTTTGCCAAAGGGATTGATGGCGCTGATCTCGTGCTTGAACTGAGAGCCGTCCTCAAACCCATCAAAGCGAATCAGGTGCTCTTCGAAGTCGATGCCTTTTTGGGTCATCAAGACCCATGGCCGCATGGACCAAGACGAATAGTTTTTATTACCTATGACCAGCTTCAAACCTGCCACGCTTGTTCCTTTTCAAATGAACTGCTCTACCGCAGTGGATTTAGACACTCACCTTGGACACTCGCTTTGGATAAAGCAAGCCGCCGCCGCGCATGGCTTTGAGCATAGCCGCAGACGCCACTGGCGGCTCCTAGGTCTGCGGCTTCACTCCAAAGATGCCACTCAGGCGTGACAAAGTTGCCATTGCAAAACGAAGCCATCCCGTGCACCCGCGCGTAGCCCTAGGTGTCTGCCACCTGTGGCCATGCCACATCGGGTTTTCCATGATGGCGGGCGCCCTCACATCGCTCAAAATATTTCAAGCTTCAAATATTTAATCCTCACACAAAACGCCGGACACCGGAACAACAAAGGACGCGCATGAACATCGTTTGCATTGGTGGTGGGCCAGCTGGCCTGTATTTCGCCTTGCTGATGAAAAAGCTGGGCCCGCACCACAACATCACCGTGGTTGAGCGCAACAGGCCCTATGACACGTTCGGTTGGGGCGTGGTGTTTTCGGACCAGACGCTTGAAAATATGCGGCAATGGGATCAGGAAACGGCGCAAGAGGTCCAACAAGCGTTCAACCACTGGGACGATATCGAGCTGCACTTCAAGCGCCGAGTGATTCGATCCGGCGG
Organism: Pseudomonadota bacterium; assembly: GCA_041164205.1. GTDB lineage: Bacteria > Pseudomonadota > Gammaproteobacteria > Burkholderiales > Burkholderiaceae_C > RS62. Next base: position 892 of record JBEAPX010000016.1, read on the forward strand.
CCACGGATTCGTGGGCATCGGACGCAAGAAGCTGCTGAATATTTTGCAAGCGCGCTGCGAGCAACTCGGCGTCAAACTGGTGTTCGAACAAGAGGCTGCGTCGGATTTGGATTTCCCCGAAGCCGACCTCATCATCGCCAGCGACGGAGTCAACTCAGCCGTTCGCAATCGCTTGCCAGAGGTGTTTCAACCCGACATCGTGACCCGTCCCAACCGCTTCATCTGGTTAGGCACCAACCGCTTGTACGATGCCTTCACGTTTCTGTTTGAAAAAACGGAGCACGGCTGGTTTCAAGCCCATGTGTACAAGTTCGACGAGCACACCTCAACGTTCATTGTGGAGTGCCCCGAGTCGGTGTGGCTCGCCCATGGCCTGGATCGAGCCGATCAAGCGGAGTCGATCGCCTTTTGTGAGAAACTGTTTGCGGACAACCTCCAGGGTGAAAAATTGATGACCAACGCCCGCCACTTGCGAGGCTCGGCGTGGTTGAACTTTCAGCGAGTCAAGTGTGCCAACTGGTCTCATTACAACGGCAACAGCCACGTGGTGCTCATGGGCGATGCGGTTCACACGGCGCACTTTGCCATTGGCTCTGGCACCAAGCTTGCTCTTGAGGACGCCATCGAGTTGGTGCGTCAATTCAAGCGCTTAGGGGACACGCCAGAGCGCATCCCAGACGTTCTTGCGCAATACCAAGCCGTGCGCGAAATCGATGTGATTCGACTGCAAAACGCAGCGTGGAATGCGATGGAGTGGTTTGAGGTGTGCGGTGAGCGCTATTGCGACCAACTCGAGCCTGAGCAATTCATGTACTCCATGCTCACACGCAGCCAGCGCATCAGCCACGAAAACCTGCGCCTGCGCGACAAGGGCTGGCTCGAGGGCTACGAAACCTGGTTTGGCACGCGCGCGGATTCACCCGCCACACAGAAAGGCCCCCGTCCGCCGATGTTCACGCCCTACACGCAGCGCGCGATCACCCTGAAAAATCGTGTCGTGGTCTCTCCCATGGCGCAATACATGGCGGTCGATGGTCGAGTGGGTGAAGACCACCTGGTGCATTTGGGTGCGCGGGCGATGGGTGGCGCTGGTCTGGTGATGGTGGAAATGACGGCACCGAGTGCCGATGGTCGCATCACCCACGGCTGCCCGGGCCTTTGGAACGATGCCCAAATGCAAGACTGGCAACGCATCACCGATTGGGTACACAGTCGCAGTGACGCCAAAATCGGCATTCAACTTGGGCACGCTGGACCCAAGGGATCCAGTTGCCGGCCCTGGCAAGGGCCGGGCATGGATGAACCGATTCCGAGCGACGATCCAGAAGGCCGCTGGCCACTCATCGCTGCCTCAGCTCAGCCTTACCTGCCGCACGGTGATGTGCCTCGTGCCATGACGCAAGATGACATGGATCGCGTCCTGAACGATTTCGTCGCGAGCACGGAACGCGCAGCCCAAGCCGGATTTGATTGGCTAGAGCTCCACTGCGCGCACGGCTACTTGCTGTCCAGCTTTCTCAGCCCACTGACCAACGTCAGAGGCGACGAGTATGGGGGTAGCCTCGCCAACCGACTGCGCTTCCCCATCGCAGTTTTCAAGGCGATGCGCGCCGTCTGGCCCGCTCAACTGCCGATGTCCGTGCGGATATCGGCCCACGACTGGGTCGAAGGTGGCAATACCCCAGCAGATGCGGTCGAGATTGCCCGAGCGTTCAAGGCGGCCGGCGCAGACATGATCGATTGCTCATCCGGACAAGTCAGCGCTGCGCAAAAGCCCAGTTACGGGCGGATGTACCAAACCCCTTTTGCCGATCGCATTCGCCAAGAAGCTGGCATCGCCACCATTGCTGTCGGAGCGATCTCTGAGGCGGATCATGTCAACAGCATTCTGGCGGCGGGTCGCGCAGACCTTTGTGCCATCGCTCGCCCACACCTGGCCAACCCGGCATGGACTTTGACCGAGGCAGCGCGCATCGGCTTCACCGACATCGAGTGGCCACGCGCCTATGCGTCGGGCAAGCCACAGTTAGAGGCTGGGTTCGCTCGCGAGCGTGCACTCCAGCAAGCCACCAAAGGGGATTGATGTGGCGGATAACTCCTCAACACCCAGCGCCCAGGACACGCGCCCACTCACAGGTCGGCACGCACTGATCACCGGCGCCGGCAGCGGCATCGGCGCCGCGATCGCCATGGCTCTGGCACAAGCCGGCTGCCACGTCACGCTGTCGGGTCGCTCCCGAGAGCGCCTGCGACAACAAGCACAAGACTTGCAAGTCGAACTGGGCCCTTTTCCCCACTGGATCGCCCCCTTGGATGTGACCGACCCTGAATCGGTTCAAGCCGCCGTGCGAGAAGCCGAAGGCCAATTTGGCCCCGTGAACATATTGGTGAACAACGCGGGGCAAGCCCTCAGCCAACCGTTTGCAAAAACCGATGCCGCACTGTGGCACACCATGCTCGATGTCAACCTCAGTGGCACGTTCCACATCACGCAGGCGGTGTTGACACCCATGTTAGAAGCCGCCAAAAACGGCACCCCAGGTCGCATCATCAATATCGCCAGTACGGCAGGCCTTAAAGGCTACGCCTACGTCAGCGCTTATGTCGCCGCCAAACACGGTGTCATTGGCTTAACCAAAGCGCTGGCCTTGGAGTTGGCGACAAAAGGGGTCACAGTGAATGCCGTGTGCCCTGGTTACACCGAGACAGACATCGTTCACAGCGCCATTCAGAACATCGTTGAAAAAACAGGCCAAACGCCTGCCCAAGCACGCCAAGGCCTTGCCGCGCGCAATCCGCAAAAGCGGCTGGTTCAACCCAACGAAGTTGCCCAAACCGTGATGTGGCTCTGCACCGGTGCGAGCCACGCACTCAATGGTCAATCCATCGCGGTCGATGGGGGAGAACTCGCCGCATGACTGCACTTGAATCCACGATAGAACTCGGCACCCAAGCCACCGACATGGAAATGCGTGCCCGGGCTGACCACCACGCCTCGCTTCGGCTGTGGCTTCGACTGCTGTCCACAACGACGCGCATAGAAGACACAATTCGCCAGCGTCTGCGCGAGCAATTTGATATCACCTTGCCTCGGTTTGATCTGATGGCGCAACTTGAGCGCGAGCCCAAAGGCTTGTCCATGGGTGAGCTCTCCAGACGCATGATGGTCACGGGCGGAAACGTGACCACCATCGTCGACCAGCTCGAGCGTGAGACCTTGGTGCAACGGCAGGCCAAACCGGCAGATCGGCGGGCGTTTGTGGTCAGCCTCACGCCCGCTGGGCGCAAGGCATTTGCGGCGATGGCCAAGGCACACGAGCGCTGGATCGTCGAACTGTTCTCTCCCCTATCCGATGCGGATCAAAGCCAACTGCACGGCTTGCTGGGCATTTTGAAGTGGGGTGGGTCAGCGCCCACACAAGCTCAGCACCGCGTGCTCCATTCAAAAAAGGAATCTTCATGAGTGAACGATATTTGCCAGGCCAACCCCACCAGCTTCCGACCCACCACCAACGTTTCTCTGAGCACACGCCAGCGCACTTCAAGCTTCATATCGCCGCCGGAGTGGCGACTGTCACACTGAATCGACCTGAGCGCAAAAACCCTCTCTCGTTTGAGTCGTACGCTGAGTTGCGCGATTTCTTTCGCGCGATGCCTTACGCCGACGACATCCACGCCATCGTCATCACCGGCGCCGGCGGTAACTTCTGCTCGGGCGGCGATGTCCACGAAATCATTGGCCCATTGACGCAGCTGGATATGCCTGGCCTGCTGGCTTTCACGCGCATGACAGGCGACCTCGTCAAAGCCATGCGCGCCTGTCCTCAGCCCATCATCGCAGCCATTGACGGCGTCTGTGCGGGCGCCGGCGCGATTTTGGCCATGGCATCTGATATGCGTTATGGCACGCCAAACAGCAAGACTTATTTCCTATTCAACAAAGTCGGCTTGGCTGGATGTGACATGGGTGCGTGCGCCCTGTTGCCGCGCATCATTGGGCAAGGGCGCGCGAGCGAACTGCTTTACACCGGTCGCGGCATGGGTGCCGACGACGCCGAACGCTGGGGCTTTTACAACCGCGTCTGCTCCGCTGACACCTTGCTGTCCGACGCGCAGGCTATGGCTGCTGAACTGGCGGCAGGCCCCACATTCGCCAACGGCATGACCAAAAAAATGCTCCACCAAGAATGGAACATGGGTGTCGACGAGGCCATCGAAGCCGAAGCCCAGGCCCAAGCCATCTGCATGGCCACGAATGATTTTCACAGGGCATACCACGCCTTTGTCGCGAAACAAACGCCCGTATTTCAAGGAGACTGAACATGACGCAGAGCCTTGCCAATCCAACGGTGCTGTCGCCGCCCGAGCTGAATTGGCCGTTTTTCGATGCGTCGCATCGCACCTTCAAATCTGAGTTGGACAGCTGGAGCCAATCCCATTTGGCGCACAGCACCCACGATGAAAGTCGAGAGGCGGTCGATGCCGAGTGCATCCGCCTGGTTCGCCTCCTTGGTGGTGGGGGATGGCTGCGATATGCCGTCGCGGGCAAAGCGTACGGTGCGGCCCAAGACACCATGGACACACGCCAACTGTGTTTGCTTCGAGAAACCTTGGCGTATCACAATGGTTTGGCCGATTTTGCGTTTGCGATGCAAGGCTTGGGGACGGGCGCCATCAGCCTCATGGGCACGCCTGACCAGAAGGAGCGCTATCTCTCCAAAGTGGCCTCGGGTCGCGCGTTGTCGGCCTTTGCACTGAGCGAGCCAGAGGCCGGATCAGATGTCGCAGCCATGCAGTGCCGCGCTGAGGAGACCCCCGGTGGCTATGTGCTGAACGGACGCAAGACTTGGATATCCAATGGGGGCATCGCTGACTTCTACGTGGTCTTCGCACGCACGGGAGAGGCCCCTGGGGCACGCGGTATCTCTGCGTTCATCGTCGATGCCGACACGCCCGGCCTACACATCGAGGAACGCATTGATGTGGTGGCGCCGCACCCCTTGGCCACGCTCAAATTTGACAATTGCGTGGTCTCGGCATCTCAACGGATTGGCGAGCCCGGACAAGGCTTCAAAGTCGCAATGGCAACCCTGGATGTCTTTCGCACCACAGTGGCGGCCGCGGCCCTTGGCTTTGCACGGCGCGCGCTAGACGAGGCGATTCACCGCGCCCGCGAGCGCTCGATGTTTGGACAACAACTTGCTGACTTTCAAATCACACAAAGCAAAATTGCGCAGATGGCGACATCGCTAGACGCCGCTGCCCTACTCACCTACCGCGCGGCCTGGCTCCGGGATCAAGGTCAACGTATCACGCGCGAAGCCGCGATGGCCAAGATGGCGGCCACCGAAAGCGCGCAACAAATCATCGATGCCGCTGTCCAAATGCATGGCGGCATGGGTGTGCGCAAGGGGCACATGGTCGAGTCTCTCTACCGCGAGATCCGTG
>JBEAPX010000017.1:0-12475 GCA_041164205.1 Pseudomonadota bacterium
CAAAGAAGAGTTGCTTAAGTATTGGGAAAAGCACGAACACACCATTCGCGCGTACGCAGAAGAACACAGTGGCGAGCACGCCTACGGTCAGCCTGAGGATTACCTCAAATTTAGCGAACAAACACAGGGCTTGTTCGATTTGCTCAACAGGCACCTACGCGAGCCTCCCGAGTCAGTGCCGACACCATAAAAAAAGCCAACTCGGTTGAGTTGGCTTTTTGGTGTGTTCTGGTGGCGATAGGTGGACTTGAACCACCGACATCAGCATTATGAATGCTGCGCTCTAACCAACTGAGCTATATCGCCTCTGCTTGACTGCGGACAGTTTTTGCAAGCCCAGAATTTTAGCGCGATTTTTGGCGTTTCTGGGGTGGGTGGGCTAATTTTTGCGTTTTTTTGTCACACCGGCGCCGTCCCGAGCAGAGGGTGCTGGCTACACTCATTGGCAGCCGTGTGGCCCTCGCCGCTGTGAAAGGTTTTGCCATGATGAGTCCCGAGAAGCTGAACGAATTGCTGACCCCTTTGTTGCCTGGCCTGATGGGGGTGACGCTGACCGAGGTGTCACCCGACTGTGTGCGCGCGACGATGAAGGTGCGCCCCGACTTGTGTACGACGGGCGGCATTTGTCACGGTGGCAGTTACATGGCGTTTGCCGATACGCTGGGGGCTGTGGGTACTTTTGTGAATATTCCCCAGGGCGCCAACACGACCACCACGGCGTCGAGCACCAAGTTCATGGCTGGTGCTGCGGTGAACACCACGCTGTCAGCTGTGTGCACACCCTTGCACAAGGGGCGCACGACTCAGGTGTGGCAAACGCTGATCCACAACGAGGCGGGCAAGCTGTGCGCGGTGGTGACCCAATCTCAAATGGTCTTGAGCTGATGGCCACTTGCCATGGCTGATTTGTTTACCGAGGCGGGCCATGCCACCGATGCGCCGACATGGCTACCCATTGCCATGGAAGACGCCGATGTGCGCTACTGTCCATCGTTGGACTGGGGGATGCCAACGGCGCTCTGCTTAGAGCGCCTGCGCGATGAGGTGCCGTGGCGCCAAGACCCCATCGAGGTGTGGGGCAAGACCTACGACCAACCGCGTTTGAGTGCGTGGTTTGGCGATGCCGGGTGCTCGTACACCTATTCGGGATTGCAATTGGCGCCTATGCCTTGGACGCCACTGTTGCAGGCGCTTAAATCAAGGGTTGAGGCGGCGTGTCACCAGACGTTCAACAGTGTGCTGCTCAACTATTACCGCAATGAACGCGACAGCATGGGAATGCACAGCGACGATGAGCCCGAGTTGGGGCCGCAGCCCGTCATTGCGTCGGTGAGCTTTGGGGCCACACGCAAACTGGTGTTTAGCCACCGCGCTCGCAAGGATGTGCGCAATGCCCACGTTCCCCTCGAAGACGGCAGCCTGCTGTTGATGCGCGGGGGCACGCAAAGCCATTGGAAGCACGCCATTCACAAGCTCAAGACACCGCTGGCGGCGCGCATCAATTTGACATTTCGCACGATTTATCCGCGCTAAGGGCCCGCGTCTAGCCCTGAGCGCCACAGCCCGCGTGGGCTATGGCGGTTCATTCACAGATGGGGGCGAGCCTTAGCCAGCCAGCGCGTCGCGCAACAGCGCGAGGGTGCGGCTGTTCGCCACATCAGCAGCTGGGACATCGTAGTGGTCGCCTTGACCCCGCGCAAATCCGTGGCCCACACCGGCGTAGACATGACAGGTGACTTGGGCGTTGCTTTGTAGGCCCTTGAGGATGGCTTCGCGGGCGGGCTCGGGACAGTAGGTGTCCTCTTCGGCAATGTGCAACATGACGGGGTGTTGGATGCCACCCGCCTGGTCGAGCAACTGCTCTAGACCGACACCGTAGTAACCCACCGCGGCTTGCGCATCGGTGTGGCAGCCCGCGAGGTAGGCCATCTTGCCGCCCAAGCAATACCCGACCACACCGGCTTTGCCATTGCTCGCGGGCAAAGCGCGGGCGTAGCTGAGCGCGCTTTGGATGTCGGCGATGCCACTGGTCACGTCAAAGCGACCCATCAAGTCGAAGGCCTTGGCGCGATCGGACTCGGTGTAGCCCAGGTCTACGCCAGGCTCGAGCCGCCAGAATAAATCGGGCACGACTGCAACAAAGCCCTCTTGGGCCAGCCAGTCGGCGACCGAGCGCATATTGGCGTTGACGCCAAAAATCTCTTGCACCACCACCACAGCAGGACCCGTGACGGAGTCAGGCATGGCGACGTAGGCGTTGAATGCACCAGCGCCATCTACGGCTTCGATGCTGACGGTTGAGGTCTGGATTCCCATGGCAAGTCCTGCGGTGGTGAATGGTGAGAGAGATCAGGGCTTCAGATAGACGAAGCCTTCTTTGGCCTGCAAGCGCGCCACTTCGGCGACGCCAGAGGGCACGATTTTGGACTCCATGGCCAAGCTCGCGGGGTCAATCTTGCGCGACACCAGTGTGTTGTTGCAAGCGCGGAATTCGACGCCTTTGGCTGCGAGGTTGGAAATGGTGCCTGCGAACTCACCGCCTTTAGGGGTCTTGGCGCCCTCCAGCATGAAGTCAATGCCTTTGCCATGGCCGACCACCACGATCTTGACGGTGGGGTCAGCGTTCAGGTGGTTTTGCACGTTGCGCAATCCGCGCGCCGCCTGCTCAACGCCATCGGTCATGTGGTAGACGGCCTTGATGCCATCTGCAGCCTGGGCACTCATGCCCAACACCATTGCGGCAGCCAAGAAAAATGATTTGATTCCGAATGTCATGAAAGTCTCCCAAAACACCTCTCCCACGAGAGGTTAGAAGCCGATGGTACCGCCAAAGTCAGGCACCCACTGAGCCTGAAGTGGCGTTCCGGGCTGTCAAGAGGGCTTTTTTTTGGCGCGTGGGTGGGCGGCGTCATAGGTTTGGGCCAGGTGCTGGAAATCCAGCCTGGTGTAGCGCTGCGTGGTGCTGATGTTGGCGTGACCAAGCAGCTCTTGGACCGCACGCAAATCACCACTGGACTGCAGGATGTGACTCGCAAAAGAATGGCGCAGCATATGAGGGTGCACCGAGGTGCTCAACCCCGCCATGGCGGCACGGCGGCGCAAACGCAAACGGGCTTGGTTGGGGCTAAGGCGCTGGCCTTTGGGTCCGAGCAGCAATGCCGTTTCTTCTCCTCGGACGTGTTGGGCGCGGTGCGGCAACCACGCGCGGACCGCAGCAATGGCGGCAGCACCCAGGGGCACACTGCGGCGCTTGTTGCCTTTGCCCAAGACGTGGGCCACGCCATCCTCGAGATCAAGCCAGCCCTTCGCGCTGGACGAGGCTTCGACATCCAGCCCCAACAGTTCACCCAGCCGCAACCCACTGCCGTACAACAGCTCGACCAAGACTTGATCGCGGGATTGCCACTCCGGAGGGTCTGCGTTGATGTGGAAATCAGCCAGCTGCACGGCGTCATCGACGCCCAAGGCCTTGGGCAATGGCTGCGGCGCTTTGGGCCCGCGCACGTCTTGCACGGGGTTGCTGCTGACGTGGCCTTGCATCCCGAGCCAGCGATAAAAGCTGCGCCAGCCCGACAAAATCAACGCAATGCCTCTTGGACTGCGCCCATGGGTGCGCATCTGCCCTACCCAACGCCGGATGTGGGCGGGGGTCACTTGATCCAAGGCCGTGGACGCGGCCAGGGCCAAGGTGATGAGTTTGTGCAAATCGAGCGCATACAAAATCTGCGTGCGCTCGGCCAAGCGCTTTTCGACCCGAATGTGGCTCAGGTACGCGCGCACCCAGTCGGCTTGCGTGGCGCTGATCTGCGCCAGGGCTTCGTCTAGGGTTGCGGCTCGGGGCTCGGTCACTCTGTGCTGGGCATCAATCGGCGCAGAGCCGCAGTGCTCAAGAGGCCTACGCGCTCCAAAAACAAAGTCCCCATGTCTGGGGTGAAACGCTCGGCGTCGTCACTGGCCAAGATCAACACACCCAGCGGTGCTTCATCGGCACTGCGCTGGAGCGGAATCACCGCCGCTGAAGCGGCGGCTGCGGGGTCGGGCAAGGCTTGGCGCAAGGCGTCGCTGTCGTCCAAGGCACCGCAACGAATCGTGGCTTGGGTCTGCACCCCCTGTGCCAGCGCACCATCGGCGGGCACCGCGACCGACTCACTGACACCGGGCACTCCCCAGACCTTCAGCACCGACTGCGCGATGTCGTAGGTTTGGGCCAAGCCAGGACTGATCGTTTCAAGCATGGCGTCGCTCGACTGAGCCGCGAGCAATTGCTCGATCCAGACGTTCATTTTGTCGGCAATGGCCACGTTGTTTTGGCCATAACGCACCATGTGCGATTGAGCCAGTTCGAGCTCTCGGATTTTGGCGCGCATCATTTCAGCCTGACGCTCTTGCAAACTGATGGTGCGGTGGCTGTGAGGGCTGGTCAATTGCACCGCGGCCAACACCTCGGCGTGGCGCTCAAAAAAGTCGGGGGTGTTGACCAGGTAATTGGCAATGTCGTCTTCGGTGATGGGCGTGTTGTGGTCCATGGTGTCTTTCTTTGATTCGGTGCAATGGCGCGCCTGTCTGGGCGCGTCAGTCTTCTTCTGAAAATTCTGGCACATCCACCGTGCCTTCAAACACAGTGGCGACTGGCCCCGTCATCCACACCGAGGCGTTGTCTCCCTCCCACGAGATGGTCAGCATACCGCCGTGGGTGTGCACATCGACCACGGGGTCGAGCACACCCCAACGAATGCCAGCCACCACTGCCGCGCAGGCGCCGGTGCCGCAAGCCAAGGTCTCGCCAGCGCCCCGCTCGTAGACCCTGAGGGCAACGACTTGGCGCTCAAAAATTTGCATGAAACCCGCGTTCACTCGGTTGGGAAAGCGCGGGTGGCTCTCGACCCAAGGTCCGACCGATTCAACCGGAAAAGCGCCCACGTCTGGCACGATTTGCACGGCATGGGGGTTGCCCATGGACACCACGCCCACGGGCAAACAGTCCTGTGCACCCTCGCCATCGAGGTGCCACTGTGCCCAGCCATTGCGCTCCGATGCAGTCAAACCATCGGCTTGGAAGGGAATGCGCTCAGGCTCAAAAATCGGTGGTCCCATATCGACCCGCACCCGGCCATCGGCATCTTGGTGGAGCTCGATCACCCCGTGCTTGACTTGCACCTTGATGGATGGGGACTCGGACAAGCCTTTTTCATGCACGTAATGCACGAAGCAGCGCGCCCCGTTGCCGCAGTGTTCTACTTCGCCACCATCGGCGTTGTGAATGACATACGAGAAGTCCACCCCTGGCACCGTGGCGGCGCGCACGGACAAGATTTGGTCAGCACCGACGCCAAAGTGGCGATCGGCCAACCATCGATACTGCGCGGCGTTGAGCCCCAGCAGGCCTTGGGTCTCGTTGAGCACAACGAAGTCGTTGCCGGCGCCATGCATTTTGGTGAAATGGATTTGCATACCGCAATTATCCCCTCAACGATGCCTATCCGCCGTCCACCGCCCAGCCGTCTGCCCGGCTAGCTCGCGCGACAACCCCCACTTGGCAGACGCGGCAAAATAGTTGCATGACACGCTCTCAATACCTCCTGCGCGAGCAGCGCACCCCCGTGGCGCCACGTGCTGCGGCCACTGTTTTGTTGTTGCGCGATAGCCCTGACGGGATGCAGGTGCTGATGACACGGCGCTCTGACAAGGCCAGTTTTGCGCCAGGTGCCTACGTGTTTCCCGGGGGTGGCGTCGATGCCAGCGATGGCACGGCTGCGGGTGCGTGTCGACCCACACAAACGGCTGAGCTGCGGACGTCAGCCATGGCGGCGATTCGCGAGAGTTTTGAAGAGCTGGGCGTGCTGATTGCCTATCGCCCTGACGGGTCATGGGCCGATCAGTCCGACGTTGACGCGCTGGATCGCAGTGGTCCATTCTTTGAGCAATGCGCCGCACGTGGCCTGGTCCCCGCTGCAGATCAGGTGTTTACGCTGGCCCACTGGATCACCGATCGCGATATGCCCAAGCGATTTGATGTGCCATTTTTGGCCGCGCCCATGCCGCCGAATCAACAACCGGTGGCGGATGAGGCCGAGCAGTTTGAGCCGGTTTGGGTCACCCCGAAACAAGCACTCGAGGCGCACAAGGCGGGCCGTTTTTTCATGATCTTCCCAACGATTCGCACGCTGGAGGTGATGGCCCGCTATGCCACAGTGGCTGATGCGGTGGCCGCGTGTCAGAGCGAACTGCCAGCGTTTGTCTCTTGCCCTCGCGGGGGGCTGCTGAACGGTCGCGAAGAGCGTTACATGGAGCACGAGACGGCCTTTGGTGAATTGGCTTTTGTGGCGCCAGACGGTGCGCTTTTTCATGACCTGACGTGGCGGCACCACGAGAGTGTGCCGCTGCGTCGACACATTCAACGCCTGACGGCGCCCAACGGCGGCATGATGACCGGCCCCGGCACCAATACCTATCTATTGGGTGAAGCCGCCACGGGCTACGCGGTGATCGACGCAGGCCCTGACGATGCCGCGCATTTGGACCGGATCATGGCTTGCACTGGCGGTGATATTCGCTGGCTGGTGTGCACCCACTCACATCCAGACCACTCGCCTGGCGCGATCGCACTGCAAAAACGGCTGCAAGCTCAAGGGCACCGCGTGGCTTTGTATGGCCTGCCCAGCGGACCCCACGCCGCGCCGAACAGCCACTTTGTGCCAGACAGTCCCGTGTCGCATGGCCAACGCCTGCAACTGCAAGGCACGGATGCCAACGGCGCGGTCGTCACGCATACCCTGAGGTGTGTGCACACCCCTGGCCACGCGGCCAACCACGTGTGTCTGCTGCTCGAAGAAGATGCCGTGCTGTTCTCTGGCGATCACATCTTGAACGGCAGCACGACAGTGATCAATCCACCCGATGGGCACATGGACGAGTACCTGCACTCCCTGGATGTGTTGGCGGACGAATGCGAGCAAAGAGGGGTGAACTTCATCTTGCCCGCGCATGGCTATGTGCTGGGCGAGGCCCCCGCCGTGATTGCCCACCTGAAACGCCACCGACTGGCACGCGAGGCCAAGGTGCTGGCCGCCATGCGGGCCCACCCCAACGGCAACGACGACGACTGGGTCGCACACGCCTATGCGGATACACCTCAGGCGTTGTGGCCTGTGGCGAAGCGCTCGATGCAAGCCCACATTGAACGCATCAGGGCGTTGAATTTATTGGCTTAAAGCAGACCACGTGGCGCTCGCAGGCAGCGCACAAACGGCATCAGCGTTGCCGCGTCACCATGGCCTTGAGTGGCACACGCAGCAACGCCAGCACGGCCAAATACCCCAACACGGCGACAGCGACCACGCCCACCAATCGCAGGGCGCGCACCAAGGGGCGTGACTGATCCGCGACCCAATCCCACTGACCATTGGCCCACCATAGCCCGGCGCCCAAAATCGCGACAGCGACCGCCACCTTGAGGATCAATGCCCACCACCCAGTTGCGGGCCGATATGCCCCCATCCGGCGCAAACTCAACAACAACCAAGAGGCATTGATCAGTGCCCCCACGCCAATCGACAAGGCCAAGCCAGCATGGGCAAACCAAGGCACAAACACCAGGTTCAGCAGCTGGGTGCAAACCAACACCACAACCGCGATCTTGACCGGCGTGCGCATATTTTGCTGGGCATAAAAACCTGGAGCCAACACTTTGATGGCGACCAACCCGAGCAGGCCTGCGCTGTAGCCACGCAGTGCCAATGCAGTCTGCGTGATGTCGTGCGCCTGAAAAGCGCCGTAGTGATACAGCACGGCCACCAAGGGCTCGGTGAACACCCAAAGCGCCACGGCACTGGGCACGGCGAACACCAGCACCCAACGCAGCCCCCAGTCCAACAACCCGCTGTAGGCGTCAGACTCGCCGCGCGCCTGAGCGGCAGACAACTGCGGCGTGAGCACCACGCCCAAAGCCACCCCCAATAAGGCGGTGGGGAACTCCATCAATCGATCGGCATACGACAGCCAACTGACGCTGCCAACGGACAGGTGCGAGGCGATTTGGGTATTGATGAGCAAAGACAATTGGGCCACCCCCACCCCCAGGAGGGCCGGTGCCATGAGGCCCAGCACACGGCGCACACCCGCGTGCTGCCACGAGTCTCGCCACCCGCGCCAACTGCCATAAATGTGAGGCCACATACCGATGCGACGCAATGCCCAGCCCTGCACGGCAAGCTGCAACACGCCGCCGACCATGACCCCCACAGCAAGGCCATAAATGGGCTCGACCCCATATTGGGCCAACGTTGGCGCACCCCACCAAGCACCCAAGATCATGGCGATGTTGAGGAGCACGGGGGTCGCAGCCGGCACGGCAAAGCGCTTCCAAGTGTTGAGCACTCCAGCAGCCATGGCCACGAGGGACATGAATCCAATGTAGGGGAACATGATGCGGGTCAAGCCCACAGCATGGCCGTAGCCCTCTGGGGTTTGCTGCAAACCAGCGGCCAGCATCCATACCAACACTGGGGCAGCCAACACGCCGATGGCACTGGTGAGCATCAAGGCCAATACCAGCACGGTGGTGATGCGATTCACCAGCTCTCGGGTGGCGTCTTCGCCGTGTTCGGCTCGCGTCGCCGCCAATACGGGGACGAATGCTTGGCTGAATGCCCCTTCGGCAAACAGGCGGCGCAGCAGGTTAGGAATGCGAAATGCCACGTTGAACGCGTCGGTGGTCGCTGAGGCACCAAAAATCGCGGCCACCATGAGTTCGCGCACCAGCCCCAGCACTCGAGAGGCCAGCGTCCAGACGGAAACCAAGGAGGCGGATTTGAACAAGCTCACAGCGGGAGTGTAACTTTGGAGCGACGACTTGCGGTGGCCAGAGTGGGGAATGGACGCTATAATGCTGGGTTCGCTGACAACATCTTCAAACCTGAAAGATACCGATCATGGCAACCAAAAAAGTTGTAAAAAATCCGCGTTTGGCCTCTGGCCGCAAACGCGCTCGTCAAAACATCAAACTGAACGCAGCACACACGTCGTTGCGTTCAAAGTACCGCACCGCTGTCAAGAACGTTGAAAAAGCAGTGGTTGCTGGTGACAAAGACAAAGCCAGCGCTTTGTTTGCCAAAGCTCAGAGCATCATCGACAGCGTGGCAGACAAGGGCATCTTCCACAAAAACAAGGCAGCTCGTGACAAGAGCCGCTTGAGCTCCAAGGTCAAGGCCTTGGCAACCGCCGCCTAATCTGCGGCAAACGATTCGGTGGTACTCCGTACCACCGACGTCAAGCAAGCAAAGCTTGGCGCCGTTTGAACCGGGTGCGCTGTCAGCGAATACAAGAACCGCCCAGGGCAACCTGAGGCGGTTTTTTGTTGCCTCCGGTCGTCCCGACCACCAAACTCAGCCCGGCTTTAGCGCCCTCTGTCCCACGCCTAGGAATCCTATGAAAATCATCCGACTCAAGCCCGGCAAAGAACGCTCTTTGTTGCGCCGACATCCGTGGGTATACGACGCGGCCATCGCCAAGGGCAAGGCTGACCCCGGCGAGACGGTCTGGATTGAAAGCGATCAAGGCCAATGGCTGGCCTGTGGCGCTTATTCACCAACTTCGAAAATTCGCGTCAGGGTGTGGTCGTTTGATCGGGAAGAACGCATTGATCGTGATTTTTTTGAGCGCCGCCTCCAAGCCGCGATCCAGACGCGCGCGCGCCTGGATGTCAGCAGCAACGGGGTGCGCTTAGTGCATGGGGAGTCTGATGGGCTCCCCGGCCTCATCGTCGACCGGTACGACCAAGTGTTGGTGGCTCAGTTTCTTTCGGCTGGCACTGAGAAGTGGAAAGAGACCATTGCAGATTTGCTGGTGCAACTGACAGGGCTGACCCATATTTACGAGCGCTCAGACTCTGGGGTACGCAAACTCGAGGGGTTAGAGCCCGTCAAAGCCTGGCTGCGCGGCTCGGGCGACACCTCCTGTGTGATTGAAGAGCACGACTGGAAGTTGTCTCTGGATGTTGAGGAAGGTCACAAAACCGGCTTTTATTTAGATCAACGCGACAGCCGCAAAAAATTCGCCGATGCCGCCAGCCGGCTGCAGCTGCGCAATATGCTCAATTGCTACTGCTACACCGGGGGCTTCACGGTGGCGGCGCTGGCGGGAATGCGAGCCAAAGGTGTGCTCACCGCCGATACCCGCATCACCTCGCTGGACTCCAGCGGCCCTGCCATCGCGCGAGCCGAGAACAATTTGGCACTCAACGGTCTGAGCGGACAGGCGCAGATTGAATGTCAGGTCGCTGATGTCAACGCCAGCCTGCGCCAGTTCATCAAAGAAGGGCGGCGCTTCGATGGCATCGTGCTGGACCCCCCTAAATTTGCCCCAACAGCAGCCCACGCAGAACGTGCGGCGCGCGCCTATAAGGACATCAATCGCCTGGCTTTCAAACTGCTGAGTCCAGGTGGCGTGTTGTTCACGTACTCGTGCTCGGGCGGCATTGGCGTCGAGCTGTTTCACAAAATCGTGGCTTCTGCCGCGAATGACGCTGGCGTCGATGCTCACATCCTTGAGCGCCTTGGCGGCGCCCCTGATCATCCGATGACCACCGCATTTCCTGAGGGCGAATACCTCAAGGGTTTGATCCTGATGCGCAGCCTCACACCAGAACGTGAGCGCCCTATCGAACCCACTGCGGTGGCGGGCTGATACACTCCGCGCGCGCTTTTGGATTATCAAAACTTGAAATTCCTGCACACGCGCCCCAAATGAAGCACTTGGTTTAGGCACTCAATACACACCCATGGCACTCATCCCCGCAACCATCCTCACCGGCTTTTTAGGCGCAGGCAAGACCACGCTGCTCAAACGCGTGCTGACCGAGAGCCACGGGCAAAAAATTGCCGTCATCGAGAACGAGTTCGGTGAAGAGAACATCGACACCGATATCTTGGTGAAGGACACCGAGGAAGCCATCATTCAAATGAGCAATGGCTGTGTGTGCTGCACCATTCGGGACGACTTGCGCTCGACGCTGGCCGACCTCGCGGAGCGCCGCCGCAAAGGCGAGCTGCATTTCGAACGCGTGATCATTGAAACCACCGGGGTCGCAGACCCAGGGCCTGTGGCGCAGACATTTTTCATGGATGACGACGTGGCCGAGCAGTACTTGCTCGATGCGATCGTCACGGTCGTCGACGCCAAACACGCGGCGATGCAGTTGAATGACCGCCAAGAAGCACGCCGCCAAGTCGGCTTTGCAGACCAAATTTTCATTAGCAAGGCTGATTTGGTCGATGCCCAAGCGCTGGAAAACCTGCAGCACAGACTCAAACACATGAACCCGCGGGCGCCTCAGCGCACCGTTCACTTTGGTGAGGTGGCGCTGAGCGAAGTGCTTGACCTGCGCGGCTTCAACTTGAACGCCAAGCTGGATATTGACCCTGAATTCTTAGACGATGGCCATCAGCATGGTGACCATTGCGATCACCCATCACATCAGCACGACCATGACCATGGGCACGACCATGACCATGACCACGCTCACCACCACGCGCACCACCACCACGATGACGACGACGTCAAAAGCTTCGTGTACCGCGCGGACAAGCCTTTCAATCCGGCCAAGCTCGAAGAGTTTTTGGGCACGGTTGTCCAAATTTACGGCCCCCGTATGCTGCGCTACAAAGGCGTGTTGCACATGATGGGCACTGAACGCAAAGTGATTTTCCAAGGTGTTCATCAGCTGATGGGCAGCGATTTGGGTCCTGAATGGGGTCCTACCGAAGCCCGCCAAAGCCGCATGGTCTTCATCGGCATTGACTTGCCACGTGACATCTTGGAACAAGGGTTGGATCAATGTTTTTGATGGCAGCCCCCTCGAAGCCCAAGCGCGCGATGCCAGCGCCAATCACTGACTGAGGGTCGTCAGGCACTCGATCATGTTTTTGCGCTCCATCCTGCAATCTATGGGTTTTCCCAGTCAGCCTGAAACCCGCACAAGCGGCGGTTCTCGGGCGGAAAAAGCCGCGTCAGGTAAAACGGGTATAACAACGCCTGATTCAAAAGCCGTTAGCCCCCATCGGAGGAGACAAGCCGTGTCGAGTGCAACCACAAAGAAAAAGACGACCGCCGCTGCCAGCAAGGCCGCGCCCGCTAAAAAAGCAAGTCCAGTGAAAAAACCGACGGCACCTGCTAAAAAGGCCGCTCCGGCCAAGAAATCTGCGGCACCTGCTAAAAAAGCCGCTCCGGCCAAGAAACCTGCAGCACCCGCTAAAAAAGCGGCTCCGGCTAAGAAACCTGCGGCACCGGCTAAAAAAGCCGCTCCAGCCAAGAAGCCTGCGGCACCGGCTAAAAAAGCCGCTCCGGCCAAAAAGCCGGCGGCACCGGCTAAAAAAGCAACTCCAGCCAAGAAGCCTGCAGCACCAGCTAAAAAAGCCGCACGGGCCAAGAAACCTGCAGCACCGGCTAAAAGAGTAACCAGATCGGAAGAGCACACGTC
>JBEAPX010000018.1:0-10529 GCA_041164205.1 Pseudomonadota bacterium
TTGTATGCCTCTTTTTCAATGGCCACCATCATTGCGTTTGCAGGCGGTCGCCCTGCGATGATTTCTGCCGCCACTGGCGCCATGGCGCTGGTGATTGCCTCACTGGTGCGGGACCACGGATTGCAATACCTGTTGGCGGCAACCGTGCTGACAGGGTTGCTGCAGGTGCTAGCAGGATGGGCCCAGCTGGGCAGACTGATGCGCTTTGTCTCGCGCAGCGTGGTCACTGGGTTTGTCAATGCGCTGGCGATTTTGATCTTCATGGCCCAGCTCCCTGAACTCACAGATGTCACCTGGCACGTCTACGCCATGACAGCCACGGGCTTGGTGATCATTTACGGACTGCCTTATCTGACCAAAGCCATCCCATCGCCCTTGGTGACCATTGTGGTCCTCACCATCGTCGCCATCGCCATGGATCTTGATATTCGAACAGTCGGCGATATGGGTGAGTTGCCCAACAGCCTGCCGACATTCCTTTGGCCCGATGTCCCGCTCACGTGGGACACGCTGCGCATTGTCTTTCCGTACTCGTTGACGCTGATGGTGGTGGGATTATTGGAGTCGTTGATGACCGCGACCATCGTCGACGACTTGACCGACACCAAGAGCGATAAGAACCGCGAGTGTGTGGGGCAAGGTTTGGCCAATG
Organism: Pseudomonadota bacterium; assembly: GCA_041164205.1. Taxonomy (GTDB): domain Bacteria; phylum Pseudomonadota; class Gammaproteobacteria; order Burkholderiales; family Burkholderiaceae_C; genus RS62. The sequence goes on from JBEAPX010000018.1 coordinate 653, forward strand.
TCACGACCGGTTTCCTGGGCGGTATGGCGGGCTGCGCCATGATTGGTCAATCGGTGATCAATGTGAAATCGGGCGGGCGCGGGCGACTGTCGACCTTGATTGCTGGCGTGGTGCTCTTGATTTTGGTGGTCTTTTTGGGCGACTGGGTCAGCCGCATTCCGATGGCCGCACTGGTCTCGGTGATGATCATGGTGTCCATCGGCACCTTCAGCTGGACTTCCATCACGCACATCCGCCACCACCCGAGAAGCTCTACGCTTGTGATGTTGGCCACGGTGATCGTGACCGTTGCGACCCACGACCTCGCCAAAGGCGTGTTGGTCGGGGTGCTGGCCTCGGGGTTCTTTTTCGCCCACAAGGTGGGCCAAATCCTGCGGGTTCGCTCCAGCGCCAGTGGCGATGGCCTATCTCGAGAATACGTGGTCAGCGGGCAAGTTTTTTTTGCAAGCGCGGACACATTTGTTCAGGCATTTGACTACCAAGAAGTCATCGATCGCGTCGTCATCAATGTCAGCAAGGCCCACTTTTGGGACATCACTGCCGTCAGCGCCTTGGACAAGGTCGTGCTGAAATTCCGGCGTGAAGGCACCCAGGTGGAGGTCACTGGACTCAATGAGGCCAGTGCCACCATGGTGGATCAATTTGGCACCCACGATAAAGACGATGCCGACTTGTTGTCAGCACACTGAGGAGGTCCGTATGGCGAAAGAATCCAAAGTCATTGCGTGTGTCGACGGCCTGCCATCTGGGGAGAGCGTGGCACGCCACGCCGCCTGGGCTGCTCAGCGGTATGGACTCGGGCTCGAATTGCTGCACATCATTGAGCGCCACCCTGCCCTGGGGCGCGAACAAGACCACAGTGGCACCCTGGGCCTCAATGCACAAGAAAACTTGCTCGAGCAGTACGCGGCCACAGAAGAAGCGCGCAGCCGCCACGATCGCGAGCAAGCCCGTGCGCTATTAAGCCAGCTGCGAGACATGGCCGAGAGTTATGGCCCACCTTCGGTGGATACGAGGCTGCGACATGGTGACCTCGCCGAAACCATTGAGTCGCACGCCAGCGAAGTCGGACTGCTGGTGCTGGGACGACACGGTCGCACCGGAGGCGATGACCAAGCGATTGGCCAGCACGTGGCTTGGACGGTACGCACAGCCAAGCGACCGGCATTGGTGGTTGGACGTGAATTCAACGCGCCACGCCGTGTCGTTTTGGCGTTTGATGGCTCGAGTGCCCTGCGCCATCAAGTGCTCAACTGGCGTCAGGACCCCTTGCTCACTGGCCTGAGCGTGCACGTGGTCGTGAGTGGATCAGATGCGAGCCGTGCCCAGTCCATCTGTACTTGGGCGACTTCCGCGTTGCAAGGACAAGGGGTTGAGGCCAATGGGCAAGTCATGGGTGCGCCGCTGGCTCAAGCCATTGCCCAAGCCATCGAAGAACACGCCGCCGACTGGGTGGTGATGGGCGCGTACAGCCATGCATGGTGGAAACGCTGGATTCAATCCAGCCACACCGATCAAGTGCTGAATGCCATCCAAGTCAGCTCTTACTTGATACCTGCGTGACGGACTTGCATTGCCGCATTGGCTAACATCGTGCTGACGATCTAGGAGTTCACATGAAACCACCAGTGCCCCAACTTGAACACGTGTGTGACATATCTGTCACGGTCTCTCAGCCCTATGATTTGGGCACGATGCCGTCCGGCAGACGGCGTCTGATCCCGATCACTGGTGGCAGCATCACTGGCCCTCGCATGAGCGGCAAAGTGTTGGGAGCGGGTGCCGATTTTCAATTGATCTTGAATGGCGGCACCCATGCCCACCTGGATGCGCGCTACATCATCGAGATGGACGATGGCGCTCAAATCTGGGTTCAGAACACTGCGTTGAGAGTGGCCTCTTTAGAGGACAGCGAACGACTGGCCAATGGCATTCCGGTGGATCCTGAAAAGGTGTATTTCCGCTGTCAGCCTCGCTTTGAAACGGCCTCTCCCGACTGGGCGTGGGTCAACGATCGCCAGTTCATTGGTTCGGGCGTGCGGGCGCCCTTGGGGGTATTCATCAGCATTTATCAAGTCAACTGATGCCTAATCTTGCGCTGGGTGCGATGGCCCTCGCCCTTCAAATGCGGCGCAAGTAAGCGGCTCGCTTGGTGATTTTTGCGGCCCAAGACGCAGCCATGCCCTGCAGTGAGGCGAGGCGATCCAGCGCATCCAAATCAGGACGATGCTCGGCGCACAAACGCAGCGCACTGAACACATCAAAGCCAGGGTTGATGCGATCACACAGGGTCAAAAGGTCAGCCTCGCCGGCAACCCCTGGCTCCACCACGCGACAGTACCAACCCGTCAGGCTGTGTGCGTCAATGTAGGCGGCGATGCCTTCAACCCCAAGGTGTTCGTCTATTTTCCAGCACGGCATCCGAGGTTGGCAGACTTGTAAGCGCACGCCTCCCCACGCCCACACATCTCCCACACAGACCTCGTGCTCTGTGAGACCTGAAACAGACAAGTTTTCCCCCATCGCGCCGGGGCCCCAGGGCCGGCGCGTCCCAGGGAACGCTCGGGCCAGTCCGCCCAGGTGATCCGCGCTATAAATGTGGACCGCCTTGTCGGGACCACCGTGCACACTCAAATCAGCTTGGCTATCGCCGGCGAGCCCAGTGGCGGTGACGTGCACCGGCTCGCCCTGGCGAGATTTGGCGATGGCAGAGGGACGACCCGACTCAGGCAGTGCCCGCACCTGGCCTTCAAAGACTTGGATTGGAAAAGCTTGCATATCGACAAGCATACTGTCGCCCTGGGGGTGTTCGGCGGGTGTCAGCGCATTTTTCAAAGTCGCGTTATAAAACCACCATGACTGATTTATCCAAAATTCGCTTATCGATGTTGGACCTTGTGGCGGTGCGCGATGGCCATGGCGTTGACCACGCCCTGCAAGTGGCACTCAAGACCGCACAACACGCCGAAGGTCTGGGATTCACGCGTTACTGGGTCGCAGAGCACCACAATATGCAAGGCGTGGCCAGCTCTGCAACGGCAGTCATCATGGGTTTTTTGGCCGGAGGCACCCGAAGCATTCGGATCGGATCGGGTGGCATCATGCTGCCCAACCATGCCCCACTGGTGGTCGCCGAAGCCGTGGGCACCTTGGCTGCGCTCTATCCCAATCGCATCGATTTGGGTCTGGGTCGTGCGCCTGGCACGGATGGCATGACCATGCGGGCGCTGCGCCGAGACCGGGTAGAGACTGAGCAGGATTTCCCAAGAGACGTGCTCGAGCTCAAACAACTCCTCGGAACGCCTCAGCCCGGACAACGCTTGGTCGCGACGCCTGGCGCCGACACCCACGTGCCGATATGGCTGTTGGGCTCTAGCCTTTTTTCTGCCCAACTGGCCGGGCAGCTGGGATTGCCCTATGCATTCGCCGCGCACTTTGCGCCCCGGTTGTTGTTGCAAGCGCTGGCGATCTATCGGCAAAGTTTTCAGCCCTCTGAGCAATTGGATCGTCCTTACGCCGCGGTGGGTGTTCAGGTCGTGGCAGGTGACGACGACGAGCAAGCCCACTTCCTCGCATCCAGCCTCTATCAACGCGTGCACGGCATCATCACGGGACGCCGCGGCAAGCTACCGACGCCGGTGGAAGGGTTCTTGCAAAGCCTACCTGCGCACGAATTGGCCGCGGTACAAGACTTTCTCGCCGCAGCGGTGATTGGAGGGCCAGAGACGGTGCGAGCAGGATTGACTCAATTGGCTGAACTCACTCAGGCGGACGAGTTCATCATGGTCAACGACATTTATGACACGGATTTGCGACTGCGATCACTGGATATCACCGCCCAGATCATGAGGGGCGAAGCCACCAGCCAAACTGGGATCGCTGCTGGCGCCTCAACCCCGGCTTGATGCCCACAACCGCTCAAAGCCAGCCAAACCGAATCGGTATGGCCACGTCCCTCAGCGCGCACCCAGCCCCATGTTGCGGCTGATGACTTCCTTCATGATTTCGTTGGTGCCGCCATAAATGCGCTGCACACGCGCATCGGCGTATTGCCTGGTGACCGCGTATTCCCACATATAGCCATAGCCACCGTGCAGCTGGACGCATTCGTCCATCACTTTGCACTGCAAATCACTGCACCAGTATTTCGCCATGCTGGCAGTCGCGGTGTCGAGGCCATCCACCAGCAACAGCTCGATGCACTTGTCCACAAATACGCGCGCGACTTGCACCTGAGTTTGCAACTCAGCGAGCGTGTAGCGCGTGTTTTGATAGGACGCCACGGGCTGGCCAAACACGCGGCGATCCTTCACATAGGCAATGGTCTGGTCAATCACCGTTTGGGACGCCGCAATGGCACTGATGGCAATCTGAAGTCGCTCCCAGGGCAACTGCTCCATGAGGCCTATGAAGCCCCGATTCAGTTGCGCTTCGCCGCCCAGCAATTGATCGGCACTGACGCGCACGTTTTGAAAAAACAGCTCTGAGGTGTCTTGCGCCTTCATCCCCAGCTTTTTGAGCCGCTTGCCTTTTTCAAAACCGGGTGTTCCGGCATCGACCAAAAACAAACTCGTCCCCTTGGCGCCCGCCGCAGGATCGGTCTTGGCCACCACGATCACCACATCGGCGTTCCACCCATTGGTGATGAAGGTTTTGCTGCCGTTGATGATGTAGTCATCGCCCTCGCGCACCGCCGTGGTCTTGACGCCTTGTAAGTCACTGCCTGCCGCGGGTTCGGTCATCGCGATGGCGCCAATCATTTCTCCGCGTGCCATGGCTGGAAGGTACTTTGCCTTTTGCGCATCAGTGCCGTAATGCAGGATGTACGGGGCGATGATTTCACTGTGCAAGCCAAAACCAATGCCGGAGAAACCGCCTTCAGCGAGCACCTCCATTTGAATCACCGAATAGCGCTTGTCATTGACCGAGCCACCGTAGGCCTCTGGCATGGTCATGCACAAAAACCCGTTGTCACCTGCCTTGAGCCAAACCGATTTGTCCACAAAGCCCTGCTCTTCCCACGCGTCGTGGTGAGGCGCAATTTCTTTGTCAACGAACTTTTGGAACGCGTCTCGAAAGGCAAGGTGGTCAGCGTCAAAAACGGTGCGCTCGATCATGTCTGTGTGTCTCCAAGGTGATTTTTACAAAGCAAATGCTTGGCAAAATAACTATACAAGATTTCACTCTTTTTGAAAGACACAAAGATGACCGATGCACTGATCTTCGACGCGGTTCGGACGCCTCGCGGCAAAGGGAAAAAAGACGGCTCACTGCATGAGGTCAAGCCCATTGATCTCGCCGTTTGCGTGCTGGAGGCTTTGCGCGAGCGCAACGGCTTTGATCCGGCCGAGGTGGATGACATCGTCATGGGCGTGGTGTCGCCCATCGGAGAACAAGGTTCGGTCCTACCCAAAATTGCGGCGCTCAAGGCGGGCTGGGATGTCCGATGTGCGGGCGTGCAGATCAACCGGTTTTGTGCCAGTGGCCTCGAAGCCGTCAACATGGCGGCACAGAAAATTGCCAGCGGCTGGGAGGATTTGGTGGTCGCGGGCGGCGTCGAAAGCATGAGCCGCGTCCCCATCGGCGCCGACGGCGGCGCTTGGGCACAAGACCCCATCACGCACCTTGACACATTGTTTGTCCCACAGGGCGTAGGCGCTGACCTCATCGCAACGATCGAGGGCTTCAGCCGCTCTGATGTTGACGCCTACGCCACCGAAAGTCAGCGCCGCGCCGCGCACGCCAGAAGCGCGGGTTATTTCGACAAGTCCATCGTCGCGGTGCGAGACCCTTTGGGCCAAACCATCTTGGCTCAGGATGAATTCATCAAACCCAACACCACAGTCGAAACTTTGGCCGCGCTCAAGCCCTCTTTCCAAGCCTTGGGTGACATGGGATTTGATGCCGTTGCGTTGGAAAGGTACCCTGAAGTGGAACGCATCCACCACGTGCACCATGCTGGCAATTCGTCTGGCATTGTGGACGGCGCCACGGCTGTCCTGATTGGCAATGCACAAGCCGGCAAACGCTGGGGCCTGAACCCACGCGCGCGCGTTGTCGCTACAGCCGTCAGCGGCGCTGACCCAACGATCATGCTGACTGGCCCAGCCCCAGCTGCTCGCAAGGCGCTGGCCAAAGCGGGCTTAAAGCCCAGCGACATTGACTTGGTTGAAATCAACGAAGCCTTCGCTGCCGTGGCCATGAAATTCATGAAAGATTTAGGCTTCAGCCCCGACCAAACCAACGTCAACGGTGGCGCCATCGCGATGGGGCACCCCCTTGGCGCAACCGGCGCGATGATATTGGGGACTCTGATCGACGAATTGGAGCGGCGCGGCCAACGCTTTGGCTTGGCCACCTTGTGTGTGGGTGGCGGCATGGGCATCTGCACCATTGTCGAACGCCTCTGAGCCCCCCTCCTCTCATTTGAAAGTCCGATATGCAAACGCCCACCATCCAATTCGATCTCACCCAAGGTGTCGTGACGCTCACGATGAACGAGCCCGACTCACCCGTGAACACCATGTGTGTTCAATGGCAGCGCGACTTTGCGGCGTGCACCGAGCACATTCTTGCGCGCAAATCAGAGATCAAAGGCATTGTCTTGGCATCGGCCAAAAAGGTCTTTTTCGCAGGGGCTGACCTGAAGGGCGTCATGCGCTCCACTGCGGCAGACGCCACGGCTGTGTTTGAAGAAATTGAGGCGATCAAACGCAACTTTAGAGCGCTCGAAACCTTAGGTATTCCAGTGGTGACCTGCATCAATGGACACGCGCTGGGCGGCGGCTGGGAGCTGGCGTTGGTGGGTCACCACCGCATCGCCATCAATGACCCACGAACCCAACTCGGGCTCCCCGAGGTGTCCATTGGACTGCTGCCTGGAGGCACTGGCGTGATCAAAATGACCCGCTTACTGGGTTTGGTCAAAGCACAGCCTTACATCCTTGAAAGCAAGTTGTTCTCACCCCAAGAAGGTTTTGACCTGGGCTTGATCCATGAACTCGTCGAGCCAAATGAAGACGCTGCGGTGACGTTACATCAACGCGCTTTGGCGTGGATCGCCGCCAACCCGGTGGCGCAGCAACCTTGGGATGCCAAAGGCTATCGAATGCCTGGCGGCACGCCTCTGTCGCCCGCACTGGCGGGCGCCATGAGTGTCGCCCCCACCATGCTCAAAAAGAAAACCCGAGGCCTTCTCCCGGCACCCGAGTACGCGCTGGCCGCGATGGTGGAAGGTGCCTTGGTTGACTACGACACAGCCACGCGCATCGAGAGTCGTTACCTTGCGCGGCTCTGGGTTGGACCTGTGGCTCACAACATGATCAATACGTTCTTCTTCAATATGAACGCGATCAAAAGTGGCCGCAGCAGGCCCAGTGGCATCGAGAAACGCAAGCTGAACAAGGTCGGCATTTTGGGCGCGGGCATGATGGGATCGGGTATCGCCTACGCCCAAGCCTCCAAAGGTGTGCAGACCGTGTTGAAGGATGTATCCCTAGAGGCTGCGGAGCGCGGCAAAAGCTACAGCCAAAACATCACCCAAAAGCGCGTTGACAAAGGCAGCATGAGCGCGGATCAACAGGCTGCACTGTTGGCACGCATTCATGCCACAGACCAAACCGCCGACTTGCAGGACTGCGACTTGATCATCGAGGCGGTGTTTGAAAACCGAGAGCTCAAAGCCCAAGTGACTCAAGAAGCCGAGCCCTGCCTGGCGCCAGGTGGGTTTTTTGCAAGCAACACCTCCACCCTTCCCATCAGTGGCTTGGCGAGCGCCAGTCGCCACGCAGAAAAGTTTGTTGGCATCCACTTTTTCAGTCCAGTCGACAAGATGCGTTTGGTGGAAATCATTCGCGGCGAGCGCACCGATGACGAGACGCTCGCGCGGGCGTTCGACTATGTGCAACAGATTGGCAAGCTACCCATTGTGGTGAACGATTCGCGCGGCTTTTACACCAGCCGCACGTTTGGCAAGTTTGTGATGGAAGGTGCCGCCATGCTGGGCGAAGGCATTCCCGCCGCACTGATAGAAAATGCAGCCATGCAATGTGGTATGCCCGTGGGCCCGCTGGCCGTGCTGGATGAGACGGCGCTGTCACTGTCAGTGCACGTGTTGGATCAAACACGTGAAGACTTCAGGCTAGAAGGCAAGGCCTACCAGGCCTCGGCGGGCGAGTTGCTGGTGGAGCGCATGGTGAAAGAACTCAAGCGCCCAGGCAGAGCTGCCAAGGGTGGGTTTTATGACTATCCAGAGGGCGGCAAAAAGCACCTATGGTCAGAGCTCACTCGTCTATTCGAACGGGCAGACAGCTTGCGCGATGTCAAAACCATTCAGGACAGGCTGCTCTATCGCCAAGCGGTCGAGACCGCGAGATGCTTGCAAGAGGGTGTGCTGCAGACAGTCCATGATGCCAACATCGGATCGATCTTTGGCATTGGCTTCCCGGTGTGGACAGGTGGTGCCATGCAATTCATCTACGGTACGGGGATCGAGGTGTTTGAGGCCAGATGCGCTGAACTCGAGGCGCAATTTGGTGATGGCTTTGCGCTGAGCCCCGCAGTCAAGGAAACCCTCAGAGCGCATCAGCCAAAGTACTGAATGGCGGCCTCCCTGCGGAGGCTGTCGCCCCGCTGGGTATGGCGTACTCGGCCCATCAAAAAACCCGCCGTGGCGGGTTTTTTGATGGCAGGGGCAAGTGAAGGCGTCACCCGCTCAATCGTGGGATCAGCAAGGTGATGGCAGGGAATGCCACCAGGATGATTACCCGAATCATGTCCATCGTCACAAAGGGCAAGACGCCGCGGTAAGTGCTCTTGATTGGAATATCGGGTGCCATGGACTGAATCACGAACAAGTTCATCCCGACAGGCGGAGTGATCAACCCGACTTCCACCACAATCAGCACCAGGATACCGAACCACACCGCCGTCTCGTCAGGTGAGAGTCCGAAATCCAGCACGGAAATCATCGGGAAGAAAATCGGTACGGTGAGCAAGATCATCGACAGCGAATCCATCACGCAACCAAAGATCACGTAAAAGATCAAAATCGCGGCCAACACCATCCAAGGGCTGAGGTCTTGATCGCCCACCCACATGGCCATCTCTTGAGGCAGACCTGAGAGGGCCAAGAAATTGTTGTAAGCCACTGCGCCCAACACAATCAAAAACACCATCGCCGCACCAGTCGCAGTGCCATCAATGGTGGTGGTCAAGGTCTTGCGCGTTAAGCCACCGCGCGCGTAGGCCAAGATACCAGTCGCAATGGCACCCACGGCCGCGCCTTCTGTCGGGGTGAACATCCCCGTGTAAATGCCACCCACCACGATCAAAAAGATGACCACCACGGGCCACACTTTGACCAGCGCCTGACCGCGCTCAGACCAACTGGCCTTGGGGACCTCGCCCGACAGATGCGGCTTCCAGTGCGAAATCAAACTGATCACCGCCATGTACGACAAGGCGGCCAAGATGCCGGGAATGAACGCCGCAGCGAACATCACGGCAATGTTTTGCTCAGTCAATATGGAGTAAATCACCAACACCACCGAGGGCGGAATCAAAATGCCCAGCGTGCCTCCTGCAGCCAACGCTCCAGTGGCCAAGCCGCCGTCATAGCCGAGCCGACGAAGCTCTGGCAAGGCCACTTGTCCCATCGTGGCTGCAGTCGCAAGCGATGACCCACAAATCGAACCAAACCCTGCACAGGCTCCAACCGCGGCCATGGCAACGCCGCCTTTGCGGTGTCCCATGAACACCTCTGCGGCTTTGAAAAGCGCCTGCGACATACCACCCAGTGACGCAAACTGTCCCATCAACAAAAACAACGGGATGATCGTCAACGAGTGATTGGCAAACTCAGCGTAGGTCAAAGCTT
>JBEAPX010000019.1:0-12507 GCA_041164205.1 Pseudomonadota bacterium
CTGTTGGCTCAGGACTTCGTGAACTGCGATGGCCTGCGCCACAGATCGTGTCATGGCGCCGACCGTATCCAGTGAGGTGCTCAAAGGGAAACAACCTTGCTGAGGCACCAAGCTGGCTGAGCTTTTGAAGCCCACAATTCCGCACAGTGCAGCGGGAATGCGCAATGACCCGCCGGTGTCGGTACCCAAACCGATGTCCGCAGCCCCTGCAGCGACAGCCACCGCACTACCGCTTGACGAGCCCCCTGGAATTCGGGCGGTTATCTGGTCACAAGGATTGGCTGGCGTGCCGTAGTGCGGATTGACCCCAACGCCTGAAAATGCGAACTCAGTCATATTCGAACGCCCTAAAACCAGGGCGCCCTCGCGCTTCAAACGTTGAACGGCAATGGCGTCCTCTTTTGCAGGGGGCACTGCGAGCTCAGAGTTGAGCAAGACCCTTGAGCCAGCTGTGGTGATTTGTCCCGCGATATCAAATAAATCTTTCACGGCAACCGTCAGCCCTTCTAGCCGTCCCCGTGCACCATGAGATTGGCGGTGTCTGTGTTCGAGTTGCAGTCGGGCTTCGTCTTCTTCCAGGTGGGTGAACGCGTGCTGGCAGGCGTCGGACTGGGCAGCGGTGATGCAGGCCTCGAGGTGCTGGCGGTGAGGGTGGTCTCGCATACGGTCTCCAATGGCGATCAGACTTGTGCAATACAGCTGAAAAATGCTACAATCGACTGGCTTAGCCAAGGATAGCTGAGCTAATCACAAACCCTTTCACACAGGTGTTAGGAGCAGCATAAACGCAATTTGCGGGGCTGTTTCTGATTCGAGAGGGATTTTAGAAACAACCTCGTGGAGAACGAAATTGTCAGTAACAATGCGTGAGATGCTGGAAGCTGGTGTGCACTTTGGTCACCAAACTCGCTTCTGGAACCCCAAGATGGCCCCCTTCATTTTTGGCCATCGCAACAAAATTCACATCATCAACCTCGAGGCCTCCTTGCCCAAGATGCAAGAAGCAATGAAGTTTGTGCGCCAGCTGTCTGCGAACGGTGGCACCGTGTTGATGGTCGGTACAAAGCGCCAGTCCCGCGACATCATCGCGCAAGAAGCGGAGCGTGCAGGCGTGCCTTTCGTGACGCAGCGCTGGTTGGGCGGTATGTTGACCAACTTTAAAACGGTCAAAACATCCATCAAGCGTTTGAAAGACATGAAGGCTCAAGTTGAAGCTGGCCTGGATCACCTGAGCAAAAAAGAGCAGCTCGAAATGGATCGCGAAATCGAAAAGCTTGAGCGTGACATTGGTGGTATCCAAGACATGGCTGGCTTGCCTGACGCTATTTTTGTGGTGGACGTCGGTTATCACAAGATCGCCGTTGCAGAAGCACGCAAGCTGGGTATTCCTTTGGTCGGTGTGGTGGATACCAACCACTCGCCAGAGCAAATTGACTACGTCATTCCCGGCAACGACGACTCCTCTAAAGCGGTGGCTTTGTATGCCCGCGCTATTGCCGATGCTGTGATCGACGGTCGCAACAACGCATCAAAGGAATTGGTCCAGGCAGTTGCTGCTGAAGGCGCCGATGAATTCGTGGAAGTGGACGACGAGGCTTAATGGCCTGGTGATCTAAATCCAGGGGCTTTCAAGCCCCTTTTTTGTAACTGGTACTTGCAGAATCTGAACGTTGGTTCTGCATGGATGGAGAAAAAAATGACAGCTATTACCGCAAGCATGGTTGGCGCATTGCGTGCCAAAACAGATGCCCCAATGATGGAGTGCAAAAAGGCGTTGACTGAGGCCGCCGGCGACATGGACAAGGCCGAGGAGATTTTGCGTGTGAAATTGGGCAACAAGGCTGGCAAGGCTGCAGCTCGCATCACCGCTGAAGGTGTGGTCTCTGCTTACATCAACGGACCTTTGGGTGCGTTGGTTGAAGTGAACTGCGAAACCGACTTTGTGTCCAAGAACGATATTTTCTTGGGTTTCTGCCAAGCGGTGGCTGAAGCGGTTGCGAAAAGCAACCCAGCAGACGTTGATGCACTGAGTGCGTTGCCACTGCAAATGGAAGGCTTTGGTCCGACCATTGATGAAGTGCGCAAGGGCTTGGTGGGCAAAATTGGTGAGAACATGACTATCCGTCGCTTCAAGCGGGTTGAGGGTTCTGCTGTAACCAGCTACCTCCACGGCACCCGCATCGGTGTGTTGGTTGAATACGCCGGCAACGAGACGGCGGCGCGCGATGTCGCGATGCATATCGCAGCCATGAAGCCCGTGGCTCTGTCTGCCGCTGATGTGCCCGCCGATTTGGTTCAAAAGGAGCGCAATGTCGCTGAAGCCAAAGCGGCTGAGTCTGGCAAACCGGCTGATATCGTTGCCAAGATGATCGACGGTTCTATTCAGAAATACTTGAAAGAAGTAAGCTTGTTCAACCAGCCATTTGTCAAGAATGACAAGCAATCGGTCGAGCAGATGCTGAAAGAGCAGGGAACCACAGTTTCTGCTTTCACCATGTTCATCGTTGGCGAAGGCATTGAGAAAAAAGTGGATGACTTTGCTGCTGAAGTCGCCGCACAAGTCGCAGCCTCCAAGGGCTGATATCACGCCACTCGCAACGAGAGACCTCACCTACACCCACATTTAGGAGTTCCCCATGGCAGCCTATCGACGCATCCTGTTGAAATTATCAGGCGAAGCTTTGATGGGGGACGATGATTTCGGCATCAATCAAGACACCATCAAGCGGATGGTGAACGAGATCGCCGAGATTACCGAGATGGGGGTGCAGGTGGCCGTTGTGATTGGGGGTGGAAACATCTTCAGAGGCATGGCCGGCGGTGCGGTCGGTATGGACCGCGCCACGGCTGACTACATGGGGATGTTGGCTACGGTGATGAATTCTTTGGCGCTCTCCGATGCGCTTGAAAAAAACGGCGTCATGTCCCGCGTGATGTCCGCGATCAATATCGAGCAAGTGGTCGAGCCTTATGTGCGCCCCAAAGCCCTGCAGTACCTAGAAGAGGGCAAGGTGGTGGTGTTTGCGGCAGGGACTGGCAACCCGTTTTTCACCACCGATACAGCGGCTGCGCTGCGTGGCGCAGAAATCGGCGCTGAAGTTGTCCTGAAGGCCACCAAAGTGGATGGTGTCTACTCCGCAGACCCCAACAAGGACGCCAGTGCAACTCGGTATGACGAGATTTCTTTTGACGAAGCCATGGCTCGCAATCTGCAGGTCATGGATGCGACGGCATTTGCACTTTGTCGTGATCGAAATTTGCCGATACGGGTGTTTTCAATTGTCAAAGACGGCGCTTTGAAGCGCGTGGTCATGGGCGAAGAAGAGGGCACATTGGTGCGCGTTTGAGTAAGCAGGAGCAATAGCATGGCAACAGTAGCAGAGATTAAAAAAGGCGCAGAGCAAAAAATGACCAGCTCAATTGACGCTTTGAAAAATGCGTTGTCTCGAGTGAGAACCGGGCGGGCTAACCCTGCGCTGCTGGATACCGTACACGTCGACTATTACGGCAGCAGTTTGCCTATCTCTCAGGTTGCCAACCTGTCTCTTTTAGATGCCCGAACCATCGGCGTCGCGCCTTGGGAAAAGGCGATGGCTCCCGTGATTGAAAAAGCGATTCGCGAATCAGACTTGGGGTTGAACCCGGCTTCCCAAGGTGACTTGCTGCGTGTGCCAATGCCACCCATGACGGAAGAGCGTCGCAAGGAGCTCACCAAAGTGGTTCGTGGCGAAGGCGAGCACGCCAAGGTGGCGATCCGCAATTTGAGGCGTGATGCCAACGAAGCTGTGAAAAAGCTGCTTAAAGACAAAGAAATCTCAGAAGACGATGATCGCCGCAGCCAAGAGGACATTCAAAAACTGACGGACAAGTACGTGGCTGAAGTCGATAAACTGGTCACAGCCAAAGAAGCGGACATCATGGAAGTCTGACTCAGGTTCGCACAAAGGGCGCTGATGGCGCCCTTCGTTTTTTGGGAGTGGGCCTTGCAGATGAGTAAATTGACAAGATGTTGAAGCAACGAATCATCACCGCCGTGATCTTGTTGGCGTTGCTGGTGCCCGCGCTGTTGGCGCGAAACGCCCTTTATTTCAATGTCTTGACCCTGGTTTTAATGGCCGCTGGTGCGTGGGAGTGGGGGCGGATGCAAGGGCTGATCGCACCATGGAGCGTGCTGTTTGGCGTGGGCATCGCTGCATTGTTATGGACCTTGCTCGCCTTGGGTGTGGACCCATCTCAATTCAAGCTTTTACTCTCTTGGTGTGTGTTGCTCATGTGGGGTCCAGGGCTGGCTTGGATGTTGCGCAAAGGTCTAACGCAGTGGTCGAGCCTGCACTTGGTGCTGCGTTTGTGTCTTGGCTGGTGCGCCATCGCGATGGCCTGGCTGGCCTTGGTCTACGCTAAATCAATGGGTTTGAATTTTCTGGCTTCGATTCTTGCGTTGGTATGGGCAGCGGATATTGCGGCTTATTTCGGTGGACGTGCCTGGGGTCGAAGCAAGCTGGCACCGCAAATCAGCCCAGGAAAAACCTGGGCAGGGGCTTGGAGCGGCGTGGTTGCGGCCTGCGTTGTGGCGGTGATTTGGATCTGGGCGGATACTCACTTTGCGGCGCAAGACTTAAGCGTCTATACCCAGTTATGGCAACGTTGGCATTGGGGCGCTGCGATTGGGTTGGTGGTGCTGGTCAGCTTGTCGATCGCGGGAGACTTGGTGGAGTCGATGGTCAAGCGTGTTGCCGGCATCAAAGACTCCAGCGGTTTACTCCCAGGTCATGGTGGCGTGTTGGACCGAATCGATGCGCTGTTACCCGTGTTGCCAGCTGCCGTAGCCCTGGCATGGTGGTAAACGGAGAGGCAACTTAACATGAAGCAACCGATACAACTCACCGTGCTTGGTGCGACGGGCTCCATTGGTACGAGCACCTTAGACGTCGTTGCCAGGCACCCCGACGCTTACCGCGTATTTGCTTTGACGGCACATCGCCAAGTCGAGTTGATGCTCACCCAGTGTGCGACATTCAAGCCCGCAATCGCCGTCATGACCGATGGCGATGCGGCGCTTCAGTTGGAGTCACGTCTGAAGGCGGAAGGCCTGCCCACACAGGTCAAAGTTGGTCCTCAGGCACTGATCGATGTGGCTACGGATGAGCGGGTAGACGCGGTCATGGCAGCGATCGTTGGCGCTGCTGGGCTGCCCCCCAGCTTGGCCTCAGCCAAGGCTGGTAAGCGGTTGTTGTTGGCCAACAAGGAGTCGATTGTGCTGGGCGGCCAGCTATTCATGGACGCGGTGCGCGAGGGCGGCGCGACATTGTTGCCGATTGATAGTGAGCACTCGGCTATTTTTCAGTCACTGCCCGAGGATCCTAGTGTGTGGTCGTCTCGGATTGACAAGATTATTTTGACGGCATCGGGCGGCCCCTTTCGCACCCGTGCCCCAGAGACGCTGCACCTGGTTACCCCAGAAGAAGCGGTGGCTCATCCCAATTGGACGATGGGTCGAAAAATTTCGGTCGACTCTGCGACGATGATGAACAAGGCGTTGGAGGTCATCGAGGCCCACCACCTGTTTGGTGCTTCACCGGATCAAATTGAAGTGGTGATTCACCCTCAAAGCGTGATTCACTCGATGGTCCAATATCGCGACAGTTCGGTGGTCGCCCAACTCGGCACTCCAGATATGCGCGTGCCAATCGCTTATGGGCTGTCTTGGCCTGAGCGCATCACATCGGGTGCGTCGAGCTTGGATTTTTCGCATTTGAGTCAGCTCACCTTTGAGGTGCCAGACTTCAAGCGTTTTCCAGGCTTGCAGCTCGCATGGGACGCTTTGCGCGGCCCACGTGGCTCCTCGGCCAAACTCAATGCCGCCAATGAAATTGCGGTTGACGCGTTTTTAAATGGACGCATTCGGTTTGATCAAATCCACGCGCTGAACGCCGACGTTCTGACGCGTCAGGAACACCTCAGCCCCAACTCGATCGATGATCTGTTTGAGTTGGACCTCTGGGCCCGAGCGCAGGCCGATGCGTGGGTTCAGCAGCGCGGTTACTGATGCCATGACGACCCTGGTTGCATTCATTGTGGGGGTATTG
This sequence comes from Pseudomonadota bacterium, assembly GCA_041164205.1. GTDB lineage: Bacteria > Pseudomonadota > Gammaproteobacteria > Burkholderiales > Burkholderiaceae_C > RS62. Next base: position 6,087 of record JBEAPX010000019.1, read on the forward strand.
ATCTTGGTCACGGTCCATGAGCTGGGTCATTTCAGCGTGGCGCGGTGGTGCGGGGTGGCGGTACGCCGATTTTCGATCGGATTTGGCGCGCCGATCTGGCGTTGGCAAAGAGACGCTTCTTCGACCGAGTTTGTGATTGCGCGTTGGCCACTCGGTGGCTACGTTCGCATGGTGGATGAAGCCGATGACGATGTGCCAGACGCCCTGCGTCCTTTTGCATTCAATCGGCAATCCGTCGGAAGGCGCTTGGCCATTGTCATTGCCGGTCCATTGGCCAATATCCTCTTGGCGATTTTTTTATACGCGTCGGTACAGTGGTTAGGTGCGGATAAGGCATTGCCTATTTTGGCAACCCCAGTGCCCGGTAGTTTTGCGGAGCGCTCGGGGTTGCGCGCTGGAGATCGCGTTGAGTCTGTGCGCTTGCTGGAGCAAGCCGTGCCCACTTCTGTCTCGGTCGCTGATGAGCTTTGGTGGGAAATCTCACGCGCAGTTTCTGACCGGGAACCGCTGATTTTGAGGGTGAGCAGGCGGGACGACGGCACGATGGCGGATGTCACCCTGGACTTTTCGCTGATGGACTCGAGTGAGTCTCATCAAGACGATTTGCGGCGATTGGGTCTTTCAGGTGTCTGGGCCAGTCCGACAATCAAAAGTGTGGTGGAAGGCGCCGCAGCAGAGCGAGCTGGCGTGAGGGCGAATGACCTCGTGCGCTCGGTTGATGGCGCTGTGGTGATGGATGCACAAGATTTGCGTTGGAAAATCCAGTCTGCTGTGATGCCGAATGGCGTGGCCAAGGCTCAGCTATGGGAAGTGGATAGGCAGGGTGAGCGTGTCACCTTGAACGTACAGCCCGATGTGGCGGATGGCTCTGACGGTCCTGTTGGCCGAGCCGGCATCATTTTGGGTGGTGCGCCTGCTTCGGTTTGGGTGCAAGCCGGTGTGGTGGAGGGACTCCATTGGGGTGCGGCTCAAACTTGGAAAATCGCCTCGCTGTCGTTTCAGTCGCTGTGGCAAATGCTTTGGGGGGAGGCGTCTGCCGCTCAGTTGAGTGGCCCCATGAGTGTGGCCCAAGCGGCAGGCCAATCCGCGTCTTTGGGGCTGACCACGTATTTGCATTTCCTCGCGTTTTTTAGCGTCAGTTTGGCGGTGATCAACGCTTTGCCAATCCCCGTATTGGACGGTGGACATGTCATGTATTATCTCTGGGAGTGGGTGACGGGGCGTGCACCGTCGCCTGCTTGGTTAGCGCACAGTCAGCGGGTAGGCATCGCCCTCATCGCGGCATTGATGGTCGTCGCAGTGAGCAATGATTTTGCCCGCCTTTGGGGCTAGGATGAATATGATGAATACGAGTAAGCGTTCGAATTTTTGGCGCGGCCTATCGGCGCTGTTGCTGTCTGGATTGCTCGCGACCAGCGCGTGGGCAGCGGACCCGTTCAAGATCAAAGACATTCGAGTCGAAGGTTTGCAATCTGTTGACCCGGGAACAGTTTTTGGATCTCTGCCCTTTAGAACCGGCGACTCTTATAGCCCAGAGCAAGGCACGGCCGCGATCAGAGCGCTATTTGGCCTAGGCCTGTTTCAAGACGTCAGTGTTGCGGTTGAAGATGACGTGATTGTGATCAACGTGTCTGAGCGGCCACGCTTGCAATCCATCTCTTTCGAGGGATTGAAGGAGTTTGACAAAGACACCGTTTTGAAGATGCTTAAAGACGTGGGTGTGGCATCGGACTTTACTTTTGATAAGGCGCTGGTTGAGCGTGCTGAGCGAGAGATCAAGCGGCAATATTTGAATCGAAGCCTCTATGCGGTCGAGGTCATTTCAACCGTCACCCCCGTTGCCAAGAACCGAGTGAACCTCCACTTTGAAGTGTTGGAGGGAGGGGTCGCAAAGATCAAAGAGTTTCGCATCATTGGCGCCAAGGCCTTCAGCGAGGCGACTCTGCGCGATCAATTGGCGCTAGATACAGGGACATGGTTGAGTTGGTATACGAAAAGTGACCGCTACTCTCAAGCCAAGTTGAACGGGGATTTGGAGACCCTTCGCGCCTATTATTTGACTCGAGGCTACTTAGAGTTTCGAATCAACTCCACCCAAGTGGCGATCGCCCCAACGAAAGACGCAGTCTCCATCACCATCAACGTGACGGAGGGCGACCTTTACACCGTCAGTGGCGTTGAGTTGAGTGGCGACTATCTGGGGCGCAAAGATGCGTTTGCTGCCAAAGTGACCATCCGCCCAGGCGAGCCGTACAACGTGGATTTGGTCACTGAGACCACCCAAAACTTTCGTCAGTATTTTGGTGACTTTGGATATGCGTTCGCGCGGATCGAAGCGGACCCTGTCATTGCTCGGGACACCAAGACTGTCCGCATGGTGTTGAAGGCGAACCCTCAGCAACGCGTGTACGTTCGACGGATTGAAATTGGCGGCAATCAGACCACTCGCGACGAGGTGATTCGACGGGAGTTCCGTCAAATGGAGGCCGCATGGTACGACGGCCAACTGATTCGTGAATCACGCAACCGCGTCGATCGATTGGGCTTTTTCAAGGCCGTTGGCATCGAACATCGGGATGTTCCTGGGTCTCCCGATCAAGTCGACCTGGTGCTCACCGTCGAAGAGAAACCCACAGGCAACCTGTCGTTGGGGGCAGGCTACTCGCAGGCCGACAAATTGTCGTTGACCGCTGGAATCGCTCAAGACAACGTGTTCGGGAGTGGCAACTCCCTCTCATTCAATATCGACACCAGCAAGTTCAATCGCGGTTTTTACCTGAGCACGACGGATCCTTATTTCACTCCCTCGGGGCTGTCGCGCTCCTTTGATCTTTCGTACCGCACCACCCGTCCATACGATTCACAGGAGGGGGATTACCTTTTGAATACCCTCGGTGGATCGGTGCGCCTGGGTGTCCCATTTACCGCCAGTGATACCGTGTTTTTTGGCATTGGCGTCGAGGCCACCAAAATCACAACGGGTAGCCAACTCCCCTATGCGTATCAGGAGTTTGTGGCTAACTACGGTTCTCCGGCGATTGGGGTGCCGCTGTCGGTGGGCTGGTCTAAAGACTCCCGCGACAGTTTCCTAGCGCCTTCAGAAGGGCGTTATCAGCGCGCCAATTTCGTCTTGAGCGCTGCGGGCGACGCGCGCTACTACACCCTTGGATATCAATTCCAGCAGTATTGGCCGATCACCAAAAAATACACATTTGCCTTGAACACTGAGGTGAACACTGGACAGGGCATAGGTGGAAGGTCCTTGCCTGTCTTTAAATACTTCCAGGGTGGTGGTTTAGGTTCAGTGCGGGGCTTCCAGCAAGATACCTTGGGCGGTGAGACTTGCATATTGGATGCTTCTCTCAACTGTACGACGTCCTATTCGAAGGTAGGTGGCACGTCCAGTGCGGTGGCCAACTTTGAGTTGTCTGCGCCTTTCCCCGGAGCCGGCAATGACCGCACGCTGCGGATGTTTGGTTTTGTGGATGCCGGCACGGTGTACTGCAAACCCACAGCAACGATTCGATGCGACTCTAATGCCGTGAGGGCATCCTCAGGCTTTGGGATCAGTTGGATCTCTCCCGTGGGTCCATTGCGGTTGGCCTGGGCGAAGCCAATCGCCAGCGAGCCCACTGACTTATTGCAAAATTTCCAGTTTCAGATTGGTACGAGTTTCTGATGAAAACATTCTCTTTAACCCATTGGGTCGTGGCCGCTTTACTCTGCGTGACCTCGGTGTCTCAGGCTGCGGAATTCAAGGTAGGCTTCGTCAACACGGATCGTGTGTTGCGTGAGTCAAAATTAGCGACTCGGGCGCAGGAGCGCTTAGAGCAAGAGTTTTCTCCTCGGGAGAAGGCGCTGGCGAAAATGGCTCAAGATTTGCAGGCACAGTCGAAATCGTTTGACCGCGATGCGCCCACACTGGCGGAGTCCGAGAGAGTCAAACGCCAGAGGGAGTTGGTGCAAATAGATCAAGACTTCCAACGCAAACGCCGAGAGTTCCAAGAAGACTTGGCTGCGCGTAAAAACGAAGAGCTGCAAAAGGTGTTGGCCCGTGCCAATGGGGTCATCAAAGATTTGGCAAAAAAGGGCAACTACGACGTGATTTTTCAGGACGTGGTGTACATCAATCCCAAACACGATATGACGCCTGCGGTGATTGCAGGGCTTGACTCTGCGCCTTAAGTGCCTTGAAGTCCGAGATGCGTGTCACTGTTGCAGCCATTGTCCAGGCGCTAGGCGGCGAATGCCACGGCGACTCGACTGCCGAAATGGGTGGCATCAAAAGTCTGCAAGACGCCGAGGCGAGTGATATCTCTTTTATCAGCCACGAGCGCTACCGCTCTCAGCTTGAGACCACGCGAGCGGGCTGCCTGATCGTCGCGCCGACGCTGGCCAATCAAGCGGCGGCTCGCGGGGTCTGCATCGTCACTTCAGACCCCTATCTTTACTACGCCAAGCTGACCCAGTGGTGGCGTCAGCAACAAGGTAGACACCTCAAGGCGGGTCGACACCCCACGGCTTATGTCGCACCCCATGCTCAAGTGGCCGAAGACGCTTGGATCGGTGCGTTTGCTGTGATCGAAGAAGGTGCCCGAGTAGGGCCGCGCTCACAAGTCGGGGCCCATTGCTACGTCGGCGCTCACGCTCAGGTTGGCGTTGACGTGATCCTGCACCCACGAGTGACCGTACAAGATGGTTGTATCGTGGGAAATCGCTGTGTCTTGCACTCGGGGTGTGTCATTGGTGCCGATGGTTTTGGGTTTGCCCCGCAAAGTGGTGAATGGGTCAAAATCGAGCAGTTGGGTGGCGTACAAATTGGGGACGATTGCGAAATTGGTGCCAACACTTGTATTGATCGAGGCGCACTGGGGGACACGATTTTGGGGCACGGAGTCAAGTTGGACAATCTGATCCAGATCGGCCACAACGTCAAAATCGGAAACCACACGGCGATGGCTGGATGTGTCGGTGTCGCGGGGAGTGCGCAAATCGGAGCGCATTGCACAGTCGGCGGCGGCGCTGTGGTCTTAGGACACCTTTCGTTGACCGACCATGTTCATATTTCGGCTGCAAGTGTCGTGATGCGCTCGCTTCGTCAGCCTGGTCATTACAGCGGTGTGTTTCCCTTGGATGAAAACGCCCAATGGGAAAAAAATGCTGCGACACTCAAACAGTTGCACCACCTGCGTGAACGTTTAAGAACACTTGAAAATCAAAAGTGAGAACAAAGTGATGGATATCCACGAGATACTAAAAAAGCTACCCCACCGTTACCCCATTCTGTTGGTAGACCGTGTGCTGGAAGTTGAAAAAGGGGTGAGGATCAAGGCAATCAAGAACGTCACCATCAACGAGCCCTTTTTCAATGGACATTTCCCGCACCGTCCGGTCATGCCGGGCGTATTGATGCTCGAGGCCTTGGCTCAAGCGGCTGCTTTGCTCGCATTTGAAACTTTGGATGTTGTGCCAGATGACAACACGGTGTACTACTTTGCGGGCATCGACGGCGCGCGCTTCAAGCGACCTGTGGAGCCAGGGGATCAACTCACTTTGGATGTGACGCTGATGCGCATGAAAGCCGGCATCTTCAAATTCGCCGCGAAGGCGTGGGTGGGCGATGACCTGGCAGTCGAGGCCGAGTTGATGTGCACCATGCGCAGCATTGCTTGAGGGTGAAGATGTCGTTGATTCACCCGACTGCCGTTGTTGATTCGGCTGCCCAAATCGACAGCACAGTTGAAATTGGGCCCTACACGGTCATTGGACCTCATGTGCGCATTGATGCGGGGACACGCATTGGCGCCCATTGTGTGATTGAAGGGCACACCACCATCGGCAAGAACAACCACATCTTTCAATTCAACTCCTTGGGGGCCCAACCTCAAGACAAGAAGTATGCCGGTGAACCCTGTGAGTTGCGCATTGGTGATGGCAATACGATTCGCGAATTTTGCACGTTCAATATCGGCACGGTCGGTGATGCAGGCATCACCCAGATCGGGAACGACAATTGGATCATGGCCTATGTTCACATGGCGCACGACTGCCGCGTTGGCAATCACACCATCTTTGCCAACAACAGCCAGTTGGCGGGCCATGTGCACGTGGGGGACTGGGTGATATTGGGTGGCTTCACCGTTGTTCACCAGTTCATCAAAATTGGCGCCCACGCGATGACGGCGATGTGTTCGTTGTTGTTTGCGGATGTCCCCCCTTTTGTGATGGCCCAGGGGCAGCCCGCCGCAGCGCGATCCATGAACTACGAGGGCTTGCGCAGACGCGGCTTTAGCGCAGATGCGATTGCTGCAGTCAAGGCAATGCACAAAGCGTTGTATCGCGAGGGCAAGACCTTGGACGAGTCATTGAGGTCGATCAAGCAGTTGGCAGACGCTGGCGCCGATCAGGCTCAGGTGGCGCA
>JBEAPX010000020.1:0-7156 GCA_041164205.1 Pseudomonadota bacterium
GAAAGTGCCGGTGCCTGAATGCGCTTGGGTCTCCATTGAAAACGACGGCGTAATCTCCCAACAAATAGGGACGCACACCAGAGCCATGCCCCCACCACGGACTGTCCCAAAACGCCTTCCACGCCCGGCCATATATTTCCAATCGGGTATCGACAGACCCCAGAGCCGCTGACGACACTTCAGTTGCCGCAAAAAAGCGCTGAACCTCCGATACGGCCTGCGAAAATTTGGGGACAAACTGAAAGAGCCCCCACAGGGTGACAGTGGCGAGCACCAAAACCAACAGCATCAGACGCCCAATGGACAAGTGACGCCCCCAGCGCCAATAGGCAACTCCGGCTAACGCGCCCAACGTCGCCAACAATTCGATGCGGCGATTCATCCATAGGATCAATGCCATGCCCACCAGCCAGGCCGCCAAATGAACGCCTCGTTCCCCATCGCTCGTCCCTGGGCGAGTCGCCGCAAGCAGGGACCAGACCACAAGCACGGCAATCATTTGCGAATACACCCCAGAGTTAAGGTGGAATCGCCCCAAATTCATTGGGTTGGGCACACCCAAGTTTGAAAGGCTAAGCGCGACCCAAGCCCCAAGCAACAGCAACAGGATAGACCCAGACTTGACCAGCCAAGTCAAACGGATAGGGGTCAAGCTGCCGCAGTAAAAGATCACAAGCAGCGGCCAAAGAATCAACGCAACATGCCAACCTGCATTTTCCAAGCCAAGCGTAGGGTACTGGGACCAGCTCGCCGAGATCAATTTGAAGACAAAGGGACTCACGAAGGTCACGCTCAAAACAGTGTCTTCAAGGCGCCAGTCCAGCCAATGTGGATCCCTGCTTCGGTGTTTCAGCCAAGTCCACAACCCCAACAAAGCCATCGCCATGGCCACCACCAAGCCCACATCATGCAGCATCAGCGTGGTGGCCAGAAAAATAACTGTGGCCACACCTGCAAAAACAGCGCCTCGCTGGGGACCACTTGGGGAGGCGCCATTCAGTGGGCCTGTTGGGATGCTATGGATGGGCATATTGGTGTGTCCAGATTGGCTCATCTGAGGCTGAGCGCATGAAAATTGATGGGTGGTGTCAAGCGCGTTGGGTCACGTCACTTCAATGCGCTCGAGTTTGGCCACGCCCAGAGCCAGCCATTTCAATCCGTGGCGTTTGAAATTGACCTGAGCTCTGGCATCCGCGCCTGATCCCTCAATCGCCTTGATCTGACCCTCGCCAAATTTTGCATGAAACACCGCTGTGCCTGGCGTGAAGCCACTGGCCTGCTGTTCACGCGTCACCGGAATCGGCTCCTGTGGTTGGGTCCGCTCGGCGCCATGCCAATGCGGTGACCAAGCCGGTTGAGCAGCGCCAGCCGATTGGCGTTGCCAGGATGGCGCACCAAGATGGCTAGCGAACGCGGCCTTGGGTGGTGTCAACCACTTCACGGTGTGCTCGGGTAACTCATCGAGGAATCGGCTGGGTATGTTGTAACGGGTCTGCCCATGAAGCATCCGTGTCTGCGCCAAACTCAGGTAAAGGCGCTTGCGCGCGCGCGTGATCGCCACATAAGCCAGCCGGCGCTCTTCTTCTAGCCCGTCAAAATCGGCCAGGGCATTCTCGTGCGGAAACAAGCCCTCTTCCAAGCCGGTGATGAAGACGGCATCAAACTCTAAGCCCTTGGCGGCGTGAACCGTCATCAACTGCACGGCATCGTCCCCCACTTGTGCCTGGTTGTCGCCGGCCTCCAAAGATGCGTGGGTCAAAAATGCGCCCAAGGGCGAGAGCACCTCACCGGTCTCCACATCCGGAGCGAGTTCGGACGCCGCAGTGACGCCCCACTCATCAGCAGGCAAAGCCACCACATCACGGCCAAAGCCCTCTTGAACCACAAAAGATTCACCTGCATTCACGAGCTCCTCAAGGTTCTCTAAACGATCCTGACCCTCTCGGTCTTTTTGATAGTGTTCAATCAAGCCACTGGCGTCCAGCACTTGTTCAATGATCAAACGCAAGCTCAGGTTTTGCGTCGACTCTCGCAAGACATCGAGTTTGGCAACGAAAGCTCGCAGATTCACCCCTGCCTTACCGGCAATGGCATCCACTGCATCCACCAAGGCGCACTGGTGTGCTCGTGCCGCATCTTGCAACTGTTCGATCGATCTGGCCCCAATACCTCGAGGAGGGAAATTCACGACACGCAAAAAACTGGTGTCATCGCGTGGGTTTTCGAGCAAACGCAAATAGGCCAATGCGTGCTTGACTTCGGCGCGCTCGAAGAAGCGCAACCCACCGTAAACCTTGTACGGAATGGCGCTGTTAAAGAGCGCGGACTCGATCACACGGCTTTGGGCGTTGGACCGATACAGAATGGCCATTTCCTGGCGAGATAGGCCGTCTCGAAACAGATTTTTAAGCTCATCGATCAGCCACTCAGCCTCTGCAAAGTCACTGGTTGCCTGTAGGATTCGGACCGGCTCTCCGGCTCCTGCATCGGTGCGCAAATCTTTGCCTAAACGATGGCGATTGTGGGAAATCAATGCATTGGCTGTGTCCAAAATATTGGAAACGCTTCGGTAATTTTGCTCCAGTTTGATTTGATGCTGGACCGAAAACTCGCGCACAAAATCAGCCATATTCCCGACACGTGCCCCACGAAAAGCATAGATGCTTTGATCGTCATCGCCGACCGCAAACACTGCGTTGTGCGGTCCGGCCAACATTTTGAGCCACTGGTATTGCAGCTTATTGGTGTCCTGAAACTCATCGACCAAAATATGCCGAAAGCGCTGCTGATAGTGATGGCGCAGTGCCTCGTGATCACGCAACAACTCAAACGATCTGAGCATCAACTCGCCGAAATCAACCACACCCTCGCGTTCGCACTGCGCTTGGTAGAGGCGGTACACCTCCACCTTGCGGGCCATCTCGGCGTCTGGCACGTCGATGTCTTCGGGGCGTAGCCCATCCTCTTTACATCCAGCAATGAACCACATCAGAGGCTTGGGCGGGTAGCGCTCATCGTCGAACTGGTGTTGTTTGCATAGGCGCTTGATCGCCGACAGCTGGTCCCCGGAATCCAAAATTTGGAACGTTGCCGGCAGGCCAGCCAACTGGTGGTGCGCCCGCAAAAGCCTGTTGCACAGCCCATGAAATGTCCCAATCCACATCCCTCGAACATTCAATGGCAGCATCGATTGGAGCCGCGTGACCATCTCTTTGGCAGCCTTATTGGTAAAGGTCACCGCCATCAGCCCACCAGGGGAGACCAATCAAGACTGAATCAACCACGCAATGCGGGTGGTCAATACTCGCGTCTTGCCAGAGCCCGCGCCGGCCAAAATCAGGGCGTGCTCACCCGGCAGCGTGACAGCGGCTGCTTGTTCGGGGTTGAGGTCTTCAATCAAATGTTGCATAGGGTGATTGTAGGGAGGCTGCGGGTCACACCCAGACACCGGAACCCCGAACCACAGGTCATTGATTCGGACGGGTCACATTGATTTCAATCACCCCGTTTTACCGTACAATCAATCACCGGGCCCAAGTTTTCTTGCGTCCGGTTTTTTTTGCTCACTTGGAGGCTCGAATGCCCGCCTTCAGGAGCGAATGACCGGGGCTAGACCAAGTGCCTTTCATTGTTTGACACCTTTTTACTTTGATCAAGGACTTGGATCACCATGGAAATTTTTGACTACGACAACATCCTGCTGCTGCCCCGCAAATGCCGGGTGGAGAGTCGCTCGGAATGCGACGCCAGCATCGCGTTGGGCGATAGGAAATTTCGATTGCCTGTCGTACCGGCCAATATGAAGACCGTGGTCGATGAAAGCATTTGCAGCTGGATGGCGGAAAATGGCTACTTCTACGTCATGCACCGCTTCGATTTAGACAACGTGAAATTCGTCGCCGATATGCACGCCAAGGGTGCGTACGCGTCCATTTCATTAGGGGTCAAGGCGGCCGATCGCGCAACTGTCGACGAGTTAAAAGCCAAAGGCTTAACCCCCGAGTACATCACCATCGACATCGCCCACGGCCACGCCGACAGCGTGCGTGACATGATCCGCTACATCAAAGACAACCTGCCCGACAGTTTTGTCATCGCTGGCAACGTCGCCACGCCTGAAGCAGTGATTGACCTTGAAAACTGGGGGGCAGACGCCACCAAGGTCGGCGTTGGTCCTGGCAAAGTGTGTATCACCAAACTGAAAACTGGGTTTGGGACAGGTGGCTGGCAGCTCTCCGCCTTGAAGTGGTGCGCACGAGTGGCCACCAAGCCGATCATTGCGGACGGTGGCATTCGCAGCCACGGCGATATCGCCAAAAGCATTCGCTTTGGTGCCTCAATGGTCATGATCGGTTCACTGTTCGCGGGTCATGAAGAGTCTCCCGGCCAAACGGTTGAGGTCAACGGCGAGCGATTCAAAGAGTACTACGGCTCCGCATCTGACTTCAACAAGGGGGAGTACAAACACGTCGAAGGCAAACGCATCCTTGAACCCATCAAAGGCCATTTGGCAGACACCTTGATCGAGATGGAGCAGGACGTGCAAAGCTCCATCAGCTACGCCGGTGGCACCAAACTGATGGACGTTCGCAAGGTGAACTATGTGATCCTCGGTGGCGATAACGCCGGCGAACACCTGCTGATGTAAGTCGCTCTTGGCTGCGGTCAAAAAGGCGCCATGGGCGCCTTTTGTTTGCTCTGAGCGCTCCCAGACCCGGGAATCCATGCAGCTCAAGCAAGTTGGATATGCTGGGTGCACACCATTCGCTGCGCAAACTGCTGGGGCCATGGATGAACGCCCTGGTCTGCTCTGCGACTCACTCCAGGATTTCGTTGAGCAAGCGACTGACCCCGACTTGCCAATCCGGCAGCGACAAGCCAAACGCTTTCTGAAGCTGCTGAGTATCCAGCCGAGAATTCAATGGTCGCTTCGCCGCTGCGGGCCAGGCGTCGCTTGCCACCGGAATCAACTGCTCCACTCGCCACCCTGCATCGGGGTGGGTTCGCATCGCGGACTCAATCACAAACTGGGCGTATTGATACCAAGTGGTCTCGCCCGAGGCCACCAAGTGATAAAGCCCAAGACGCGACTCTTGGGTCGCGACCGATCGGATGGCGTGGGCAGTGACATCGGCGATCAAATCAGCCCCCGTCGGCGCACCAACTTGATCATCAATGACGCTTAACTGAGAACGCTCTTTAGCCAGGCGCAGCATGGTTTTAGCGAAGTTTCCTCCGCGCGTCCCGTAGACCCAGCTGGTTCTAAAAATGAGATGGCGACAACCGCTCTCTAGGATGCCCTGCTCACCCTCGAGCTTGGTATGTCCGTAGACATTGAGAGGTCCGGTGGTGGCGCCTTCGGTACGCGGCTCGCAGCCACTGCCGTCAAACACGTAATCGGTAGAGTAATGCACCAACAGCGCACCCGTGGCATGACAAGCCTGTGCCAAGATGGCGGGGGCCTTTGAGTTAATGATTCGGGCGGCGTCAACATCCGATTCCGCTTGATCGACAGCGGTGTAGGCGGCAGCGTTCACCACGACATCGGGCTTGTATTTGTAGACGGTCTCAGCCACGTCCTCTGGCCGTGAAAGGTCACCACAGTCGGGCGAACTATGGCGATCGAGGCCCATGATCGCCCCCAACGGAGCCAAGCTCCTCTGGAGCTCCCAACCAACCTGGCCCTGCTGGCCCAGCAGCATCAGCCTCACGCAGACACTCCCTGATAGTGCTGCGCAACCCATTCCATGTAAGCGCCGGATTGGACCGCTTGGACCCAGTCTTGATGGGCCAGATACCATTCGACCGTCTTGCGAATACCCGTATCAAAGGTTTCAGCTGGGCGCCATCCCAGCTCCCGCTCAAGCTTGCTGGCATCAATGGCATAGCGTCGGTCATGCCCAGGACGATCCGTCACAAATCGGATTTGGTGAGCGTAAGACTCGCCGTCGGGGCGCGGGCTCAATTCATCTAACAATGCGCACACGGTCTGCACAATCTCGATGTTGGTTTTTTCATTCCATCCCCCGACGTTATAGGTCTCCCCCAGCTTACCGGCCTCAAGCACGCGGCGGATCGCACTGCAATGGTCCCTGACATAGAGCCAGTCGCGCACCTGCAAGCCGTCTCCATACACGGGCAAGTCCTTGCCTGCAAGCGCATTGACGATCATCAATGGGATCAACTTTTCAGGGAAATGGTAAGGCCCGTAGTTATTGCTGCAGTTGGTCGTCAAGACCGGTAAGCCATAGGTGTGGTGCCAGGCTCGGACAAGGTGGTCTGAGGCTGCCTTGCTGGCGCTGTATGGACTATTGGGTTCGTAGCGATGCGTTTCAGTGAAGGCGGGGGCAGACTTTTCAAGCGACCCATACACCTCGTCGGTAGAGACGTGCAGAAACCTGAACGTTGATTTCTGGGTGTCAGGCAGGGCGTCCCAATAGCTTCGGACAGACTCCAAGAGCTTGAACGTGCCGACCACGTTCGTGAACACAAAATCCGCAGGGCCGTGAATAGAACGATCGACGTGGCTCTCGGCAGCGAAGTTGAGCACTGCGCGGGGTTGATGCACTTCCAACAGCTGAGAGACCAGATCACTGTCTGCGATATCCCCTCGAACGAAGACATGGCGCGGGTCTTGATCCAGACCCGATAAGGTCATCAAATTGCCCGCGTAGGTCAACTTATCGAGATTGATCACCGACTCACTTGACATAGAGAGCCAGTCCAAAACAAAGTTGGCGCCGATAAAACCAGCCCCGCCCGTCACTAATATCGTCATATGGATCTTTTCACGCGCGTGTCGAGGTCAATGGATGGCCCCCGAATCGACCTGGCATGGGCTTGCCGCCAATCAGGCCCGCCCCAATGCCCTCTTCAAACCCGTGCGGATCGCCATCAGCTTGGTGGCCGTCTCTTCGTCCTGCGCGCCGTTGCGCAGCGCTTGACGCACAAACACAAACAGCAAGAGCGCAAAGCCCGTGGCCAGCGAGGCCAAGATCGCAATCAGCGCTTTCTTGGGTTTAGATTTCAATTCAGGCGGCTGGGCGGCGTCGACGACTTGTATCGTTGCGCCCTCTCGCGACTCATCAAGCTTGGCCATTTCGAACTGCTTGGCAAACAGCTCAAATAGAGTTTCTTGGTACTTGAACTCGCGGTA
>JBEAPX010000021.1:0-10889 GCA_041164205.1 Pseudomonadota bacterium
CAATGGCGCAGATGTCGTATTGCATGCTTGTACTTTCTATCGAGTAGGGGCGGCGCCAGGCGCAGGGGGTCCGTGTGTGTCGTCTGTGGCGTGATGGCGCGCGATGGGTGCGCGCGGCATAGCGGATTTTAAGTGCTGGGGTGTTCTGTGCTTAGCGTCTTGGTCTGTACAAGTCAGAGGCACCCATGAGGCACCCAGGTGCCATCCACGAGGGGCACTCGGGGGTTTTGACGCTTGAACGGTGATCTGCGGGTAGGGGTCATTGGCGTTGCTCTAGACCTTTGACCAACGACCATAAGCCGAGGTGCGTTGGCGTTGGCACTCCCAATTGCTCCCCGAGGCGAACCAGCTTGCCATTGAGGTGGTCAATTTCAGTGGGCTTTGATCTCTGCAAGTCTTGCGAGGTCGACGAGTATTGACCTTGCATCGTTTGAGCAATGGTCTCGATCATTGGCCATACCGGCTGATCCAGTTCCACGCCTGCCGCTTGGGCCAGGGCGATGCATTCGTCGTAGGCTTGACGCATCAAAGTCCACATACCAGGCACTTGAACCAATTGCCCATATGGCAGCTGGGTGATGGCCGAAGGTGCGTTATAGACGCCATTGATGATCAGTTTGGTCCAGAGTGCACCCTTGATGTTTGGGGAAATGGTGTTCGGAATACCTGCGGCGGCGAGCCACGCAGAACAGCTTGCACTTTGGGGTTGATCACCAAGCACCAGCTCTCCTCGACCGTGGTGACGCACATGACCAGGGCCAGCCATGTCGGTACCGACGTAAACCACACTGGCGATCACGGGTTGCTGAAGAACTTGACTCAGGCGGTCCGCGTTGTCCACACCATTTTGCAAACTCAACACAGGAATGCCTGAAGGGAGGTGAGGCTTGACTGCCTGTCCAGCGAGTTCGGTGTCGCTGGATTTCACACAAAACAAAAGCGCTTCAGTCTCTGAAATCGCACTGGGGTCTGTACTCGCTTGGACCTTGACGTGGATGTCAAATGCACTGGTCTCGAGGCGAAGGCCTTTGGCATTCATTGGCTCAACATGGAAAGGGCGGCCGATCAAAGTCACGGTATGACCGGCTCGAGCCAACATGCCTCCGTAATAACAGCCCACGGCGCCAGCACCCATCACTGCAATTCGCATCATTCCCTCTCACTGATTGGTTGAAGGCGCCGATCGTACCCCCTTGTCAATCGGCTTCCTGTCGCCTAGCGGGGCATGTTCGATGGTGAGTCTTGGGGCCCGCCTGTTCCTGGGAGCTCTTCAGTGCTTTGGCGACGCGATGGCCAATGCATCACGCGGCGGTATGTGGGGGGCTTGTGGGTACCGTCCTAAATCCAGCCCAAAGCGCCCATCGCTGCGCCTGCACCGAGCAACAAAAGCAGGTGAATTTTGGTACGCCAAATCACCAACGCCACCACCACGGAAAGCAACCACGCGCGCCAACCGACTTGCCACGTCATGTGGGCGCTCATGAGATAAGCGGTCGATAGCATGAGACCAAGAACCACCGGCAGCAGCCCTTGTCTAAAGGCAACAACGGTACGATTTTTTCGGTGCTTGTGCGCCCATTGCGTGGCCGAATAGGTCAATACAGACGAAGGCAACAACATGGCGAACAGGCACAGCATGGCGCCAAAAACGCCCATGATCCAGTGCCCGGCTGCCCACTGCATAGACTGGGCACTGTGCACGCCAACCATCCAACCTAAAACCGGAATGAAGGTCAAATTGGGCCCAGGCGCCATTTGCGCCAGTGCAATGGCAGAGTTGAACTCGCTGTTGCTCAACCAATGGTGGTCGTCTACCAAATACCGATGCATGTCTGGCGCAACCACAATCGCTCCGCCAATTGCCATGAGTGATAAGGTCAGCATATGCAAAAAGAGGTCCCAGCCCTGAGGGCCCCACAGTGCGATATCGACTGCTGTGCTCATTGCATTGACCTCACGGCGCGCCCTTCTTGGCGCTCAATTGACGGTAGGTCATCATCACGCTCAAGACGCCAGCCCCCAAGAGCACAGTAATCATGGGCCATCGCAACAATGCCACGGCGGCAAATGTCAAGGCTGCCAATACGACACACCAGGCCAAACCTAAGGGGTGTGTTTTGAGCGCAAAGCTCATTCGCAAGCCCACGGCTGCGATCATGCCTGCGGACACCGCGGCCAAGCCGCGCATAGCGCCCTGCAGGGCTGATGCGTCTGCCCATTGCGCTAGCACCGCGGCGAGCAGTAAGACAATGATGACAGGTGCCGTGATCATGCCAGCGAGTGCGCAGGCCGCACCGCTCCAGCCAAAATGGCGGCCACCGATCATGAGCGAGAGATTCATCACATTGGGGCCAGGCAGCACTTGGGCTACGGCCCAATCTTCGGCGAATTGCTGCAGGGTGAGCCATTTCTTTTTGTCGACGAGCTCGCGCTGGATGATGGCGAGCACGCCGCCAAAGCCCTGCAGCGCCAATGCGTTGAATGACCAAAACAAATCCGCCCGCGAACGCGGGGCGTTCAGCGCCAATGCGTCTTGAGGTTCGCTCGGGGGAGGGAGAGGCGACATGGCGTCAGATGGTTAGCCCACCTGTGACTTCAATGACCGCCCCATTGATGTACGCGGCTTCGTCGCTGGCTAAAAACGCATACACATTGGCGATGTCCTCAGGTTGACCCAGACGTTTGAGTGGGACGCGCTCTTCCATGCCTTGGATCACTTTCGCCGGCATGGGATCCAAGATGGGTGTGCGTACAAATCCCGGCGCTACAGCATTGGTTCGAACGCCTTTGGGGCCGAGTTCGCGGCTCCAAGTTTTGGTGAATCCGATGACACCAAATTTGGTCGCCGCGTAATTGGTTTGCCCAAAGTTACCGTAAATGCCCACCACAGAAGAGGCGTTCAAAATCACACCAGATCCTTGAGCCACCATCGTGTCGGCGACCGCTTGGGCGCAGTTGAATACGCCGCGCAAATTGACGTCAATCACGCGGTCAAACTGTTCGGCAGTCATTTTTTGTAAGCGGGCGTCTTGCGTGATGCCGGCATTGTTGACCAACACGTCAATGCGCCCGTAGCCATCGATCACTTGGGCCACCACACCATCCACCATGTCGCGTTGCGTCACGTCCATCACGAACCCATCCGCTTGAGCCCCGGCCCCGCGACAGATTTGAACCGCTGCATCCACACCGTCTTGGCGCATATCGCAAATGATGACGGTGGCGCCTTCAGCTGCAAATTTGCGCGCGGTGGCCAGGCCGATGCCCTGGGCTGCGCCGGTGATGAGGGCGACTTTGTTTTGGAGACGGCTCATGGAAATTCCTTTGTCTGTGTCCGAGGTGAGTAGGGTGGATGTGGAGTAAGCAGTGAGGTGACTGTCTGATTGCGTTCGAGTTTATGACGGTTTTCTCGGCGGCTTGGCCATGCTGGGGTGGGGAATATGTCGTCTCAGCGTCATTCGCGGCACCGTGGCTTGTCATAGGGGGGCTCTTTGTGCGCCATGCAGGAGGGGCGCGTTGGTCTGATCTTGCACGCCCGCATTGATTCATTTAATATATTAAATAAATACATCGACCGGTGCCACCTCAATGCAAACTTTCGCCCATCGCAACCTACCTGCACTGCTGCTGCAGGCGCGGGAAGCTTTGATGGCAAGGCGGCGGCCTGCGCTCAGGCGCCACGGCTTGTCGGACCAGCAATGGCGGGTGTTGCGCGTGTTGGCTGAGGCCGCAGGAGCGGCACACACGCGCGTTGCAGATCAAGGGGCGTCGTCAAATGAGTGCGCTGACTGTGGTGTTGACGGCGGTATCGAAACAGGGGCTTTGGCCAAGGGCGCATTCATACTGGGGCCGAGCTTGACCGGCATCCTGGCGCGCATGGAACGAGATGGGTTGGTCGTGCGCAAACGTTCAACCCGTGACGCCCGCCGCTTTTGGGTGGCGGCTTCACCCAAAGGCCTCGCGCTGGTGGGGGCCTTGTCGGTGGAGATCGAATTTCAGTACCAAGAGGTGTCCGCGCACCTAGGCGCTGAGCGGCTGACTGAGCTCTACGCCATGCTCGATGATTTGATCGAAATGAAAGAGGGAACCGATGTCACTGAAGCATAAGCACTGTGATCACTTGCCTGAGGGAACGGTGTATGGCGTTTTGCTGAATTTTGTACGCGAGCGCGCCATCTGGTCTGACCGAGCTGAGCAAGCGCCCTATGGCGGTATGCCCAAGGCGCCCGTCCTTTACATCAAGACAGCCAACACCTTCAACCCGCATGGCGGCGCAGTGGCTTTGCCCAGTGGCGTGGAAGCCTTGGAGGTAGGGGCCACCCTGGGTTTGATGTTGGGTGAAGGCGCCAGCGTCGATCGGGTGGCGCTTTTTTTAGATTGGTCGATCCCACACGAGCAGTTTTACCGCCCGGCCGTGAAGTACAAAAATCTGGATGGCTTTTTGGGTATCGGCGCATCCGCCGTTGCTTGGCAAGGCCCCCCGATGTTGGAAAGCCTGGGTGTTGATGTGCTGGTCAATCAGCAGCAAGTCCAGCAGGTGAACTGGCGTGACCTTTACCTTGGTGTGCCGGAGCTGATCCAAACGCTTGAGGAATTCACGGCATTTCGCGCGGGTGATGTGCTGTTGTTGGGATTGGACTGTTTGGCCGATGGCAGCCGCCCTTTGGCGCGCGCAGGGGATCGCGTCACGCTCAAGGCTCAGCATGGATTGGTCCTCGAGCAAACGGTGTTAGGAGTCCAAGCATGAAGACCGCAAGAGTGGCCTGGGCAGGGCAAATTTTGAATGCGCGCGAAAAAGATGGACAACTGCTTCTCGCCAACGGGCGTTGCGTTGGTCAGGATGAGGTGGTGTGGCTGCCGCCGCTGGCACCGATGCCTGCGCATCGGCCGCGGACCGTGCTAGCGCTTGGGCTCAACTACATGGACCATGCACAGGAGCTGGCATTCAAGCCGCCGACTGAACCCTTGGCGTTTTTGAAGGGCGACGCCTCTTTAATGGGGCACCGCGGCATCACGTTGCGTCCTGCTGAGGTCTCAAATATGCATTACGAGTGTGAGCTTGCCGTTGTGATTGGACGAGAGGCCAAGCACGTTCGCGCAGAACATGCATATGACTATGTTCGTGGTTACACCGTGGCCAATGACTATGCCATTCGCGACTACCTTGAGAACTGGTACCGACCTAATTTCAAGGTTAAGAATCGTCCGACGTGCACGCCGATTGGTCCTTGGTTGGTGGATGCTGCAGACATCAGCAATCCAATGGACTTGACGTTGCAAACAACCGTCAATGGGCAAGTCACGCAGAAGGGGTCTACAGCAGACATGATTTTTGGAGTGGCCGATTTGATTGCATATTTCAGCCAATTCATGACGTTGTATCCGGGGGATTTGATTCTTACCGGCACACCTGATGGCGTCATCAATGTTCGCGATGGTGATGTGGTGGTGACATCCATCGAAGGCATTGGTGACTTACAAAACACCATCCAAGAAGTGGCGAGTCCAACATGAACATTCAACACCTGATCAATGGCCGATCGGTCGATTCCGATGCGCGGTTTGACACCCTCAATCCCGCCACTCAGGCCCCCATCGCTAGCGTGGCGGCAGGGGGTGCGCACGAGGTGAACCAAGCAGTGGCAGCGGCAAAGGCTGCTTTCCCCAAATGGGCGGGTACGCCCGCCACAGAGCGGGCCAAAATCATCCGCAAGCTCGGTGACCTCATCGCCAAGGAGGCACCCCATATCGCTCAATGGGAGACACAAGATACCGGGCAGGTCATTGCACAGACGGGCAAGCAGTTGATTCCACGTGCCGCCGATAATTTTTATTACTTTGCCGAAATGTGCACGCGCGTGGACGGCCACACCTATCCAACGCCGACGCACTTGAACTACACACTGTTCCATCCCGTGGGGGTCTGTGCCTTGATCAGTCCTTGGAACGTGCCATTCATGACGGCGACTTGGAAAACGGCACCTTGTTTGGCTTTTGGCAACACTGCGGTTCTCAAGATGTCTGAGTTGTCACCCATCACGGCCGATATTTTGGGGCGCTTGGCGATGGAAGCTGGGGTGCCAGAGGGCGTGCTCAATGTGGTTCACGGCTATGGCAAAGACGCTGGGGAGCCGTTGGTGGCGCACCCAGATGTGCGCGCGGTATCGTTCACTGGCTCCACCGCGACAGGCAACCGAATCGTGCAAACGGCTGGCCTGAAAAAATTCAGCATGGAGCTGGGTGGCAAGTCCCCGTTTGTGGTCTTCGAAGATGCCGAATTTGAGCGCGCTTTGGATGCTGCAATTTTCATGATTTTCAGCAACAACGGCGAGCGCTGCACTGCAGGCAGCCGCATTTTGGTTCAGCGCTCCATTTACGCGGAATTTTCACGCCGATTCACCGAGCGAGCGATGCGAATTCGGGTGGGGGACCCCTTGGATGAGGCCGTCACCGTGGGGCCCATGATCTCTAAGAACCATCTGGCCAAGGTCAGGCACTACATCGAGCTCGGTCAAAAGGAGGGCGCACAGTTGCTTTGCGGCGGCACGCAGCGCCCCGAATACGCCGAGTGCTTGCCGCCTGCGATGGCAAACGGTAACTTTGTGTGGCCAACCGTGTTCGGCGATGTGGACAACCGCATGGCGATCGCTCAAGACGAGATTTTCGGCCCGGTCGCCTGCTTGATTCCATTTGATGATGAGGCGCACGCCATTGCCTTGGCAAATGACATCCCCTATGGTTTGTCTAGCTATGTATGGACCGAGAACATTGGCAGGGCGCATCGGGTGGCTGCCGCGATTGAGGCAGGGATGTGTTTTGTGAACAGTCAAAACGTACGGGATTTGCGTCAGCCATTTGGGGGCACCAAAGCCAGTGGCACAGGAAGAGAAGGCGGCACGTGGAGTTACGAGGTTTTTTGTGAACCTAAAAATGTGGCCGTGTCGTTGGGTGGACATCACATTCCGCACTGGGGAGTTTGAAGATGGGACAACTCGCACTGGTTGCCAAAATCACGCACGTGCCCTCGATGTATCTGAGTGAATTGCCAGGCCCTCGGCAGGGTACGCGCCAAGACGCCATCGATGGCCATTTGGAAATCAGCCGCCGATGCCGAGCGCTGGGTGTTGACACGCTTGTCGTGTGCGACACGCATTGGTTGGTGAATGCGAACTACCACATCAACTGTGCGCCGCACTTCAAGGGCGACTACACGAGCAACGAATTGCCCCACTTCATCAATTTCATGGAGTACGAATCGCCTGGCAATCCGGCGTTGGGACACTTGCTGGCCAAGCACGCAAGTCGTGCAGGGGTTGAAACGCTGGCGCATGAGCACACCGCTTTGGGGCCAGAATACGGGACGCTGGTGCCGCTGCGTTACATGAATGCGGATCAGCATTTCAAGGTGGTGTCGGTGTCGGCGTTGTGCATGGCGCATTATTTGAACGACAGCGCGCGCTTAGGCTGGGAAATGCGGCGGGCGATTGAGCAGGAGTACGAAGGCAAAGTGGCGCTTTTGGCCAGCGGGTCGTTGAGCCATCGGTTTGCCCAAAATGGCTTAGCGCCCGAGTACGCGTTCAAGGTCTGGAGTCCTTTTTTAGAGCAACTCGATCAGCACGTGATCGACATGTGGCGAAGAAAAGAGTGGCGTGCCTTTTGCGAGATGCTCCCTGAATACGCTGCCAAAGGCCACGGTGAAGGATTCATGCACGACACCGCCATGATGATGGGGGCATTGGGTTGGACCGCTTATGACGGGGCAGTCGATATCGTGACGCCTTACTTTGGCGCGTCTGGGACTGGTCAGTTGAACGCTGTTTTTGAAGTGACACCTCAAGATGGCACGCAGGTGCCGCACGCCGTGGCCAGCCGCGCAGATGGCTACACCACGATCGCCACACGGCTTTGAACCGAGGAATTGGGACATGCCACACCTTGTTGTTCTCTATACCGGCCAACTGGATCAAGAGGTCAATATGACCCAGCTGTGTCAGAAGTTGGCGGATGCCATGGCCCAATGCCGTGATGAATCCGCAGAGGCGGTCTTTCCGTTGGGTGGCACAAGGGTGTTGGCCTATCCGGCCGCGCATTACGCGATTGCAGACGGCGGCGACGCTGGCAGGGCGGCTGGAGGCAGCGGTGACTATGCATTTGTCTATCTCAATCTGCGAATGGGGCAAGGCCGAAGCGCGCGTGTTCAACAACACGTTGGCGATACCTTGAAAGCATGTGTGGTTGATTTTTTTGAGCCCTTGCTACCTGAGCGTCACATCGGTGTGACCTTGCAAGTCGATGTGGGGCAAGAGGTCTACAACAGCAAATTGAGCAACTTGCACCCTTTGTTTAATCCAGCATTTAAGGGCTAACCATGTCTGTTCTGACTCCTGAGCAATTGAATGAGCTGGCAGCTGAATTGGATCAAGCGCAGCGCACGCGCACCCAACTACGCCATTTTTCCAAGCGCTTTGCTGGGATGGACATGGAGGATGGCTATCGCGTGAGCCGCGCGTGGGTGACCCATCAAGTTGCGCAAGGCGCCAGAGTCATTGGCCACAAAATTGGCCTGACCTCGCGGGCGATGCAACAAGCCAGTCAGATTGATGAGCCGGATTACGGCACATTGTTGGATCACATGTTGTTTCGCTGTGCGGGCCGTGCAAAGCTGACCCTGCCGATGGTCAAATTCATCAAACCTCGGGTCGAAGTCGAGTTGGCGTTTGTGCTCAAGGCGCCGCTACAAGGACCTCGCATCACGGTCCAACAAGTGATTGAGGCGACTGAGTATGTGACACCTGCTGTGGAAATCATTGACTCTCGGATTGAACAATTCGATCGGGAGGATGGCTCTATGCGCAAGGTCTATGACACCATTAGTGACAACGCCGCCAATGCTGCCATTGTGATTGGCGATGCTCGCATCGACCCCAGGGCCGTTGATTTGGCTTGGTGTGGCGCGATCCTCAAGCAAAACGGAACGGTAGAAGAAACTGGCTTGGCGGCAGGGGTTCAGGGGGATCCTGCGATAGGCGTGGCTTGGCTGGCCAATAAGTTGGCCCCTTGGGGTGAACGACTAGAAGCGGGCCACATTGTGTTGGCGGGGTCTTTCACCCGGCCAGTGGCGGCACAAGCCGGCGATGAATTCGTAGCCGATTACGGCCCGTGGGGGCAACTCCACTTCAACTTTCAATGAGGCTATTGATGAACACGCCCACCAATACATTCAAAGCGGCGCTTGCCGACAAGCAGCCGCAAATTGGCTTTTGGTTGAGCCTGGCTAGCCCCTACAGCACCGAGATTTGTGCAGCTGCGGGTTTTGATTGGTTGTTGATCGACGGAGAGCACGGACCGATGGATCTCAACACCAAGTTGATGCAACTGCAAATCATTGCGGGCTACCCAACAACCCATGCGGTGGTGCGGGTGACAGACCACAGTGCCAGTCGGATCAAGCAGGTGCTCGACTTGGGCGCACAAACTGTGCTGGTGCCCATGGTGGACACGGCTGAGCAGGCAGCCAACTTGGTGGCGGCGGTGCGCTATCCCCAAGACGATGGCAAAGGCGGCATTCGTGGCATGGCGGGGGGGAGGGCTTCGCGGTGGGGGCAGTACCGCGATTACTACCAAGCAGCCAACCAGGAAGTGTGTTTGTTGGTGCAGGTGGAAACGGTGACGGGGTTGCACAACCTTGACGCGATTGCTGCAACCCCAGGCGTGGATGGTGTCTTTATTGGGCCAGCAGACTTATCGGCTTCGATGGGACATGTCGGTGACGCAGGGCACCCCGATGTCAAGGCCGCCATTGACCAGGCGATTGGACAGATCATCCGTGCGGGCAAAGCGCCAGGCATTTTGACGGTCGATAACCGGCTGGCTGAGCACTACCTGGCATTGGGTGCCCAGTTTGTCGCCGTCGGTTTAGACACTCAGGTGCTGATGAAGCACGCCAGTGTGTTGGCGAATACCTTCACTCAAACGCGTTCAACTTCCAAGTAAACGATCGCATTCGCCACTATGCGGTGAAGCAATCGATGCTCACTTGGCCGTGAACATGCCCAAGCGATAGCCAAGGCTCACGCCGAGCACGTTGGCTTTGAAGCTGCCGCTGGTTGATTGCGCACGACCCGCAGTCACCAAAAGATCAATCGAGGGGGTGAGCCGGTAGCCCAAATTGACATTGAGCTGGCCCAGCGCACCTGACCCTGTGGATAAGCCTCCGCCTCCGGCGGCGCCGGCCAACACCTCTGCCTCGGCAAATGTCCTGCCGCTGAGGTGGGTGCGGTATCCACCACCCATTTGTCCCGTCATGTAGGCGCCTGCTCCGCCAGTGGCTGCCGCCATGGCTTGACCGCTGAGGTACCAATTGGGGGTCACCATGTAGTCGATTTGCGCGCCAAGCAAGCCGATATCTTGACCTTGGGTCGTGCGCCAGTTGCCAATCCCTTGGTACGTCTGGCTGCCCAAGCGCAGTCGCACATCGTGTCGCAATCGCCCCCCAGGATCGCGCGAGGGAGGGGCTCCGAATTGGTATCCAAGCCCCACGCCCAGTGTGCTCGCCGCAAATCGGCCGTCGATCGCCTTTATCCGAGACGCCGATGCATCCGCTATCCAGTTGTATCCCAAGTCGAATTGGACCCCGACTCGGGTGTTTACCAATTTGCCACTGGCCGTATTCACGGCCCCACCTCCGCCGCCACCGATCATGGCGTCGGCGTACACCGACAGGCCTGGGCTCACCCTGCTGCTGATTCCTGCCCCACCCATGATGTCCATGTATCCAGCGCTGGCGCCTTGGTAGGCCGCTTCCGTGCTCAACGCGATAAACCAATGGCGGTTCATGTAGGTTCGCCATTCGATACCCACCAGGCCCACATCGGATTGTGTTTGACCAG
>JBEAPX010000022.1:0-7337 GCA_041164205.1 Pseudomonadota bacterium
AGCCCCAGTAATGCCCGATGCCATTGATCACGCCGGCAGCCCAGAACGGAATCCATGCCATTTGTACAGCCCAAATGGTTAAACCGAGACCACCGAAAAGCGCCAAGTTGATCACCATCATTAAGCCAACGCCTTGCCACGTGAATCGGCTGTACACGTTGCGTTCGACCCAGTCGTCTGGGGTGCCATGGCTGAAGCGAGCCACCGTTTCGGCATTTTTTGCTTCAGCCCGATACAACTCCGCGCCCTGCCACATGACGGTGTTGATGCCGCGCGCAACCGGGCTGTGAGGATCTTCATCTGTTTCACACTTGGCATGGTGCTTGCGGTGGATAGATACCCACTCACGCGTCACCATCCCAGTGGTTAGCCACAGCCAGAAGCGGAAAAAATGCGAAGGGATGGGACCTAAGTCAAGCGCACGGTGGGCTTGGTGTCGATGCAAATAAATCGTGACTGCCGCAATGGTGATATGCGTCGCGACCAAAGTGAAGACCACCATTTGCCAACCCGATGCGTTCAACAAACCGTTGCTCAACCAATTCAAAAAAATATCCATCTTCCACACTTTCGCTTGAGGATTTTGACCGCGTAGGCATCATCCGGGGCTCACCCGATTCAGAACTCTTGAATCTGTCGGCTTAGCCTCTGATTTTACGGTTTCAACGCCATTTCAACAAATCCCACCGGCGTGACTTGAAATGCGTCCTGCAGACTCACCGACGCCGTTCCCAAACTGCGGCATAGAAACCATCCGTTCCATGCAAATGGGGCCAAAGGCGCAAGCCCCCCTCACTGATCATCGATGCACGATGAAGGTCATCTTTGACGAGAGGCTTGAGCAGATCACTCATCGGTAACGCGACAAAGTCTTTGTGCGTGGCGCCAAACGCCTCAGCGACTCTCTCACTCTCGGCTTTTAACAAGCTGCAGGTCGCGTACACCAAACGCCCTCCATCGCGCACCAGTTTGGCCGCACTCTCGAGGATTGATGCTTGTTGAATGGAGAGCTGCTCGATGTCCTGCGGCTGTGTGCGCCACTTGATCTCGGGACTGCGGCGCACGGTGCCCAAACCCGAACAAGGCGCGTCCACCAGGACTCGATTCATCTTGTGGTGCAAGGGCTTCAGTCTTGCGTCTTTCTCGTCTGCAATCGCCAATGAATAGATTTCCTGAAGACCCGACCTCAGCATACGGGGACGCAAGGCCTCCAAACGATGGGCTGAGGTATCCATGGCGTACACACGCCCTTGGCCTCGCATCATCGCGCCCATGGCCAAGGTTTTGCCACCCGCGCCAGCACAAAAATCGGCAATGACCTCGGACCGTTTGGCACCCACTAGCCAGGCCAACAACTGGGAACCCTCGTCCTGCACCTCGATGTCACCACGTTCAAACCACTCCGTTGAAGTCAATGATCGACGTTGCGTCATGCGAATGCCCCAAGGTGAATAAGGCGTCGGAGACACATCCCAGCCCTGTGCTTGCATTGCTCGCAGCACGGCTTCCCGCTTGGTTTGGTTGATATTGACCCTAAGGTCAACCGGCGCCGGTCGCTGAAGCGCCTCAGCCAAAGCAGGCACGTCCACCCCTTCCTGTGCTTGTAAACGCTCAATCAACCAGTGGGGCAAATTCCAACGCTGGTCCAGTGGCGTGTCGGCCGGCAGCGGTTCACGCGCACCCAACAACCACGCCACCTGCTCCGAGCTCAGCTCTGACGCCCATGCGCCGATCTGGTCTTGCGCGCCAAGCAACGCCAAGGTTTCCCATCGACCCCAAGGAGAGTGCTTAGCCAACGCTTCCCAGCGCAAGCGGTTGCGCAGCACAGCGAAGACGACATCCGCCAGCAAAGCTCGGTCGTGTGAGCCCAGACCGCGGTGACTCCTGCCATATTGAGAGACGCAGACGTCGGCTGGTCCTTGCCATTGAAATACCTCTTGCAGGAGGCGGGTCGAGTGATCTAAAAAATGGGTGAGGCGCATACCGCCATTGTCCCATGGTCGATAATCTATGCCCTATGACTGATCTCGCTGAACAAGTGCGCCGCCGGCGCACATTTGCCATCATTTCTCACCCTGACGCCGGCAAAACCACGCTGACCGAAAAGTTGCTGCTGTTTTCAGGCGCGATCAACATTGCGGGCAGCGTCAAAGCCCGCAAGGCCGCGCGCCACGCAACCAGTGACTGGATGGAGATTGAAAAACAAAGAGGCATTTCAGTGGCCAGCTCGGTGATGCAAATGGAGTACCGCGACTGCGTCATCAATTTGCTGGACACCCCAGGACACCAAGATTTTTCTGAAGATACTTATCGGGTGCTCACGGCGGTGGACGCGGCCCTCATGGTCATCGATGCCGCCAACGGTGTGGAGCCTCAGACCCGTCGACTCCTGCAAGTGTGCCGGGCTCGCAATACGCCAATCCTAACTTTCATCAACAAAATGGACCGCGAAGTCCAAGCACCGTTGGACGTGGTGGACGAGGTGGAGCGCGAACTCGGGATGACCGCAGTGCCGTTCACTTGGCCAGTTGGCATGGGCAAGCGATTTCATGGGGTCTACGATCGCCGAGCCGATCATATGCGGGTGTTTGTGGCGGGCGATGACAAGCGCGGAGGAGAAGAAGAAATTCTGGCAGGCCGTGATAACCCCGGTGCCATGGCCCGCTTTGGCGCTGAATTTGAAGAGGCTCGTGGCGAGTTGGAACTGCTTGATGAGGCAGCCCCCGAGTTTGATCACCGTGCTTTTTTGTCGGGCGAACAAACGCCCGTTTTCTTTGGCTCTGCAGTGAACAACTTTGGCGTCCAAGAAATTTTGGATGCCTTGGTCGAGCTGGCGCCTCCACCAGCGACACGCGAGGCACTGCAGCGAAGCGTGGAACCCACCGAGTCGAAATTTTCTGGGGTGGTATTCAAAATTCAGGCGAACATGGACCCTGCCCACCGAGATCGGATCGCCTTCTTGCGCCTGGCGAGCGGGCATTTCACCCGAGGGATGAAACTGCACGTGGTGCGCTCGGGCAAAGACATCAAGCCCAACACCGTGGTCAACTTTTTGAGCCAGCGACGCGAGCTGCTCGAGGAAGCGTTTGCGGGCGACATCATTGGCATCCCTAACCATGGCGTTTTGCAATTGGGCGACACTCTGACCGAGGGCGAGAACCTGCAGTACACGGGGCTCCCATTTTTTGCGCCTGAAATGATCCGCACCGTAGAAGTCGCCGACCCGCTGCGAAGCAAGCAATTGCGGGCAGGTTTGACTCAGCTGGGCGAAGAGGGCGCCATTCAAGTGTTTCGTCCCATCGCTGGGACGATGCTCCTACTCGGTGCCATCGGTCAGCTGCAGTTTGAAGTTGTAGCGCAACGGCTTGAGACCGAATACGGCGTCAAGGCCCGCATCAGCGGCAGCAATTACACGCTGGCGCGTTGGATCACCTGCGACCCAGCCGATGGCGGTGAGGCCGAGCTCAAAAGGTTCATGGACGCCAACGCCCATCGGATTGCTTTAGATGCAGTGGATGCGCCGACGTTGTTGGTGGATCACAGTGCCACATTGCGTGCCGTAGAAGCGAATTGGCCCAAGATCAAGTTCCACACGATGCGCGAGCACGCGGGCTTGATCATGCAGTCACGCTAAGGCTGCCACGCACAATAGGTCAAACCTCATGCAAGCCGACATCGCCAAACTGCTGAATCAGACTCGAACCATTGCGGTGGTCGGTATCTCTGACCGCGCTGAAAAGCCAAGTCACTTCGTGTCCCTGTATATGCAGCAAGCAGGCTATCAAGTGATTCCCGTGAATCCCCGCTACAGCGAAGTGTTGGGTCAACCGTGTTGGCCGGATCTGGCCAGCATTCCCATGCCCGTGGACATGGTGAACGTGTTTCGCCCCTCATCGGACACACCACCGATTGCGCGCGAGGCCGTTGCGATTGGGGCGAAATCATTGTGGTTGCAGCAGGGGATTTTCAGCCTGGAGGCACAACAAATCGCTCTAGAGGCCGGTCTTCAAGTAGTGATGGATCGATGCCTCAAAGTCGAGCACGCGGCTTGGCTGCGACGGCAGTGACGGGATCGCCCCAACCCATCCACAGTCAACGCACGGCGTGACGCGCCAACCAGGCTTCCACGGCACGCGGGTATATCCGATGTTCTTGCGTTAACACACGGGCAGCCAAAGTCTCGGGCGTGTCTTCGGGCAATACAGGCACCACCGCCTGCTCGAGAATGGTGCCGTGATCCAGCTCAGCAGTGACTTCGTGGACGGTCGCGCCAGCGAAACGGCACCCCATTTCAATCGCACGCGCGTGGGTATGTAAGCCAGGAAAAGCGGGGAGCAGGCTAGGGTGAATATTGAGCAGCCTGCCTTCAAAATGCGATACGAACGCAGGAGTCAAGATCCGCATGAACCCAGCCAAAATGACCAACGGCGGCCGGGCATTCGGTGGCGCCATTTTGTCGATGCACTCGATCAACGCCAGATCAAAAGCCTCTCGGCTTTCAAATGCCCGATGGTCTAAGACTTGAGTGGCGATGCCCCGAGCTGCGGCCTTGGCTAGCCCTCCTGCTTGGGGGCGATTGCTCACAACCCCCACCACTTCTGCCGCCCAGCGATCGGACCAGCTCTGGCGGTGAGATGCATCCAGCAGTGCCTCCATATTGGAGCCGGAGCCTGAAATCAGAATCACAATGGGTTGTAAGCCAGGGGCAGTCATTCCCGAAGTGTAACGAGGCAACCGGGTCACCGTTCACTCCGCATTGGGGCAATGCCCTTTCATTTGATTGCCCTTTTGTCACCTGACCGACTGAAAAAAACGAACGGTCGTGCTAAAACGCAATCTGTTACTTTCAGTCAACCCCGAAAGCGGTGCACATGAGCCGCTTTCCAGCACAAGGAGCCGCCATGGATTTGGCTTTTACCCCGGAACAATTGGCGTTTCGAGATGAGGTACGCGCCTGGGTCAGAGAGAACTTGCCCGAGTCTCTCTCAACCAAGGTACACCAGGCACAACGCCTCACCCGCGATGACATGCAGACGTGGGCAAAAATACTGGGCAAAAAAGGCTGGCTCGGCTATGCCTGGCCCACCCAATTTGGCGGCCCCGGATGGGACGCCGTGCAACGCCACCTATTTGAAGAAGAGTGCGCATTGGCCGGCGCCCCTCGAATCGTTCCCTTTGGGCCAGTGATGGTGGCTCCTGTGATCATGGCGTTTGGCAATGCAGAGCAGCAACAGCGTTTCCTGCCAGGGATTGCAAGTGGTGAAGTGTGGTGGAGCCAAGGCTACAGCGAACCCGGCTCTGGCTCAGATTTGGCCTCGCTTAAAACCCGAGCTGAGCGCCAGGGTGATCACTACATTGTCAACGGCCAAAAGACCTGGACAACTTTGGGGCAGTACGGCGAGTGGATCTTCTGCCTCGTGCGAACAGACACGGAGTGCAAACCCCAAAAAGGAATTTCGTTCCTGCTGATCGATATGAAGTCGCCAGGTGTGACGGTGCGACCGATTCGATTGCTCGATGGCGAGTGCGAAGTCAACGAGGTGTTTTTTGACAACGTCAAAGTACCTGCCGAAAATTTGGTGGGTGAAGAGAATCAGGGATGGACGTATGCGAAGTTCCTGCTGGCTCACGAGCGCACCAACATCGCGGATGTCAACCGGGCCAAGCGTGAACTCGAACGACTCAAGCGCATCGCAAAGCAAGAGGGTGTCTGGGAAGACCAGCGCTTCCGAGACGATATTGCCCGACTCGAAGTCGACATCGTCGCGCTCGAAATGATGGTGTTGCGCGTCCTGTCCGCAGAAACCAGCGGCAAGAAAGCCATGGACATCGCTGGCCTTCTGAAAATCAAGGGCAGTGAAATCCAGCAGCGGTACACGGAGTTGATGATGTTGGCGGGTGGTCCTTCATCCTTGCCGTTCATTTTTGAGGCCATGGACGCCGGCTGGCAAGGCGATCAGGCACACGGTTTGAGTGGGTTTCCTGGTGGAGCGATGCATTGCGCACCGCTGGCTGCCAATTATTTCAATATGCGCAAAACCACCATTTACGGCGGTAGCAACGAAGTGCAACGCAACATCGTGGCGCAAATCGCCTTGGGCTGAATCAGGAGAACACCATGGATTTCAATTTTTCAGACGACCAGGAACAGTTGCGTGACGCTGTCACGCGCTGGGTGGATAAGGCTTATGACTTTGATCGTCGGCGCAGCATCTGCAAGGATGAGCGAGGATTCAGCGCGAAAGCTTATGCGGAAATGGCGGAACTCGGCCTTTGCGGCTTGATGATCAGCGGCGAATACGATGGCATGGATATGGGCCCCGTCGAGGCGATGGTCGCGATGGAAGCAATGGGCTCAGGCATTGTGATGGAACCCCTGGCGCACACCCTGATGTGCTCGTCCATTGTGCAAGCCTACGGCGATGCCGCCACCAAGTCTGCTTGGTTGCCACGAATCGCTGACGGCAGTGTCCTCATGGTGCTGGCTCACCAAGAGCGCGGCGGACGCTATCGCTTGGATCATTGCGCTGCAGAAGCCAAGTCCAATGGCGATGGATACCAACTGACTGGCGTCAAACATGTCGTTCCTGCAGGTCAATTTGCCCAGGCATTTTTGGTCAATGCCCAGCTGAACGGTCAGATGGCTCTATTTGTAGTGGATGCCAACGCGAGCGGTGTTCAGCGCAGCAGTTACATCACGCAAGATGGCTCCGCGGCTGCAGATATCGACTTCCAAGGTGTCCAAGCCACTTTGGTCACTGCGCATGGCAGCGACGCCCTAGAGCACGCGGTGGACGTGGGCATCGCTCTGGTGTCTGCCTATGCCGTCGGTGTGATGGACAAGACGTTTGCATTGACTGCAGAGTATTTGAATA
Source organism: Pseudomonadota bacterium (assembly GCA_041164205.1). GTDB lineage: Bacteria > Pseudomonadota > Gammaproteobacteria > Burkholderiales > Burkholderiaceae_C > RS62. The sequence goes on from JBEAPX010000022.1 coordinate 6,876, forward strand.
CGCGCAAGCAGTTCGGTGTAGCGATTGGATCGTTTCAGGCTTTGCGCCACCGCTTGGCCGACATGAAGATGCAACTTGAGTTGGCGCGCTCCATGAGCTACTACGCCACACTGAAGGTCAATGCGCCCGCAGACGAGCGCCGTATGGCGATGTCGCGCGCCAAATATCAGCTGGGACAGAGTATGCGATTTGTCGGTCAGCAGTCAGTGCAAATGCACGGCGGTATTGGCGTCACTGATGAGTACATTGCTAGCCATTATTTCAAGGCGTTGACCCAGCTAGAAATGGTGTTTGGCGACAGCCACCACCACCTAGGGGAGGTATCTGCACGGATGCAAGATACCGCCGGGGTGTTTGTGTGACGCGCCTTCGCTGATGATTTAAAAGCCTGCGTCTAACGCAGGTTTTTTTTGTCCAGCGCATCGAACACGGTCGGGTACATGAGCTGCAATCTCAGCTCCT
>JBEAPX010000023.1:0-12032 GCA_041164205.1 Pseudomonadota bacterium
AAAGAGCCCACGGCGCAAATCATCCATGATTGTGTCCGCTTTGATGGTCAGGCTGTCGACCTCTCGCCGCGGCACGTCCTCAAGCGCATATTGAGGTCCTACGAGCAGGAGGGTTGGGCGCCCATCGTGGCCCCTGAGATGGAGTTTTATCTGGTCCAAATTGAGCCCGATGAAGACATTCCGCTCAAGCCGCCCATCGGTCGCACCAAGCGAACCGAAGCCGGGATGCAAAGTTTTTCGATCGACTCGGTGAACGAGTATGACGATATTTTCGATGTGATGTACGACTGGTGTGAAGCGCAAGGCATTCAATTGGATACGCTGATTCACGAGATGGGCACTGCGCAAATGGAGATCAATCTCGACCATGGCGAGCCCTTGGCATTGGCGGACCAAGTGTTTTTGTTCAAGCGCACGATTCGCGAGGTGGCCATTCGCCATCAGATGTATGCCACATTCATGGCCAAACCCATGCAAGGTCAGCCGGGCAGTGCCATGCACTTGCACCACAGTGTGGTCAACATCCACACGCGAGAAAACATTTTCTCGCTCAGCGATGGCTCAGAGTCCCCCACGTTTCGCCATTTCATCGGAGGCTTGCAAAAGTACTTGCCAGCGGCCACTTTGTTTTTTGCGCCCTACGTCAACAGTTATCGGCGCCTATCGCGTTACACCTCGGCGCCCATCAACTTGCAGTGGGGTTATGACAACCGCACGTGTGGCTTGCGGGTGCCGCACGCAGATCCGCAAGATCGCCGTGTCGAGAACCGCTTGGCCGGTGTCGACGTGAATCCCTATTTGGCGATGGCTGTGAGTTTGGCTTGTGGCTATTTGGGCATGAAAGAGCGCTGTGAACCCAGTGCGCCGTTGGCAGGCAGTGCCTATGAGCAACCACAGCAATTGCCCACCCACATGGACGACGCCATTGATAAATTGCGCAGATGTGAGCCTCTGGCGGAGCTATTCGGGTCGCATTTCATCGAAACCTATTGCGCGATCAAGGCCGCTGAGTACCATGAATTTTTTGAAGTCATCAGCCCTTGGGAGCGTCGACACCTGCTGTTGCACGTGTGATTCATCTGGCGCCCAACCTAGGGCGCTTGACCAGTGTCAGGGCCGATTTCGTTGCGGTTTCATCGCCAATGGTTGAGCACCAATGGAATCAAGATCGATGCCAGCAGCACTTGCAAACCAAGCCCCAGCCCGGCATAAGCCCCCGCATCGTTGTTCACTTGCATGGCTCGGGCTGCGCCGATGCCGTGGGCCGCTGTACCGAGCGCGAAACCGCGAATGCGCCAATCGCGCGGGCTGTGTCCCAGCCCCATCCAGGTGAACAGATACTTGGCACTCAAAGCGCCCACCATGCCCGTGATGACCGCAAATACCGCAGCCAGTGCGGGCACACCACCAATGGCTTCAGCCACCCCCATGGCGACCGGTGCTGTCATGGACTTAGGCACCAGGGACCGAATGACGTCAGGCGGCAAATCGACAGCCCAAGCGATGGCGCCAGCGCTCACCGCCGCGCAACCGCCGCCGACCAGCGCCGCCAAGAGCAATCGCCAGCCATGAATCATCAACTCATGGCGCCGTTGCCACAGAGGCCACCCCAACGCGACCACGGCAGGGCCAAGTAAAAAGTGGATGAATTGCGCGCCCGAAAAATACGTCGGATAAGCCACACCCGTGAGATGCAAAGAGGTGGCCAGGATCGCGACAGAAATGAAGACCGGATTGGCCCAAGGCGCGTGTGCACTGGTGACGTAAATGTGGTGAGCCAGCCCATACACCGCCAAAGTGGCGGTCAAGCCAAACAGTGGCGTCGATGCAAGATACACCCACAGTTCGACGAAATCCGTCATGGTGCTTCACCGTCGGATGCGGCAACAGGTGTGGAGGGAGATGGATCGTCTGGCCACAGTGCGCGCAGACACATGGCACAGGCCCACAGTCCGATCCAGGTGGACACGACGATCACCAAAAGGAGCCGCAGGCCGGCGCTCTCGAGCAGCCCAAGATGGGTGACCACCCCTACGCCCACAGGCACAAAAAGCAGCGAGAGGTGTTGCAGCAAAAATTGGGCGACATCGCCGATCTCTCTGCGAAGCGGAGCCCAAAAAAGTGCGGGAATCAACAACACCATGCCAACCACCGGCCCGGGAAATGGCAGGCCCAAGCCGCGGGCCAAGAGCTCCCCCGTTGTTTGAAGCAACAACAAGGCGGTGAAGCCCCGAATGATGGACATGTCGGAGTGCGGCTCTTAAAACCGCTCCAATTCCGGAAAGTTTAATTTTCCGCCGCGAACCAGCATCTTGCCGTACTCTGCGCAGCGGTTGAGCGTGGGGATGCACTTGCCTGGATTCAGCAGGCCGCTGGGATCAAATGCTGCCTTGATCCCCAACATTTGGGCGTTCTCTTCGGGGCTGAATTGCACGCACATCGAATTGAGCTTCTCCACGCCCACGCCGTGCTCTCCGGTGACCGTGCCACCCATGGCGACGCTGGTTTCCAAAATGTCCGCACCAAACAACTCGCAGCGATGCAGCTGATCTGGATCGTTGGCATCAAACAAAATCAATGGGTGCAAGTTGCCGTCGCCAGCGTGGAACACGTTGGCACAGCGCAGCTGGTATTTTTTCTCCATCTCGGCAATGGCCAAGAGAATGTCGGCCAACCGTTTGCGGGGGATGGTGGAGTCCATGCACATGTAGTCTGGGCTGATCCGACCTGATGCTGGAAACGCATTTTTGCGACCGCTCCAAAACCGCAGTCTTTCCGCTTCGTCTTTGCTGACGGCAATCGCCGTGGCGCCGGCAGCGCGCAGAACGTCGCTCATGCGCTGGATTTCATCCTCCACCTCTTGCTCAGTGCCGTCGCTCTCGCACAGCAGGATAGCCTCAGCATTCAAGTCGTATCCCGCGTGCACAAAGTCCTCCACTGCCGCGGTCATGGGCTTGTCCATCATCTCAAGACCTGCAGGAATAATGCCAGCGCCGATCACTGCGGCGACCGCGTCGCCGGCTTTGCGCACATCATCGAAGCTGGCCATGATGCACCTTGCTAGCGCAGGCTTGGGAACCAATTTGACGGTGACTTCCGTGACCACAGCGAGCATCCCCTCGCTACCGATCAAGACCGACATCAGGTCGTACCCCGGCGTGTCTAGTGCTTCGCTGCCAAACGTGACGGGGTGCCCGTCCACAGTGAACCCTTTGATTTGCAGAACGTTGTGCAACGTCAGGCCGTACTTGAGACAATGCACGCCACCCGAGTTTTCAGCGACGTTGCCACCGATGGTGCAGGCGATTTGGCTGCTGGGATCGGGGGCGTAGTAGAGGCCATGCTGCGCCGCCGCTTCGCTGATGGCCAGGTTTCTCACGCCGCTTTGCACCACTGCCAACTGGCGCAGGGGATCGATGCGCACGATGCGATTGAACTTGGCCAGTGACAGCGTGACGCCCTGAGCGTGTGGCAAAGCTCCGCCCGATAGGCCGGTGCCCGCCCCCCGCGCCACCACCGGGACTTGCATTTCCGCGCAGGTCCTCAGGACTGCGGCCACTTGGCCCTCTGTTTCTGGCAGAGCCACGATCATGGGTCGCTGGCGATAAGCGGTTAAGCCATCGCACTCATACGGGGTGGTGTCTTCTCCGTTCCAGAGCAAGGCGTGCTCTGGCAGATGGTTGCGCAACGCCCCCAAGACCAAAAGCTGGCGCTTCTTCGAAGGGGCAACGTGAGCGGTTTCGACTGCGGTGTTCATCGCTTCAGTTTAGGTGAAATGGCCTGGGTGTGGGATGAAACGGTTTACACGTGGTTGTGAGCGAATTTTTATCTCGCCTGGGTTCGATTGGCGATCACACCAGCGATTTTTTGAGCCATTCCGCAAATGAGCTGCATTCCCACCGCTCCATCGCCCCACTGCGCCAACACAGGTAATGGGCGTGCGGGCTTGGGACATTGCGTTCAAAGAGCCTGACCAAGCTGCCGTTTTCTAGCCAGGGAGCGCCCAAATGCAGTCGAACCAAGGCCACGCCAAGCGATTGCGCGGCAGCATCGCACATCAGCCCCACGTCATTAAACGACGAGCCTTCAATGGGTTCTGGCCAATCCAAGTCGTGGGCGGCAAACCAAGTCCGCCAAGGCTCTAGTGGGGATCTCAAAAGTCGCTCATTGGCCAAATCCTGGACCGACTCAAAAGGACCCCGTTCGCGCACAAAAGCAGGCGAGGCCAGGGGGGTCACTTCGTCTTTCAAAATGCACTCATGCTCGACGTCGGCGTATCGGCCAGTGCCATAGCGGATGGTGAGGTCAGCGTCTTCTGCGACCACGTCCAACAGCGGAATGGACACCTGTAGGGTCAGGTCGATCTCAGGGTAGGCGTCGGCAAAGCTCTTGAGTCTCGGCATCAAGATCGACCGAGCAAACGTTGGGGTCACCGCGACCCGCAACTTGCGCCGACCCGGTGCCAGGTCATGTGTGGGGAAGTGGGCCAATGAAGTCAGGCCCTCGCGCACGTGCGCCAAATATTCGCTGCCCTCGGTGGTGAGAGAAAAGTCCGTGCGCCCGAATAGCTTGGCGCCCAACTGTTGCTCGAGCTGCCGAACGCGGTGGCTGACTGCACTCGGGGTAACGCACAGCTCTTCTGCCGCTTGCGTCACACTGCGCAACCGCGCCAAGGCTTCAAAAGTCAAGAGGCACTGAATCGGAGGGATGCGTGGGCTCATGGATTAGCGTGTAAAAAGTCAATCACCATTGTCGCAGTGTAGGGCCGTGCGGCCTGTCGATGAAAGAGTGACTGGGGCGTGACGGCGACAGGAGTCCATGCCAGAATGGTTGCTCAAATGAACAAAATGAGGAGCCTCGCTGTGGGTGCCACTGAACTGAATTTCGATCACCACTGGGTGCCTTTCACGCCCAACAAAGATTTTCGCCGCGACCCCCGTGTCATGGTGGCCGCCGATGGCATGTACTGCACCACCCACGACGGGCGGCAGGTGCTCGATGGGGTGTCGGGCTTGTGGTGCGTGGGGCTGGGACACAACCGCCGCCCCATTGCAGAGGCCATCACCCAACAGTTGGGACGTTTGGATTACGCCACCGCGTTTCAGTCCACCAATGACCAGGCGTTTGCAGCGGCCAAAGCCATTGCGGATATGGCACCCGATGGCCTGGACAAGGTCATGTTTTGTAACTCGGGGTCTGAGGCCGCAGACACGGCATTGAAACTTGCCTTGGCTTATCACCGTGCCAACGGACAAGCGCATCGCACCGTGTTTATCGGGCGTGAACGCGGTTACCACGGGGTCGGGTTTGGTGGGATGAGTGTGGGCGGCATTGGGGGTAACCGCAAAGCCTTTGGTGCGCAGATGTTGCCGCGTGTGGACCATATGCAGTTCATCCATGATCCCGTTCACCACGCGTTCATTCACAACGCTTTGCCGGAGTGGTCGACTGACCCGTTGGCTGACCTTGAGCAGCGCATATTGCCATTGCATGATCCCAGCAATGTGGCTGCCATCATTGTCGAACCCGTCGCCGGCAGTGCGGGATGGTACATCCCACCCAAGGGCTACCTGCAGCGCTTGCGCCAAATTTGCGACAAGCACGGAATTTTGCTGATTTTTGATGAAGTTATCACCGGTTTTGGCCGTCTGGGTGCGCCGTTTGGTGCGGATTTCTTTGGTGTCACGCCTGACATTTTGACGTTCGCCAAGTGTGTGACCAATGGCGTGATTCCGCTCGGTGGCATCATCGCTAAAAAGGCGTTGTTTGATGCCTTGGAGACTGGACCAGCGCACCTTTCCGAGTTCGCGCACGGGTACACCTATTCCGGACACCCGGTGGCCTGCGCGGCAGCTGTGGCAACCCTCAAATTACTCAAAGAAGAGCAGTTGTTTGATCGGGCGGCGAAGATGGGCCCTTTGCTCGGCGACGCCATGCACCAAGCGTTCACGGGTATGCCTGGGGTCGTCAGTATTCGGTCGATTGGCTTGGCGGCGGCGGTTGAATTGGCGCCCATAGAGGGCACTCCGGGCAAGCGCGGCTATGAGGTGTTTTTGGACTGTTATCACCATGGTGTTTTGGTTCGGCCCGCGGGTGACAACTTGGTTTTCTGTCCTCCGTTTATCGTCGAGCCAGGTCAGATCGATCAGATGGTCGATACCCTGGCTGCCGCCGTTCGGAGGCACGTGTGAGCCTTTGGGCCGCTTCGTGGCGCACAGCGGTCCCACCGCCCGTGGTCACGCTCGCTGCGGCTGCAGGTATGGGGTGGACGTCGTCCAGTATTCCCGGGTGGTCGGGCGTGTGGGCCTTTCACCAGGCGCTGGGCTTGGCGATGGCATTGACTGCGGGGTGGTGGATGGTGCTGGCTTTGTGGACCATGCTGCGACATCGCACCACGTTCAACCCGCTCATGCCGTCGCAAGCCAAGCATCTGGTGACTGGTGGTGTTTTCGCACGAAGCCGCAACCCCATTTATTTGGCCGACCTGATGGTGCTGCTCGGGTGGTGGTGTTGGTTGGGGGACTGGACAGCTGGCTGGGGGCTGCTGGTGTTTTGGGGGTGGATGTCGGCTCTCCAAATTCCTGCCGAAGAGGCCGCATTGCGAGCCCATTTTGGACAGGCTTTCGTGGATTATTGCCATCAAGTCAGGCGCTGGATCTGAGCGACACCTCCCGGTCAGTGGTGCGCTTAAGAAGTCATTGACTCGCCGCCTTGCCCCAGCGTTGGCGCAAGTCCGCACAGTAGTCTTTTTCTGGTACGGCAGCCGTTAGCCATACGCGATCAAACGTGCCGGGTTCAGCGGCCGGAGTGTTGGCGCTGCGCAAATGCACGCTGATCGCCTGCTTTGCCAGTTCGCGGGGTAGGTGCGCAGGGATGCCATGCTGCTTGTGCGCGTGAGCACTGCCACACAGCACCACGACGGTTTTGTGCTCAACCACATGAGCGCGGATGGTCTCCGCCATGCGTTTGTCTTTGGCGATTTGAATGCGCGCCATCGGAGCCCATTGCGATTCAGGAAGCAAATCGCAATGCCCTGTTTTCACAGCCTCTCGCAAGACCTTCAGGGCGGCCTGTGACACGGCCCCGTCTAGGCGGGCATCCATCATGGCGCGCCCCATGTCGGCGCGTTTTAAATTTGCCCCTCGCACAGGTATGCCGACTCGCACTGCAGCCATGATGGCAGCGGAGTAGTCCGCCCAAGGCCATGCCTGCTGGGACCACGCTAGGCGTTCCTGCACTTGAGCTTCAGAGGCATTGGTCGCCAAACCTTCTGTGTGATGGGGTGCATCGGCCATTTCCAGCACCAAAGCTTGCAGGCGCTGCTGCTGGATGAATGCGTTCACCACGGCGGCTTGCAATGCATGGTGAGCGGGTGCGTCATGCTGTTCTCCGAGCAACACAACAGGCGCACGCCACAGCGCATCATCGGCTCGAATGCGCGTGAGCGAGAAGGGGGGCGGCGATGGTTCCGCATTTTGGAACCCAAGGGGGGCGCAGGCGCTCAGCGCACCACTTGCCAGCACTGCGCCGCACCAGTCTCTGCGCCGCCACATCTCAGGCTCAGTGCAAAATCAAAGGGTTTTGCGCCAGCGTGGCGTAACCCTCTAGGGTGGTTTCCACTTCGTCCTGGGTGGGTGCTTGCCGCTGCCATTCGGTGAGGCGTTCTTGAAACAACTCTGCCCAAGAGCCATCTAGAAACAATTCTTTCCCGGTCCGTTTGTCAACGATCTCAAATCCGTGTCTCGGCAACTGTGGGCCAGTCGGCCTGGGATCGTCTTCGTGCACGGGGTGGGCGTCCACATGCACCACAGAAAACGTTTCAGAGTCGTAAAGCATGTTCATGGTGTGGACCTCAAGAGGTGAAAACATAGACCTCGCAACCATCATAACCGGATGGAATTTTCGACACCCGTTTTGGGTTGAGAAAGCCCGTTTAAGCATCGGTGAAAGCAAAAGCAGTTTGAATTTAAGGGTTCAGATTGAGAATTCAAGAGCCTGTTGGGATGGCCATGTGAGCTCCTTAAGCCGATGCGCCAGTGGAAATGCAAAGAAGGCAGAGGGCAAGCCCAAGCAACCGTTAGGGTAGCGGTTGGTGTGACCGCAGTGTTTGGGTGGCAATGTCGCCATTCGACTCTTGGATCAGCAACTTCGCTGGCAGCCAGCTCAGCTCGGGTGCTAGCCACAAGGTGGCCTGTTGAGAGCCGCGCTCTGGGTCGCTGCGCTCCAGTCGCCAGGTTTGGATTGACCCGTTGCCGGTGGAGATCGCCTCAGGGCCCCGAAGGGTGAATTGCCAGACACGCCACTTTTTGCCGTCGTTGACAGGTAGGCGAATGTGCGTATCGCCTTGCCGGTGCGCCTTGTGCGCAAGGCGCCCCAACTCCACCAACATACTGACCCGATCTTGACCGTCACCGGGCCAAGGCTTTTGCGAGCCATCGCTGTATTGAATCAATTGGCGATCGGGTGAAAATCGCACCGTCTCCACGCGCTTTCTGTGGTCTTCGAAAGACCGGGGCACCAGCCCGTCATTCGAGACCGTACCTCGGCTGATTTGAGTGCGCTTGAAAAAGATCAGGGCCGACACCATCAGTTTGGCCTCGTAAACCCCCGCCTCTTGGCGCCAACTCAGCTCGCCATCCCCTCGCAATTGAATCCCATTGGATGACACCTCGATGTCGTAGTCGATGACCCTATTGGTGGGTGGCTGCCACGGCGCCGCCTGCGCCAGGCTCATAGCGCACCAACCTGTCATCAGGGCAAGACAACGCCAGCCCCATCGCCATTGCCAGCCCTGGTGCGGTGCTCGCAGTCTGGATGAACCGCGACCTTCAGATGAAGGCGCTGTCGCACCCTGTGCTGGGGTGTTATCGATCTGGAGTCTTGGCTCAGTGGATTGCATCAGAGGATTCTAGAATCACGCCATGCTCAGGGTTTGATTCTTGGCGAATCAATGGCCCGTCCATTTAAAGGTTGATATGAAATTAGCGACGTACAAAGATGGCTCACGCGATGGGCAACTGGTGGTGGTGTCACGAGATTTGTCCCAAGCCCATTACGCGACAGGCATCGCCAATACCCTCCAGCAGGCCTTAGACGACTGGAACTTTATTGCGCCGCAATTGGAGGACTTGTCCCTCACCTTGAATCTAGGGAAGGCGCGTCACGCGTTCCCGTTTGACCCGCAGATGTGCATGGCGCCGCTGCCGCGCGCGTATCAATGGGCAGATGGCTCAGCCTATTTGAATCATTTGGAGCTGGTGGGCAAAGCCAATGACAGCGACATGCCAGCCGACTACTTGACCCGCCCTCTGGTCTACCAGGGTGGCAGCGACGACCTGCAAGGTGCGCGCGATCCGATTGTTGTGCAAGACACCGCTTGGGGCGTGGATTTTGAGGCTGAGTTGGCGGTGATCACCGGCGATGTGCCAATGGGCGTCACGCCTGAGCAAGCCCTAGAGTCGATTCGGCTGCTGACTCTGGTCAATGATGTGAGTTTGCGCCGCTTGATTCCAGCGGAATTAAGCACAGGATTCGGCTTCTTCCAAGGCAAACCTGCCACCACGATGGGGCCGGTTGCCGTGACGCCCGATGAGTTAGGCGCCGCTTGGTCAGATGGGCGGGTGCATCTCACGATGCAATGCATTTGGAACGGGCGCAAAGTGGGTATGTGCGAGGCGGGGGCCGAGATGGGCTTTCACTTCGGACAAATCTTGGCGCATATGTGCAAGACCCGTCGAGCTCGAGCTGGCACGATTGTCGGCAGTGGCACCATCAGCAACAAAGACTGGAGCCATGGCTACAGTTGCATCGCCGAGAAGCGCATGATAGAAAAAATCACTGACGGCAAATCCACGACTGACTTCATGCAGTGGGGCGACACCATCCGCCTCGAGATGAAGGGCAGAGATGGGCAAAGCGTGTTTGGTGCGATTGAGCAGACTGTGCAGCACCCATCGGGCTCAGCCCACCAAGCCGGCGAGACGACAGAGTAGTCGACTCCGGCGCACGGGGTTGAACCAGCTGCGGCGAGGGCTTACGTGCTGGCCGCGACGTCCTTCCAGCTGCGGTAGCCTTTGATTTCAATTGGATTGCCAAAAGGGTCTTTGAAAAACAGAGTGGACTGTTCGCCCGGCTGCCCTTTGAATCGAACCTGAGGCTCAATCACCATGGGTACGCGGTGGCTTTCGAGGCGTTCGCGCATGGCCTCCCAATCGGCTTGCAAGACCACCAAGCCGAAATGTGGCATGGGGACCATGTGGGTGTCGACGCAGCCGGTGTTGGCTGTGGCAAATGGTGTGCCTAGGTGCATCGACAGCTGGTGCCCCATCCACACCACGTCGACCCAAGTGTCGCTGCGTCGTCCGGGTTGGGCGCCCAAGACATCGACATAAAACCGCTCGGCGATGTCGAGATCCGTCACGTTGAAAGCCAGGTGGAAACAAGATGTCGGCATGGTCATGGCGTGTTTGTACTGGGTAGGTTCATCAAAGTACCGTCATCGGGGCATGAAGGCATGGGGTCAATGCACGCCGCGCTCGCGCAGCGGCCAAAGCAAGGAGGAGCCCACCAGAAGCATGATTCCCGTGGCCACCAATGCCCAGGTATCCCGCCCCGTCGTGGCAATGACGCTCGCCGTGGCCGCGGGGGCGACGACTTGGGCGACCCCGTAGGCAAGCGTCAACCTGGCCATGGTTTTGCCAGGGTTGGAGGGCGACATTTTCCCGGCGACGGCGAGGCTGGTGGCGACGATGCCAGAGAACGTGCAGCCAAAGAGCACGGCGGCAGCGATGGTGCTCCACAAGCTAGCGGACCACGCCGGCAAGAAAACAGACAAGGATTGCAAAGCCAGCGCCACCATGATGACGTTGATCTGGCCGTGTTTGCGCCCAATGCGGTCCCAAACGATGGCCCCTGCGGAGCCAAAAACCCCCACAAGAATCCACGCAATCGGGCCTTGTGCTCCCATGCCTGCGGCCCGAACCACCATCGCGACGGTGTAGGTGGCGCTCACAGCGAACCCCACACCAGCAAGAAAATACATGGCCACCATGCGCCAAAGCCATTGAGCGCTGACGGGTGCCGCAGACGCTGCACTGGTGACCACCGCAGGTGGCGGATCCGGGCGGAAGTACAAGGCAATGGCCAGCAGCATGGCCCCCACGGCGCTGTAGCCCCACCATTGTTCATCCCAAGTCCAATGCAAGGAAACAAACGCCAGAGCCATCAGGCCGGTGAGCACGATCGAAAGCCCGGCGCCGGTGAAGTACCCGCCCAATTCGGCGCGGTGTCCGTGGCGCATCAACCAGCCCAATACCAGCCCGGAGCCCAGCAACATTCCGGCCGCGCCACTGAGACCGCCCAAATAACGCGACAGCAGCCATACCCAGGGTTCGGTTGAGACGGCCATCGCCGCCGTGCTGAGTGCGCCCAGCACCAGCCCCCAAACGTAGCAGCGATAGCGGGCCATGGGCGACTCAATCCAAGAGGCCAACAGCGCACCTGAGATGTAGCCCAAATAATTAACTGTCGCCAGCCACCCGGCCAGCACCACGCTCAGCCCTGCTTCGCGCTGCATGACCGGCAGCATGGGGGTGTAGGCAAAGCGCGCCATTCCTAGGGTCAAACCCAGCGCGCACATCCCGCCGACGAAAATTTGCCAGCGTTCTAGTGATCGTTCGGTTGCCGCGGTGTTCATGTTGGCGAATTATCAATCGTGAGCCTTCGCGACGACTGACGCTTAAAGCGCAGCGCTTGCTCGACGTCCCAGTCCAAGGGTAGGATGCCTTGACTGGCCAGCAGGGGCGTGGATCGACCCTGTCAAGCCCAACAAACGACCGACCAGGAGCCTTTATGAGTGGACCCCACACCAACCCTTTCCCAAACCCTTTTGGCTCAATGATGCCGGGATGGGATTTTTTGCAAAATTTGGGCAAGGGGATGCCCGCTCATACAGCGGGCGCAGCGGGATGGGTCGCGCCGACATTGAACGTGGAAGATTTGGACAAACGGATTCAAGAGCTCAAGGCTGTTCA
>JBEAPX010000024.1:0-3077 GCA_041164205.1 Pseudomonadota bacterium
CCCCACCGTGACACCGTCGGCTGCAATCACTTTGAGGACGCTGAACAAGATGTTCGCGGCATCCAAGTTAGGGCAAATAAGGACGTTGGCGGAGTCTTTCAAGACTGAGCTTGGCAGATACGCCTCCCGAATCGATGGCGAGAGCGCCGCGTCGCCTGTCATTTCCCCGTCGCATTCGATGTCTGGGTGCATCGCCGCGAATAGGTCGCGCGCCAAACGCATTTTTTTCGCTGAAGCGCGTTTGCTCGATCCAAAGCTTGAGTGCGACAAGAAGGCCACCTTGGGAGGAATGCCAAAGCGCTGCAATTCATCGGCCGCTAGGCTGGCGATGTCTGCGAGTTGCTGGGCGGTGGGGTCTTCGTTGACGTAAGTGTCCGCCACGAACAGAGTGCGGTCGCCCAGTACCAGCGCATTCAATGCGGCGATGGTGGGAGATTTTTTGCTCTTTCCGATCACGCTCATGATGCGCTCGAGGTGCATGTCGTACTGGCCCACCAGGCCGCACAGCATGGCGTCGGCGTCACCAACGGCCACCATGATCGAGGCGATCAATGTGTTGGAGCGGCGCACAGCGCTTTTAGCCATGGCGGGTGTCACACCGTTGCGGCCCATGAGGGCGTGGTAATGCTCCCAATAGGCCCGGAAACGGGGGTCGTCCTCTGGGTTCACGACTTCCACATCTTTGCCGGGCACAAAGCGCAAACCTGCCTTGGCCGCACGCGCCTCGATCACATTGGGGCGCCCAATCAAAATGGGAATGGCAATGCCTTCGTCCAAGGCTTGCTGTGCGGCACGCAGCGCGCGCTCGTCTTCACCGTCGGCCATGGCGACGCGTTTGGGATTGGCTTTCGCTTGACCAAACACGGGCTTCATCAACATACCGGTTTGGTAGACAAAGCGAGACAGGCTTTGGCGGTAGGCGTCAAAGTCTTCGATTGGCCTGGTGGCCACGCCAGAGTCTGCTGCAGCCTGGGCCACGGCTGGCGCGATGCGCAAAATCAAGCGTGAATCAAAGGGCTTAGGAATGATGTAGTTGGGACCGAACTGCAGTTCTTGGCCTGCATAGGCCGCGGCCACTTCATCGCTGACTTCTGCCTTGGCCAAGTCGGCGATTTGCCGCACACAGGCGAGCTTCATCTCTTCGGTGATGCGTGTGGCGCCGCAATCCAACGCTCCCCGGAAAATATAGGGGAAGCAAAGCACATTGTTGACTTGGTTGGGGTAGTCCGAACGGCCCGTTGCGATGATGCAGTCTGGGCGGGCGGCCAATGCTTCTTCTGGGCGAATCTCAGGCTCGGGGTTGGCCAGAGCCAGCAAAATGGGCTGCGCTGCCATGGTCTTGACCATGTCACCCGTGACGACGCCTGGGGCAGAGCAGCCAAGGAACACGTCTGCCCCGCGCAGGGCATCGGCCAGGGTACGGTCTGAAGTCTCTCGGGCGAACTTGGCCTTGGACTCATCTAAATCGCCCGGGCGGCCTTGGTAGATCACACCCTTGGAGTCGCAGACAAAAATATTTTGGATGTTGGCACCCAAGCCCACCATCACGTCCAAACAGGCGATGGCGGCGGCTCCCGCGCCGGATACCGTGATCTTGACGTCTTCAATGCGCTTGTTCACCAGTTCCAAACCGTTCACCAGCGCTGCGGCTGAAATGATGGCGGTGCCGTGCTGGTCGTCGTGGAACACCGGGATATTCATCCGCTCGCGCAATTTGCGCTCGATGTAGAAGCACTCTGGCGCTTTGATGTCCTCGAGATTGATGCCCCCCAGTGTGGGCTCCAGCGAGGCAATGATGTCAACCAGCTTGTCTGGATCATTCTCGGCCAGCTCGATGTCAAACACATCGATGTCTGCAAATTTCTTGAACAAACACCCTTTGCCCTCCATCACCGGCTTGCTGGCGAGGGGGCCAATGTTGCCCAAACCCAGCACGGCTGTGCCATTGGTGACCACCCCGACCAGGTTGCCTCGGGATGTGTACTGCGCCGCTAAATGGGGGTCCGCTTCAATGGCCAAGCAAGGGTAAGCAACCCCTGGCGAATAGGCCAGCGAGAGATCGCGTTGGTTGGACAGCGGTTTGAGAGGCGTGATGGAAACCTTGCCGTGTTTGGGAGCACGGTGGTACTCCAGGGCGGCTTCCTTGAGGGCTTGTTCGGCTTGGCTCATGGGGAACTCTCTTTGAAACAATCAGGTGGGTGCAACAGATTCATCATAAAACGCCGGGGCCTGACTTTTTGCCCCGACGTGACCGCGGCAGCGCGGTTATTGAGACAGCAAATCGTGCAGGGTGCGTGCCACCACTTTGGTGGCGCGGCGCAGGTCTTCCAGGTCGATGCGCTCGTCGGCGCGTTTGGCATGGCTTTCTAAAACCGTGCGTGGGCCAGCGCCGTAAATCACACCAGGGATACCCTGTTCGACATACAAGCGAACGTCTGTGTAGAGAGGGGTGCCCAAGGCAGGGATCGGTTCCCCAAAGATGGCCTCGCCGTGCTTTTGCAAGGCATGAACCAAAGGCTGATTGCCGGGCAGGGGTTGCATGGCGCGGCACAACAAGATGCGTTTGATCTCAATGCTGATGCCCGCATCGCTGCGCCCCTGGTTAAAGCTGGCCACTGCGTCAGCCATGACTTGGCGCAGATGCGCTTCGACTTGGGTGGGGTCTTCTTCTGGGATCATGCGGCGATCCAGTTTGAAGCTCACCTTGCCAGGCACGACATTGGTATTGGTTCCGCCTTGGATGGTGCCGATGTTCAAGTAAGGGTGATTGATGCCTTCGACTTGAGAGGTCACCGTGCGGTTGACTTCATTGGTGGCGTACAAAGCATTGAGCAAGTGCACAGCGCCTTGCATGGCGTCAATGCCAGACTCGGGGATAGCGGCGTGTGCCATGTTGCCGTGAACGGTGACTTCCATTTGTAAGCAACCGTTGTGCGCAGTGACCACTTGGTAGCTAAAGCCAGCTGCGATCATGAGGTCTGGTTGGGTCAATTTTTCACGCAACAAATACCCTGGACCCAATTCGCCACCAAACTCTTCGTCGTAAGTGAAGTGCAATTCGACCGCGCCTTTGAGCG
>JBEAPX010000025.1:0-5774 GCA_041164205.1 Pseudomonadota bacterium
AACCGACGCGTCCAGACCCAAGCCTGCTAACTTTTTGAGCAGCGCTGGAGTGGCCTGACCACTGGCATCCAGAGCGACCGCAACCGGCATCAGTTTTTGGGTTTGCCGAAAGTGGGGGGCTTGCGCCTCAACGCCGCCCACCCACGCCGCCAAACGGCGTGGAGAGGCGTAACTGCGGTGTTCTGCGGTCTCTTTGGCAAGGCCTTGCTGCTGAAGGCTGGTCAACAGCTGTTGTGCAAATGCCTTGCCCAAGCCTTTCAACGCCTTGGGGGGTAACTCTTCGACCAAGAGCTCAACCAGTAGGTTGTTTGAATTCATGTTGTTGTCCTATGGGTCCTGCCATCAAGCCGCTTTGGGCTGCATTTGTGCCACCCATTCTTTAGGGGCCATTGGGAACCCGAGTCGCTCACGGCTTTCGTAGTAGCTTTGCGCCACTGACCTTGCCAGGTTGCGGATTCGCCCGATGAATGCGGCACGCTCAGTCACGGAAATCGCGCCACGTGCATCCAGCAAGTTAAACGTGTGGGCGGCTTTGAGAACCTGCTCATAGGCCGGCAAAGCCAGTTGCTGGGTCATCAAGTGTTGGGCCTGGCGTTCATGGGCATCGAACGCGTGGAACAGGAAATCAACATCACTGTGCTCAAAGTTGTATGCCGACTGTTCTTGCTCGTTTTGCAGGTAGACATCCCCGTATGACAGGTCTTCAGTCCACTTTAAGTCGTACACATTTTCGACGCCTTGAAGGTACATCGCAAGGCGCTCAAGGCCGTAGGTGATCTCGCCGGTCGCAGGACGGCAATCGATGCCACCCACTTGTTGGAAATATGTGAACTGAGTCACCTCCATGCCGTTGAGCCACACTTCCCATCCCAGTCCCCAAGCGCCGAGGGTCGGGTTCTCCCAATCATCCTCAACGAAACGCACGTCGTTCTTTTTCAAGTCAAACCCAAGTGCCTCAAGACTGCCCAGATAGAGGTCCAATATATTGGCTGGCGCGGGCTTCAACACCACCTGAAATTGGTAATAGTGCTGAAGCCGATTGGGGTTTTGGCCATAGCGACCGTCTTTGGGACGCCGACTCGGTTGCACATAGGCGGCCTTCCAAGGCTCCGGGCCAATCGCTCTCAAAAATGTGGCGGTGTGGCTGGTGCCCGCACCCACTTCCATATCGTAGGGCTGCAGCAACGCGCACCCTTGTTGGTCCCAATAGGACTGGAGTTTCAAAATGATTTGTTGGAATGTCAACATACTGACCTTGCTTGCGCCATAAGACCCTTGAGGGCCGTTTGAATAGCCTAGATTCTACGGGTAGCGCGGTCACGCGCACGGTGCCGCCACTCGACGAGCCCTAGCACCCACAACGCAACGACGACCCATGGCCAATGGCCCCACCGACCCGCCCACCTGACGTAGGGCGTCAAGCCTTCGCGACCCTCGACTTGCCCTTCGAGCACGCCCCGTTGAAAAGCCGGCAATGCGGCTTCAACTTGCCCGAGGTGATTGATGATGGCCGTGGCGCCAGAGTTGGTCGCCCTGACCGTAGAACGCCCCAACTCTCGGGCACGCCAGCGAGCGATATTCAGATGTTGCGGGACAGCCACGGTGTCTCCAAACCAGGCGATATTGCTCAAATTAACCCACACATTGGGATGCGTTTGCCACATCCGCGCAGCCAGTTCATCACCGAACAAATCCTCGTAGCAAATATTGATGCCCCAACGCTGCCCGTCCCATTGGGGCACCCCTTGGTTCATGCTGCCGGCACTAAAACCATTGAGTGGCAAGCCTAGCACGCCAGTCCACCACCCCAATAGGGCTGGCGTGTACTCACCAAACGGCACTAAATGCGTTTTGGCATACCTTTGTGAGGGTGGCACTGACGGATACTGCTCAGGCCGCTTCGATAAGCGTGCGGCGTCCTCTGGGGGGACAAACCATGCGGCGTTGTAGTAACCCCGGTCTTTCGATCCGACTGGCAAACCAAAAATGACGGCGTGCTCACTTGCGGCGAGTCGCTGCCAAAGCTTGTGCCAGAAGGCCGGCTCGACATTTTGAGGCAACCAGGGAATGGCGGTCTCAGGTGCGATGGTGATGCCGCGCCTTGGTCGCGCCAATTCGTCACCGTACCAAGACAAGGCGTCTGGAATCCCTTTCGCCGAATCGAATTTGTCCGCTTGATTGATATTCCCCTGCAATAGCGTGATCGAAGTCCGATGAAGGGGAGCGGTTTCGCTCAAATCAACATTGGACCAATTCAGCTTTGGGCTGATCAACACACCGGCCAAGGCCCCCACAAGCAGCGCATTCAAGCTCCCTTTTCCACTCCAAGGGAGGACCGCGAACCACGCGGCCATCACAGCGACCAAAGCCCCAACGCCCAAGCTACCCAAAATAGGGGCTAAGAATCCCAGTCCATCGACGTGCGCCACAGCGGCACCACCCCAAGGGAAGCCATCGAACCAGGTGGCACGAGCCCACTCCGCGAGAACGCAGGCAGCAGCCCACGCCCATGGCGCGCGCCAGGTGATGAACGCGTTGCTGCGATGCATCCAGGCGACCAGGGCAGCGAGGTAAAGCGCGAGACCACCGTTCAACAACAGGAGTCCGAACACGGCGGCAGCCATGGGCGCTTGGCCGTAGGTGGCCATCGCAATGTACAGCCACCAAGTGGTGCTGACCCCTTGCACAGTACCGCACCCCCACGCCCAGAATGCGGCCTGCAAAGGGCTCTTGGCCCAAGTCAGCACTTTGACCATCAAGGCCATTCCTGCAAATTGGAGGTACGGCTGCGCAGACCCGTAGCTCAGTCCAATCTTGGTGTGCCAAGTCACTTGGTCTGCGCCTGGCCAAGCGAGTGAGGCCGCCTGCATGAGGCCCGCTAACGCGAGCAACGCCCAAGGCCAATGGGCTTGTGCCAGTGGCTCAGTCGACTTGCGATTCATCGGGTAAAGGCATGACCTTGAACCACCGGACCGCACCTCTGCGGGCGTGCATCACCCAAAAGCGCTTATCTTCAATATCGAAATATTCGCCTCGCTTGGGAACCTGGCCCATTTGATGCGCAATCCAGCCGCCAATGGTTTCGAACTCGTCGTGAGGCAAGTCAATGGCAAACGCTTCGTTGATGCGCTCGATGGATGTGTCGCCACTGACACGCCACGTTTTATCTGCCAGCCGATAGATGTCCCCTGACTCTTCGTCTTCGTCGAACTCATCTTCGATCTCACCCACGATTTCTTCCAAGACATCCTCAATCGTGATCAGGCCAGCCAAACGACCAAACTCGTCTATCACCATGGCCAGGTGATTTCGGTTGCCCCGAAAGTCCCGCAACAAGTCATTCAGTCGCTTGCTTTCGGGCACGAAAACAGGAGGCCGCAACAAACTGCGCAAGTTGAGATCGGGGGCACGCTGGAGCTTTAACAAGTCCTTGGCCAACAAAATGCCAATGATGTTATCGCGATCCCCCTCAAAGACAGGGAATCGGGAATGCGCAGTCTCAATGACAATGTGAAACAGCTCCTCCAGGGGGGCATCGATATCGATAAGGTCAGCGCGCGGTGCGGCGACCATCACTTCGCCAGCGGTCATGTTGGCCATCCGCAGAACGCCTTCAATCATTAGGCGCGAGTCGGTGCCGATCACGGCATGCTCTTCGGCTTGCGCGAGCGAGTCAATCAGTTCGTCGGTGTTTTGGACTTTGGGGCTTACCAGCTGCAGCAATCGCTGGAACCAAGATAAAGATGGGCGCCGATTGAAGGAGGACGGCTGTTTTCTAGGGTGAGGGTCAGGCACTGGGGACTGGCTAAAGTTGCGATAGCTAAAGGATAACCGAATCCGTTTTACCCCTGTTTGGTTGGGATGAGGCCGCTGAGCCGCTTCAACCACTTATGGAAACCGTACCTGAGCCGTGCTAAGTTGTCTTGCCAAACCTCGGTCACTTGCGACTCCAAATCGGCCGCTGGCAACAGGATCATGGCCTGTGACTCATCACCTTCAGTCACGACTTCCGCACCAGCAGATTTGGCGATGTGCAGCATAGGGCGATTTTGGGTCAACGCATGGACAAGGAATCGATCAACCCCTTCGTTGCGGGCGTGCATGGCGGCCCGCTCAAACAGCGCACGTCCGTATGACCGACCTCTGTAATCCTGCAACACCGACACACCAAACTCGGCGCAACGGTTGCATTGCCTGTCTAAGGTGAACCCCGTCTGTGCTAACGCGACCAATTTAAGGGCCCGATTGAAAATACCGAACAAAGTGGCATGTTGAAAGTTGAGGGTTTCAACGTGGGCAATGATGTGTTCGTCTGATGCCGCGTAACCAAATCTCAAATAGCGGTCTTCCGTTGAGAGCGACAAAAGATGCTGCACCATCGCTGCACGGTGGCGCGGTGTCAGTTGATGAATCTTCGCGCACCACCTGTTTGGCACCGATGCACGAGCTCGCTTCGACGTGGTTGACATATATTGGGATGACCTAGGGATAACCCGTATTTTGACACGAATGTGGCTGGCTTGCCGGAAGGGTTTCTCAATGATTTCAGTCACAATGTGACAATGACCAGTCGCGCTGTGACTCACCCTCAACTGCCGGAAGGCATTGCGTTTTTTGAACGTGGTTGGTTGTCCAGCAACAGCGTGGTGCTGTGGGATGCTGAAGAAATCAATTGCGTTGACACGGGATACGTGGCACACGCCGGCCAGACGCTCTCCCTGTTACAACATGCCTGGCCAAATCGCCAGGTGACTCGGATCATCAACACGCATCTGCATAGTGATCACTGCGGTGGCAACGCCCTACTCCAAGAGGTTTTCCCAGGTGTGGAAACGCTCATTCCGATCGGGCAATACGCTGATGTCGTGGCATGGAATGAAAGCCGTTTAAGCTATCAGTCCACTGGCCAAAGGTGCCCTCCCTTTCAAGTGACCCAAGCCATTGACAACAGCACAACGCTCAACTTAGCCGGCAGGGAGTGGCGATCGGTCTCCGCCCCAGGACATGATCCTCATGCCATCATGCTGTGGGATTCGACGGAACGCATTTTGATCAGCGCGGATGCACTTTGGGAGAACGGATTTGGCATTGTGTTTCCCGAGCTGAATGGGGTTTCCGCATATGCAGACGTAGAAAATACGATCAAGATCATTCATGACCTTGACCCGCTGATCGTTCTGCCCGGGCACGGTGCATTGATCACTGACGTGCCGGCCGCAATGGAGCGAGCCCGGACCCGTCTCGAGAAATTCAGAGCCAATCCCGGTACGCACACGCACCACGCACTGAAGGCCTTGCTTAAGTTTTGGATGCTCGATCGAAAGCAGGCATCTTGGGGGCAACTGTCCGCTTGGGTGCTCGAGGCTTCGCTGATGAGAGACGCATTGACCTTCGGGTTGGCGCAAAGGTGGCAAGTCGTCGAAGCAGATGCGGTGGGCTATTGGGGGGCAAAATCTCCAGAACAGGAATGGCTCGCCACAGCACTGCATCAGCTTATAAAGGCAGGTCAACTGCGGGCTGAAGATCACATCGTATTTGATGCCTAGGAAACCAAAGAAGTGATCGCCTGGGGGCTCCCGCCGCCTCAGCGTCGGTTTCATCGCGGAAAGGACAAGCATTGCTCGAATAGACACGAGCAACAAGTACCGCGTATAAAAAACAAACCCCCTGAGTGATTATCTCAGGGGGTGTGTTGAATAAAAGCCTGACGATGTCCTACTTTCACACGGGCATCCGCACTATCATCGGCGCTAAGGCGTTTCACTGTCCTGTTC
>JBEAPX010000026.1:0-3658 GCA_041164205.1 Pseudomonadota bacterium
GAACCGACAGATCGGCTGAGCTTTTGGACCACAGGCGATCTCGACAGCCTGAAAGCGGCGACTCAACGTTGGCTCCACCTGCCGCGCTCCCTTTGTCACAGG
Organism: Pseudomonadota bacterium; assembly: GCA_041164205.1. Classification (GTDB taxonomy): domain Bacteria; phylum Pseudomonadota; class Gammaproteobacteria; order Burkholderiales; family Burkholderiaceae_C; genus RS62. The sequence goes on from JBEAPX010000026.1 coordinate 103, forward strand.
GTCGACGGCGTTTGAGCCATGACGCCCCTCACTGAGGTGCGTCAGCTTGCCTCAATGGCGCTGCATCGGCAAATGCCGGCAAAGCCATACACGCCGCGTCGATCGCACTGATCAGCGGCCAGCGTGACAGATCCACGTTGAAGCGGCGAGCACTCTCGACTTGCGGAACCAAGTACAGGTCGGCCATGGATGGCGAATCACCGCAGCTAAAGGCACCCCGTTCCGGGTCTCGGCTCAGCATGGACTCATACGCGTCAAAGCCATCGCTGATCCAGCGACTGCACCAAGCGTTGATGGCATCTTCGCTGGCACCAAACTGCTGGCGCAGGTATTGAAGAATTCGGCGGTTATTGATCGGGTGAATGTCACAGCCCACCATGGCCGCCAAAGCCCTCACGTGTGCACGGCGAATGGGGTCCGACGGCAACAACGGCGGATGGGGATAGGTCTCATCCAGCCACTCCAATATCGCGGGCGACTGGATCATCACTTGGTCACCCATCACCAACGCTGGGACAAGCTTTTGTGGATTGACTGCTGCATAAGACGCCTCGAGCTGCTCATCGACACGCAAATCAACGTAGGTATGGCTCGCGCTCAAGCCCTTCAAAGCAAGCGCAATGCGCACCCGATGCGCGGTACCACTTCGAAAGAACGTGAAGAGGTTCATGGCAGTTGTCGTCATTCGGGTCTGACTCCATTGGTATGAATGGGATTCACGTGATGTGGGTTGGCCTCACTCCGCGGGACCAATGTTGAGTGCGATTTCAGACACGCCTTCGACTTGGCCTGTGATCCGGTCCCCAGCGACCACTGGGCCCACGCCTTCAGGGGTTCCGGTGTAAATCAAATCACCTGGCTGCAAGTGATAAAACTGCGACAGGTCTTCAATGATCTCGCGGATATTCCAAATCAACTGACTGACATCAGAGCTTTGTTTGGTCTGGCCATTCACCGCCAACGAGATGCTGCCACGTTCGATCACCACGTGAGGCATCGGAACAATGTCCGTGCACACGGCTGAATGCTCGCAATCCTTGCCCAAATCCCAAGGTCGGCCCTTGTCACGGGCCACCAACTGCAAGTCACGGCGCGTCATATCCAGCCCTGCAGCGTAGCCATAAATGTGTTGATGGGCATCTTCGGCGCGAATGCGAAATCCACCCTCTCCAATCGCGACGACCAACTCCATTTCGTAGTGGAAGTTTTGGGTGCCGGGTGGGTAAGGAATGGTCGCACCAGAGGGCGTCAGTGCTTGAGGTGCTTTGGTGAAGTAAAAGGGGCGGGCCGTCGCTTTGTCAATGGGGTTGCCCATCTCCTCAGCGTGCGCCATGTAGTTGCGCCCCACAAAGTACAAACGGTGCACTGGAAATAAGTCAGTCCGACCCCGCACAGCGACTGCAGCAGGGGCGGGGGGATTCCAGATGTATTGGCTCATGTTGGGGTCCTCTTGGAGGTGATCGTTTGGCGCGGAAAGATCGCACCGCTTCAAGCCGCGAGTGTATCGCTCGGGCAGGCACTATGGCGTCTCTCAGTGTTCAGTCCCGTGTCTCGTACACACCCAACTTGCGGTGCAGCGGCGATTCATCGGCAATGAAAACATATGCCGCATGAGCATCTGAGCAGTTGCGCAGACAAGTCTGTGTATAGCCCGGCACACAGCAGGTATCGGCTTGCGCCAAGTCAAAGTTATAGGATTCCACCATGACCTCGACACGGCCCTCAATCTGGTGGAACACCTGAGCCGGTGAACGCGCGGGCAGCTGTAATGTCTGACCAGGGCGCAACATCAATGCGTAGAAACCCAAAATGTTCTCAGCGTCTTCACCCGTGTCAGGGTTGACATAGGTGACCTGAACGCACTCGAGGTCAGGTCGATCCTCCGCCATTGCTTGCAACGCCGCCTTGACCTCCACCCATGGATAACGAAGCATGGGGTAGCGCTTGGCGTTGCGCTGAAATACCGGTGTGGGCACGACGCCACCGCGCGCATAAGCCCGATCCCCACTGCCCGCGTGCTGGACTTGGCGCTCGCCATTGATGTGATAACTGGCTTCCATGTAATAGACCAGTGGCAAATCGAGGACATCAAGCCACACCACGGGCTCATCCCCGTCATGCCCATGTTCATGCCAAAGTCCAGTAGGCGTGAGAATCAGATCGCCGCGCGACATCAGGCACTTTTCGCCATCCACAGTCGTCCAAGCCCCCTCGCCTTCAACCACCATGCGCACTGCGTTGGGCGTGTGTCGGTGAGAGGGCGCCCACTCACCCGGCAACAGCAATTGCATCCCCAAGTAAATGGCGGGGCTTGCTTGCATTTTCTCCAAACCATGACCAGGATTCGCCAACACCAGCACCCGCCGCTCAGCCTTCTCAATGGGTGTCAGATGCCCCGCCTGCAACAACAGGGGCTTAATCGTGGCGTATGGCCAATGGGTAGGTCGGGTCTGCCGTGTCGGGATGGTCGGCGGCAAAACCCCTCTCAAACTCGGCCACAGAGGCACGAGGTTGAGTGCTTTCAGTGCATCTCGGTATTCCTGAGGCAAATCTTCCAAACGGCCCAATTCATTCATCGCAGGCTCCACAGAGGATGGTTGGGCTCATGCTGACGCGGTCTTGCGTCTACACATCGCCCGTGTTCTAGGCAGACCTTACCGCCAATTCGGCCTGCATGGGTGTCCGCGGCGTGTCTCGACCCCAACGCCTGCTCGCCCTCTTTCGCACCCATCGCCTCGACAAATTCCAAGGAGTCAGCGCGACACCATCATTGGCGAGCGAGGCGATGTTGAGCTGGTGTGGGACTTGGAAAACTGGTGCGAAACGGATTGATGTCCATGCCACCGCGCCGGGTGAATCGAATCAACACCTGCAACTTCATCGGTTGGCAGTAACGCCAGATGTCGACAAAAATCCGCTCCGCCAGTGGCTCATGAAACTCCTGTTGATCACGAAAAGTGATCAGATAACGCAGCAACTTCTCTTGGTCAATCGCGCGTCCGACATACCGGATCTGGATACTGCCCCAATCGGGCTGACCAGTCACTCGACACAATGCGCGCACCAAGTCACTGCGCAAGGTTTCCTCCACAACAGAGTCATCGTCGACGCATGAGAGCACGGGCCCGTTGGGTCCTGGGGCATCCATGTCGAGATCTAGGCGATCCAAGTTCAAGCCCTCCAGCTCACCAATGCGTTGCTGCGCAAATGCATCTGGCGACACCAGCTCGACAGTGGGTTTGCCGCCGGATGCGCCGCCCCACAACACCGGGTGAATGTCCTCCACGATGCGCTTGGCCACATCCTCTGCAGACCCAAACCGGTGGGCGTTGAAACCGTTCAAATACAGTTTGAAAGACTTGCTCTCAATCATGAATGGCGTCTCGCAGGGCACGTGAATGCGCGCGATGCCAACCTGAGGCTTGCCCTTCGTATTCAACCAACCCAACTCAAAAGCTGTCCAGGTATCCACCCCCATGAAGGGCAAGGCGCCCGAAAGCCCCAACCCATCGCGCGCCAACGCTCTAGGAATAGGAAACAGCAACCCAGGGTCATA
>JBEAPX010000027.1:0-4012 GCA_041164205.1 Pseudomonadota bacterium
TTCTTTGGTGGCCGCGATGCGCCACGGCGTTCCCGAATGTCTCCCTGACGAGCAGGGGCGGGTGCTATTGCCCAGCGCAGTGCGTTACACCGAACAGAGCCCGGGGCGCCAAATCGGCTACTCAGCCCTTGAAGCGCAGGCCAGTGATCCCGCCAACACCATTGTCTCTGTGAAGCGGCTGATGGGCCGAACGCGCGCTGACGTTGCGCAAGTCGATCAATTGCCCTATGTCGTGCTCGATACCCCTCAGATGGCGAGTGTCCAAACCATCGCGGGAGAGAAGTCACCCGTGGAAGTCAGCGCCGAGATATTGGCCACGCTTCGGTTCCGTGCCGAAGACAGTTTCAACGACGACGTTTTTGGTGCCGTCATCACCGTGCCGGCTTACTTTGACGATGCACAACGCCAGGCCACCAAAGACGCGGCGCAATTGGCAGGCATTGAAGTGTTGCGCTTGATCAATGAACCCACTGCGGCCGCCATTGCATATGGGCTAGACGAGGGCGCCGAGGGCATCTATGCCGTCTACGACTTGGGGGGTGGCACCTTTGACATTTCGATATTGAGGTTGTCCCAAGGCGTATTCGAAGTCATCGCGACGGGCGGCGACTCCAGCTTAGGCGGCGACGACTATGACCGTGCTTTGGCCAACTGGGCTTGGAAGCAATGTGGCCAGGGAGAAATACAAGACCTACCCGATACCGATCGAGCAGTGCTGTTGCAAGCGGCGCGCAAAGCCAAAGAGGCCTTATCCGAAGAGGCTGAGCAAACGCGCCTCCATGCCGGCCTGAGTCAAGGGGTGGTCGATGTCGTGCTCACGCACAGCGTCTTCAAAGACGTCACAGATGCACTGACCCAGCGCACTCTGAAAGCGACCCGTCGTGCGTTGCGAGATGCTGAGCTCGATGCCACCCAGATCAAAGGCGTGGTCATGGTGGGTGGTTCAACCCGGATGCCGGTGGTGCGCCAGGCCGTGCGCGACCTTTTCGGCGCCGAGCCCCTGGTCAACCTGAACCCTGATGAGGTGGTGGCCATCGGCGCAGCCCGCCAAGCACACGTATTGGCAGGCAATTCGTCCGACGAAATGTTGTTGCTGGATGTCACACCGTTGTCTCTGGGATTGGAGACCATGGGCGGGCTGGTGGAGCGCATCGTTCCGCGCAACTCCACCATTCCAACCGCGCGCGCGCAAGACTTCACCACATACAAAGACGGTCAAACCGCATTGGCCTTGCACGTGGTGCAAGGTGAGCGCGACTTGGTGCAAGATTGCCGCAGTCTCGCGCGGTTCGAGTTGCGCGGGATTCCTCCGATGGCGGCAGGTGCGGCTCGGATTCGTGTGAGCTTCACCGTCGATGCCGATGGTCTCTTGCAGGTCAGTGCCAAAGAAATGGCAACGGGCATCGAGGCCTCGATCGATATCAAACCGAGTTATGGCCTCAGCGATGATCAGATTGCGGCCATGCTTCAAGACAGCTTCGCGACCGCGCAAGAAGACATCCAAGCCCGCGCCTTGGTCGAGGCCAAAGTGGATGCCGATCGCATGGTGCTGGCGACCCGCAGCGCCATCGATGCCGACGGCCAATTGCTGACGGACAATGAGCGTGCTGAGATCGAGAGCGTCATTGCGGAGTTGACGGCGACTGCCGCGCAATCGCAGGACGCTGGTGCCATCGAGGCGGCCACCGAAAAGCTGGCCAAAGCCACTGAGGCCTTCGCCGCAGCCCGCATGAACCAGGGCATTGCCCGCGCCTTGTCAGGCCAAAAACTGGAGTCGTTCTGATGCCCGTCATCAAAGTGTTACCTCACGCTGAATATTGCCCGCAAGGCGCCACGCTTGAAGCGCCCGCAGGGACCTCGATCTGTGAAGCCCTCTTAGACAACGACATCGACATCGAACACGCGTGTGAGTTGAGCTGCGCTTGCACCACCTGTCACGTGATCGTGCGCGAAGGGTTTGACTCTTTGGGTGAATTGGATGAGTTAGAAGAGGACTTGCTGGATCGAGCCTGGGGTCTTGAGCCGCAGTCTCGCCTGAGTTGTCAGGCCATTTTGAGTCTGAAAGATGTCGTGGTAGAAATCCCCAAGTACTCCATCAACCACGCCAAAGAGAACCACTAACGTGCGCCAAATCGTTCTTGATACTGAGACCACCGGCCTGTCCGCTTTGGACGGCGATCGCATCCTCGAAATCGGCTGTGTCGAACTGCTCAACCGCAAACTCACCGGTAACAACCTCCACCATTACATCAATCCGGAGCGCGAAAGCCACGAAGAAGCGCTCAAAGTGCACGGCATCACCAACGAATTTTTGCTGGACAAGCCTAAATTCGCGGCCATTTCAGCTGAGCTGGTGGACTACTTGACTGGGGCCGAACTGATCATTCACAACGCGCCATTTGACGTCGGTTTTTTAAACAGTGAATTTGAGCGACTGGGTCTTCCTAAAGTCACTGAAATCGCCTCCAACGTGATCGACACGCTGGCAATGGCCAAAGAGTTTTATCCAGGCAAGCGCAACAGCCTAGATGCGTTGTGCGACCGCTTGGGCATTGACAACAGCAACCGCACCTTACACGGCGCATTGCTCGATGCCGAATTGCTGGCCGACGTCTTTATCGCCATGACTCGGGGCCAGGACGCATTGTTGGGCTCTGAGCACGACGCATTTGATGACGACACCTCAACCGATGACAGCCAAAAAATTGATCTTCGTTCATTGCAACTCAGCGTCATCACCGCCAATGCCAACGAATTGAGTCAACACGCTGCGCTGCTCGCTGACATCGAGAAAGAGGCGGGCGGTACCCTCGTTTGGCAAGACTAATTTCGCTGAGTTGTTGGCGGTTCATTTAGGCGCCATTTTCACGCTATAATCTCAGGCTTACCGAATCACGGTTCGGGTGGTTAGCTCAGCGGTAGAGCACTGCCTTCACACGGCAGGGGTCACAGGTTCAATCCCTGTACCACCCACCAGTTTAATTCGCGTCAATCAACGACTTAGCCACCTTCGGGTGGCTTTTTCGTTCGTGTGTTGAGAAATGCTCCCACGCTGGGCACCCGACAATTGAATTGATCAGGTCGCAGGGGCTAGCCAGGCTGGGTGCTTGGCCATGATCTGCGCGATGCCTGAGTGCCCCCGCCAACTCTTGCCTTAGGCGACACCACGCCAAGCTTCCTCAGCGTCGTCCCAGGCCTTGAGGGCCTGCAAGTCGGGTACCCACGCCAGCCCCGATTTGGCGTCAGATGACACGGCTTCAGGCGTGACCAATACGTCGAGCAAAGCGGGCCGATTGGCCAACGCGGTGGCGATGGCCTGCGGTAAGTCTTCGGCTTTGGTCACGCGTTGCGCGTGCAAGCCAAAGCCTTTGGCCATGGCCGCATAGTCGGCGAACTGTAAATGGGTGCCCACCACTTGGCCGTGGGTTTCGGCTTGGTCACGCACTTCGATGGCCCATGAGCCATTGTTGGCCACCACAATCAGCACGGGCGCATGGTGACGTGCCGCGGTGCAGACCTCCATGGCGTTGAAGCCAAAAGCACCATCACCCGTGGCCACCACCACAGCGTGATCGTGTTGGTGCAGGCTCGCGGCAATGCCAAATGCGGTGCCCACACCAATGCAGCCCAACGGCCCCGGGTCTAGGTAGGTTTGGCCAGGCAAGCCCACGCGCGCAAAGCTCAAGAAGTCCCCCCCATCGGCGACCACGGTGGTGGGCGCAGGCAACGCATCGCGCAGCGCAGCCAGCAACATGTTGGGGTGCATCAAGCCGTCGCTGCCTGTGGGTGCGTGGCGCATGGCTTCTTGGTATTGAATGGATCTCGCTTGGTGCTTTTGATGTAGGGCTTGCTGCCAGTCCGTGACGGCGCTCGCGCCTTGGCGTGAGCCTGCGCGCTCTAGCATGGCCTCTAGCGTGGGACCAACCGACGCCAATATCTCAACCTCTCCGCGTCGGTTGTCGCGCAACTCGGCGGCGTTGTCGGCCACGCGAATGAAACGCGCGTCTTTGAA
>JBEAPX010000028.1:0-16315 GCA_041164205.1 Pseudomonadota bacterium
ACCGTCATGGCGGAACAGTGGCCGAACGCCATTCGGATGAATGTGTTGGACGATAGCTTGTCTGCTGATTTGGCGGGATCTGGCCAAGGATTGGATGCCGCGATGCATCAGCGGTTTTTAGATTTGTCGGACTATGTGGTGGCCACAGGTGTTCATGGCATCTTGTTCACGTGCTCGGCTTTTGGACCTTGTATTGAAGCGGTCAAGGCGCGACACCCCCACTTGCCGGTGTTCAAGCCCAATGAAGCGATGATTTTGGAGGCCGAAAGCCACACCCAGCAGATTGGGTTGATCGCCTCTTTCTCCGGCACGCTGCAAACCATGCCGGCGGAATTCAGTGCAGAGACGCAGGTTCAAACGGCCTTGGTGGCTGAGGCCTTGGATGCCCTGAACCAAGGGGATGTGGCAGGGCACGATGCTGCGGTGCTTGCGGCTGCCCAAGGCCTTGAGCAGGCCGGCGCACAGGCGATTGCTTTGGCGCAGTTTTCGATGGCACGGGCGGCGCCGCTGGTGAGGCAGCACGTGAGCGTGCCGGTATTCACGACACCAGAAAGCGCTGTGCGTGCGCTGAAAAGGGCACTTGGCCAGGGGACCCACTAACGGCAGTGGTGTTGGCACGACGGCGTGTTGGTGTGCCCTCTGCTTCACCTAGATGCGCTGGTTCAGGCACGAAGACCGTGATGGGTACTGAACAAAAAAATGGCTGCCCAAGGGCAGCCTGTTGATGGATCCTTAGGGTCTCATCTGAGCGCCAAAGCTCAGCGCTTTTCGTACTGACCCGCGCCGAACAGAAGGTGCCTGGCTTTGTCGTCGGTGAGCTCTTTGCGCAGAGACGTCAAGATTTGGACGCCACGTTGCACCGCTGGGCGTTGCTCGATGGTTTGGAACCACGCGTGCAATGCAGGGTAGTCGGCCCAATCAATGCCCTGGCGCTCCCACGAACGCAACCAGGGAAAGATGGCGATGTCTGCGATGCTGTATTGCTTGCCGGCGATGTATGCACCAGTGCGCTCAATTTGTCGATCCATGACGCCATAGACGCGCTTGGCTTCGTTGGTGTAACGCTGGATGGCGTAGTCGATTTTTTCGGGTGCATAGCCCCGGAAATGGTGCGCCTGACCCAGCATGGGACCGACACCACCCATTTGAAACATCAGCCATTGCATGGTTTCAAACTTGGCCGTGTCTGACTTAGGCAGAAACTTGCCGAATTTGCTGGCGAGGTATACGAGGATGGCGCCCGATTCAAACAAATGAAAAGGTTTGCCTGCGGGACCATGACGATCGATCATCGCTGGGATTTTGTTGTTTGGACTGATCTTTAAAAATGCCGGTTCAAACTGTTGGCCTTGGCCGATATCCACTGCGTGAGCGTGCCAATCGCGCCCTTCGCGTTGACCACACTCCTCGAGCATGATGTGGACTTTGTGGCCGTTGGGCGTGGCCCATGAGTAGACGTCGATCATTGGAATCTCCCAATAGAAGTTGAGTGTGATGGCGATTGTGGCGCAAGCCACGCGGTATGGGGCAGCGGGGCAAAAAAACAGCACCCGAAGGTGCTGTTCATCAGTCTCACGAGATCAGCAGCCGCGTGTGATGGCTGCCTCTGGTTCGACCGCCAATGTGGCATGACGCGCCAGCTCAAGCTTGGCGATGGTGACGCGGTGGACTTCGTCCGGACCATCCGCCAAGCGCAACGTGCGTTGATGGGCCCAGGTGTTGGCCAGATGGAAGTCTTGTGACACGCCGCCGCCACCGTGTGCCTGGATGGCCCAGTCCAAAATTTTCAATGCGATGTTGGGTGCGACCACTTTGATCATGGCGATCTCTGCCTTGGCAATCTTGTTGCCCACCGTGTCCATCATGTAAGCCGCTTTCAGCGTGAGCAAGCGGGCCTGCTCGATCATGATGCGAGATTCCGCGATCCGCTCTTGCCACACGCCTTGCTGTGACACCGGTTTGCCAAAGGCGGTGCGCGCCATGACGCGTTTGCACAGCGATTCGAGCGCACGCTCGGCGGCACCGATCGAGCGCATACAGTGGTGGATACGTCCTGGGCCCAAGCGGCCTTGAGCAATTTCAAAGCCTCGGCCTTCGCCCAGAAGAATGTTGCCCTTGGGCACCTTCACGTTCTCCAGCAGGACTTCCATATGGCCGTGTGGTGCGTCGTCGTAGCCAAACACGCTCAGGGCACGCAATACCTTGATGCCTGGGGTATCGGCGGGGACCACCACCATGGACTGCTGGCTGTGGCGAGGCGCTTCGGGGTCTGTTTTGCCCATCACGATGAACACCTTGCAGCGAGGGTCACCCGCACCAGAGCTCCACCATTTGCGACCGTTGATCAAGTAATGGTCGCCTTTGTCTTCGATGCGGCACTGGATATTGGTGGCGTCACTGGAGGCGACTTCAGGCTCGGTCATCAAAAACGCTGAGCGGATTTCGCCGCGCAAGAGCGGCTCCATCCATTCGTCTTTGATGGCTTCGCTGGCATAGCGCTCCAGCGTTTCCATGTTGCCGGTATCTGGTGCAGAACAGTTGAACACTTCGGGCGCCCAGGTCACACGCCCCATGATTTCGCACAAGGGCGCGTATTCAAGGTTTGTCAAGCCTTGGGGCACACGCGCAGAGTTTGGAATGAAAAGGTTCCATAAACCAGCGGCGCGCGCCTTGGGTTTGAGTTCTTCGACAATCTTGGTTGGAATCCAAGCGTTGCCAGCCGCGCGGTTGGCCGCCACCTCTTCATGGAAGCGTTCTTCGTTGGGGTAGACGTGCTCATCCATGAAGGCGAGCAAGCGGGCTTGCAAGTCCTTGACCTTGTCTGAGTATTCAAAATGCATGGATAGCTCCTTTGTGAAAAATCATTGAGTCGCGTCGTGCTTCTGGGCAAACTTCCAAGCCAGCTCCGCCAATGGGCGGGCGCCTGCAGCAGATTTCGCTGCTTGTGCGTTGGAAGCGGTGCCCAATTGGACGCGCTTGGCGATGCCTTGCAAAATCGCCGAGAGACGGAAGGCGTTGTAGGCGAGGTAAAAATTCCAGTCGCGCTGGAGCTCCTCGGGCGTGGTGAAACCGGTGTGTGCGCAATACAGTTCGATGTACTCGCGCTCACTAGGGATGCCCAGCTTGGCGTGATCCAAACCTCCGATGCCCCGAAATTCGCCGGGGGAGATGTGCCATGCCATGCAGTGGTAACTGAAATCGGCGAGTGGGTGCCCCAGCGTGGACAGCTCCCAATCGAGGACGGCAATGATGCGCGGCTCTTGCGCGTCAAACATCACGTTGTCTAGTCTGTAATCGCCGTGCACGATAGACACGCGACTCTCATCGCGGGCGAGGGCGGGCACGTTCGCTGGCAACCACTCCATCAAGCGATCCATCTCCGGAATGGGGTCGGTGATGGAAGCCACGTACTGTTTAGACCATCGTCCAATTTGTCGATCGAAATAATTGCCAGGTTTGCCGTAGTCACTCAAGCCAACGGCGTTCACGTCAACGGTGTGCATGAGCGCCATGACGCGGTTGAGCTCCAAATACATCTCGCGCCGCTGAGCGGGCTCCATGCCTGGCAGAGATTGCTCCCAAAGCACCCGTCCGGCTTTGAATTCCATGACGAAGAAAGCGCGACCGATGACGCTTTCGTCTTCGCAAAGCACACCCATTTCAGGCACTGGGAAGTTCACTGTGTGCAATGCCTTCATGACGCGAAACTCGCGCTCAATGGCGTGGGCCGATGGCAATAGCTTCGCCACGGGGCCAGGTTTGGCCCGCATCACGTAGGTGCGAGCAGGTGTGATGAGTTTGTAGGTCGGGTTGCTTTGACCACCCTTGAACATTTCAACCTTCAAGGGGCCTTGGAAACCAGGCAAGTGGTCCTGAAGGTATCCCGCAAGCGCGGCCTCATCGAAGCGGTGGGATTCGGCAACCTCGCGGGTGCCAACGAATGCAGCTTGATCAGTCATGGGTTGAAGTCTCAATCACAGGCTTCAACCCAAGGTCGCGGCACTGTTGGCCGCAATCGCGGCTTAATCCGAGGTTTCGACGATGCGCATCAACTGAGCCTGGTCGCAAATCACCAGTCCAGCTGGCTCCACGCGAATGGCGCCCTCGCGCTCCATTGTTTTCAGTTCTTGGTTCACGCGCTGGCGTGAGGCTCCCAACAGCTGTGCGAGCTCTTCCTGCGCGAGCTGCAGCCCGATGCGAATCTCGCCGCTGGTGTTCAAACAGGGCACGCCGTAGGAGCGCGCCAGGTGCATCAATTGTTTGGCCAGTCTGGCACGCAGCGGCAAGGTGTTCAGGTCCTCGACCAGACCAAACAAAGAGCGAATGCGGCGCGCTTGCAAACGCATCAGCGCTTCGTATAGTTCGGTGTGCAAGTGCAGAATTTTGAAAAAGTCCGCACGAGACACGCACAGCAGCGTCGTCGCGCCATGCGCGTAGGCGTCGTGCGTTCGCGCATCCCCGTCGAACATCGCCACATCCCCGAACCACACACCAGGTTCCACGTAGGTATACGTGATCTGCTTGCCGGTGATCGATGTCGAGCTCACACGCACGGCTCCGCGACACACACCCAACCATTCCATAGGCTGATCGCCCCTGGCACAGATGAGGTCGCCGTCTTTGTAGCGTTTGACGTAGGCGCATCGAAGTATGTCGTGTCTCAGTGATGGAGAAAGAGTTCCAAACCAACGCCCTGCGTTGATGGACTCGCGTTCTTCCATAGTAAGAATCGGCTCATCTGAAACCTGTCGTCTCAGTGACTGAGTGCTGGTGTATGCGTCGCTCATGTGACCTTGTTCCTTCAAATCAAATCAGAGTTCATCTGCGTCAACGGTACTGTGGTTGGCGCTTGTCGAGGAAAGCTTGGATGCCTTCACCACCATTGCTGTGGTGTAAGTTGCGCACGAAATGCTCGCGCTCGTTTTCTAAATGTTGGTGTAAGTTGACATCGACCGCTTCGTTGCAAAGGTCTTTGATTGACGCCATCACATTGGGGGCACGTGCGGTCAATGAGGCTGCGATTTTCAAGGCGGCACTCAAGGCTTCACCGGGTGCGCTCAAGTGGCTGACCACCCCCAGTTCGTATAAGCGCTTGGCGTTCATGCGTTCACCCAGCATCAACATTTGCATCTGCGTGGCGCGGGGTAAATGGCGGGCCAAACTCCATGCGCCGCCACCATCCGGAGACAAACCGACGTTGGCGTATGCCATCACCAAAAACGCATCTTCGGCGGCAACCAACACATCACAGGCCAGTGCAACCGATGCGCCTGCACCCGCAGCCGCGCCTTCAACCGCGGCGATCACGGGCTTGGGAAAGTGCCGAATGCTCTCGATCCAAGTGTTGAACCCATTGATGCTGTCGGCTTGCACTTGTGGGTCGTGTTGGCGGTTGTTCAGTAATCGATTGAGGTTGCCTCCTGCGCAAAATTGTCGGCCTTCTCCTGTGATGATGACAGCGCGCACGTCGCGATTGGCTTCTGCGGCGTTCAGGGCCTCGACGCCAGCTGCATAGATGTCTGGGCCGATTGCGTTGCGCGATTCGGGGTCGCTGATGGTGAGCACAAGGGTTTGGTTCTCGCCACCCACAAGGAGTCGTCCCGCCATTTAAATCTCCTGATGGGTGAGCGACAAACCCAAGGCGCCTCGTCGACGCAGCCAGGGGCTAGGGCGATAGCGCGGGTCACCGTACACCGTTTGTAAATTGAAGAGTGTTTCCAGCACATTGGTTGGACCAAGCTCGTCTCCCCAGGCCAATGGGCCTTTGGGATAGCCCAAGCCGAGCGAGACGGCCAAGTCAAGGTCCTGTGGGGTGCAAATGCTTTGCTGGCAAATGTCCGAGGCAATGTTCACGATGGCCGCCAGCACGCGTTGAGTGACGAATCCGCCAGAGTCCTTGATGACGCTGACCGCCTTGCCGTCTCGTGCAAACAGAGCGTGCGCGGCATCGCGAATGTCTTCACGAGTCGCCGGGTTGGTTGCCAGAACTCGGCGTTTGACCGCGCCGTCAGGCATCAGCAAATCGATGCCAATGGTGCGCGTTGGATCCAAACGTTCCACGGCGGCGATGGTGGTGACATCCATGCCCAAGGGCGCCACGATGATGATCGCCTGATCGCTGGGCATGGCACCGGTTTCAATGTGGGCATCCAGATGTTTGAGCAGTTGGTACAACTCGGGTCGGCGAGCCGCTTTGGGCGACACCCACACCGGCGGCATATTCGACACCACGGGCGTCTCGGCTTCAGCCGGAACTTGGGCCACACCGTCTTCGTAGCGATAAAAACCTTCGCCCACCTTTTTGCCGACGATGCCACCAGCGAGTCGCTGCGCAGTGATCACACTGGGGCGGTAGCGAGGTTCTTCGTAATATTGGTGGTACACCGATTCCATGACCGGGTGAGAGACGTCGAGGGCGGTGAGGTCCATGAGTTCGAATGGGCCCAGGCGAAAGCCAGCTTGATCTCGCAGAATCCGGTCGATCGTGGCAAAGTCGCTCACGCTCTCGCTGACAATGCGCAAGGCTTCCGTGCCGTAGGCGCGACCCGCGTGATTGACGATGAAGCCAGGCGTGTCTTGCGCTAACACAGGGGTGTGTCCCATCGCACGCGTCAACGCATCCAAACGTTGACACACCCCAGAGTCCGTCTTGATACCGGGAATGATCTCGGCCAAACGCATCAACGGGACCGGGTTGAAAAAGTGATAACCCGCTAGGCGCTCTGGGTGCTTAAGACCCGCTGCGATCGCAGTGACCGAGAGCGATGACGTGTTGGTCGCCAAGACGGCGGTGGGGGTCACCAAGGCTTCGAGTTGGGCGAAGACATCACGCTTGACATCTAGGCGCTCAACGATGGCTTCAATGATCAGGTCACATGACGCGAGTTCGCTGAGGGTGGCCGCAGGTAAGAGCGATGCCTTCCATTGGGCGAGCTGCTCTGGGGTGCATTTGCCCTTCGCGGCCATGCGTTCCCATTGCTGCTGGATACTTTGGAGCGCGGCCTCACTCGCCTGAGTTGAGCTGTCAAATACTTGGACTTTGCAACCCGCTTGGACTGCCATCTGCGCAATGCCTCTGCCCATGGCGCCAGCGCCGACGACACCGACCAGCTGAAATGAATGACTCATGTCGTTTTGTTCCACGTCTGACTCGAAAGAGCAAAGCAACAATCATAATTGCTAGTGAGCTCCAAATTTGCGTGGGGAGCTGCCGAATCAAAAACGGCGCCTTGGGCGCCGTTGCACGTCGCACAGCGCGAGCCTTAACCCATTGCCACCATCTGGTCGAGTGCGGCGCATACGTCCGCCATGCGCCCCGACATGACCATGCGGCCTGCCTGGTCGCGGTGACGCACATCGGCGTCGCTGCGGCGGATGCGCACAGCCGCTTGCCAAGAAATGACGTCAGCCCCAGAGGCTTCTGACTTGCGAGCGCATGAAGACAGGCGCTCGGGTGCATGGCTACCAGGGTGGCGCAGCGTCCGCTCGGTGGGTTCGGGAAACAAAAGGATTTGAGAAGCCATCGGTTAGTGTCCTTCAGAGCATGACGGTGTTGCGAATCAGGCCGACCGCCAGACCTTCGATTTCAAAGGGTTCGCCCGGAATCACGACCAGTGTCTTGAAGTCGGGGTTTTCAGCGCGCAATTCGATGCGGTCTGGCCCGCGCCAGTAGCGCTTAACCGTGACGTCATCGCCAAGTCGGGCGACCACAATTTGTCCATTGCGCGCCTCTCGGGTCGATTGAACCGCCAGCAAGTCGCCGTCCAGAATGCCAGCGTCACGCATCGACATACCGCGTACCTTCAACAGGTAGTCAGGGCGGCTGGCGAACAGGCTGCCTTCGACTTGGTAGCTTTGGTCAATGTGTTCTTGCGCCAAGATGGGGGATCCCGCAGCCACACGGCCAACCAGCGGCAAAGTCAACTGCTCCAGGCCTGGGATAGGAAGCCCCATCTGCGAGTCATGTCGTGAATGGAGTTGACGCATCCCTTCGCCACGCAGACGAATGCCTCGGGAGGTCCCACTAACCAGTTCAATGGCGCCTTTGCGGGCCAGCGCTTGCAAGTGTTCTTCTGCGGCATTGGCTGACTTGAAGCCAAGGCTTTGAGCGATTTCCGCCCGGGTCGGGGGGGCCCCAGTTTGTGCAATCGTGCGCTGGATCAGTTGCAGAATCTGCTGCTGACGGTCGGTCAGTTTGGGTTTGCCTAGAATGGACATGGTCATCGCCTTTCTCATTGAGGGCGTGTGGAGCGACTGCAATTGGCCATCTGCCACACATACTGTTTGTTTATACAGTAACTGTATTTTTAACCAGGAAATTCTGAAATGCAAGCCCATTCTTTGCAAAAACCTAACACGCTGTGGGTCCTTGGGACTGGAGGAACCATTTCTGGTCTGGCAGAAGACGCGGCAGACGTGCGCGGCTACACCGCTGGGCAGGTGGGGGTGGACCAGTTGCTGGCGGGTGTGGCGTTGCCGTCGACCGGTCAGGTGAAGGCGCAACAAATCGCCCAGGTGGACTCCAAAGACATGACTTGGGCCATTTGGCTGGCACTGCTGCAAGCCGTGCGAGATCACCTCGCTGAGCCTGAAACCAAGGGCGTGGTCATCACGCATGGCACCGACACGATGGAGGAAACGGCGTATTTCTTGCACCTGTGCTTGGGGGAACAAGTGAGGGATAAAGCCGTGGTGCTCACGGGTGCGATGTTGCCCGCGTCAGCCGCGCAGCCCGACGGCCCTCAAAACATCGCGGCGGCGCTGAGGTTGGCCGCGGATGCGGATGCGTGCGGTGTCATGCTGTGTATGGCGGGTGAGGCGTGGAGTGCGCTCGAGGGACAAAAGCTCCACGGAGATCGCCTAGACGCATTTGGTGCGAGGGCGGGCCAAGCGGTTGCCTTGGTGTCGAATGGCGGCGTGGTCTGGCGAGATGCGGCGCCGCTGCCGAGCACTTGGCAGGTCGAACAATTGAGCGCCGACGCACCGTGGGTTGAGATTGTTGTGTCCGGCACCCAGCCACAAGGTTCCACGTTGGCATTGCTTCATGCGGCTGGCCTGCAGGGGGCAGTGGTGGCCACCACGGGTAACGGTACCGTCCATGAAGAGTTGCAGCGCGCGGCGGAACAGGCTTACGCGGCGGGCTTGCCCATCGTTCGCGCATCGCGCACCGCCCACGGACACATTCAGGATGGCCACCCTAATGCCATTCCCGCGGTTGGCCCCTTGAGCCCTTTTAAGGCACGGGTGGCGATGATGGTGGCGTTGGCTGCTGGCCAAGATGCCACGGCGCTTTATCCTTAAGCACCAACGCGAGTGCAGTCACCAAGCTGGTGTGTGGCGGGGTGATTTGAAACGAAAAAAAACCGCATCGATGAACCGATGCGGTTGAGTCCAGTACCTGGAGCGTGTGGCGTCGAACGCCCGCCCCGAGCCGATTACTGTGAAAGAGCAGCAAACGCGCGCTGTTTGATCTCTTCCACACTACCGACGCCACTGATCTTGGCGTAGCGCGGTGCTTCGGCGGCGCCTTGGGCAGCCCATTGCTGGTAGTAATCCACCAGAGGGCGGGTTTGTTCGTTGTAGACCTCGAGGCGCTTGCGCACAGTGGCCTCTTTGTCATCGTCGCGTTGAATCAAGGGCTCACCGGTCACGTCATCGGTGTCTGCGACTTGGGGTGGGTTGTGTTTGATGTGGTAAGTGCGGCCGCTGGCAGGGTGCACCCGGCGTCCACTCATGCGTTCAATGATGTCTGAGAAGGGGACATCGATCTCCAGAACGGCGTCGAGATTCACGCCTGCCTCTTTCATCGCATCTGCCTGAGGAATGGTGCGAGGGAAGCCATCGAACAAAAAGCCCTTTGCACAATCGGCTTGCTGAATCCGTTCCTTCACCAAACCAATGATGATGTCGTCGCTGACCAAGCCCCCGGAGTCCATGACTTGTTTGGCCTGCAGGCCAAGTGGGGTTCCAGCTTTGACTGCAGCGCGCAACATGTCGCCCGTGGAGATCTGAGGGATGCCAAATTTCTCGCAAATGAAGGTGGCTTGTGTGCCCTTGCCGACGCCCGGGGCTCCTAGAAGAATCAATCGCATGTCGTTTTCACCTCTTGTTGTTTATTTTTGGACCTCGTAGATCTTTTCGCGCGGTGCAACACCGACGGCGAGCGAGCATATCACGCTCGATTCTCGCGATTCTTACAACTGCGCCCACCGCTTTTGAGCGGCCGCCAAGTCTTCTGGCGTGTCCACGCCGATGCCGGGTTCTTGCGCCGTGATGTGCATTGCGATGCGATGCCCGTGCCATAGCGCTCGAAGTTGTTCGAGAGATTCAGATTGCTCAATCGGAGCGGGTGCCAAGCGGGGGAACAGCGCGAGAAACTGAGCCCGGTAGGCATAGATGCCAATGTGGCGCAGTGGGTGTGGCACGCTCAGGTCACGGGACTCAGGCGGCGCATCTCGCCACGCAGGAATCGCCGCTCGACTGAAATAAAGCGCCGTGTTTTGGGCATCACAGACCACTTTGACCACATTGGGGTTTTGCCATTCAGTTTGGGTGGCAATGGGGTGTGCGGCGCTCGCCATCACGCAATCGGGTCGTTGGGCCAGCGTCTGAGCCACAGCATCGATCAACTGCGGGTCGATGAACGGCTCGTCCCCCTGCACATTGACCACCAAGTCGTCCTCACTCAGGCCGAGCAGGGCGCAGGCTTCAGCCAAGCGGTCGCTGCCACTGGGGTGGTCGCTGCGAGTCAACACCACTTTGATCTGGTGGGCCTGGCAGGCGGTTGCGACGGCATCGCTGTCAGTTGCAACGATGACTTGCGAGGCCTGGCTCAGCGCCGCACGCTGCGCCACCCGAACAATCATGGGCGCGCCACCAATGTCCGCCAATGGCTTGTTGGGGAGCCGGGTCGATGCCAGCCGTGCGGGGATCAAGACGGAATAGGTCACGCTTTGACTGCTTAGGCGTCTGGCTGGGCAGGGCGTTCCGCGCGCAAGCGCTCGAGCTCTTCGACCGTCAGGGCGCGCGCTTCGTGTTCGAGCATGACCGGGATGCCGTCTCTGACTGGGTAAGCCAATTGGGCCCCCAATGACAGCAGCTCTTGCTGCTCTGCATCCCAGCGCAACGGCCCCTTGGTGATGGGGCAAACCAAAAGTTCAAGCAGTTTTTTGTCCATGGTCGGATGATAGTTCAGAGCGCGTGTCATGCGCCCATTGGGATAGGGCATGGGCCAAGGTGTCAGGTAGCCGAAGCTCCAAATCAGCGACCCAAAAACGAGATTGCCAATCGGGTGAGAGCCGTGTCAATTTGACGGCATCTTTGGCGGTGACGATCACAGGCAACTCTGGCTTCAACGCGTATTCGACGCCTTCAAGGCCATCATGATCTGGGCGGATGATGGCGTGCGCGACTTGAATGCCTTGGGCTTGCAACATATCGATGAAGGTGTGCGGCTTGGCAATGGCTGTCACGACCTGAACCGAAGCATATGACCATTGGGTCAAGGGCGTGGTGGTGATCCCATCCAATCGGCGCAATGCGCTAGCAAGATGCCTGTGCAGTTGCCACATTGGGCCAGGGGCATCAATGGTGAACGGGTCTAGCGTGCCAGAGCCGTTGTCACTGAGCAGAACCCAACACGCGCTGGCTTGAGCACGCCCATTGGGCCGGGGCCATGGCTCTCTCAGCGGCCCAGCAGGCAGAAGCCAGCCGTTGCCGGCCCCGCGTTCATCGAACACCACCAACTCGAGGTCGCGATGCAGGGAAAGGTCCTGCAGGCCATCGTCGCAAATCACGACCGAGGTCTCAGGGTGCGCGGCCAGCAGCGCTTGGATGCAGGCGTTGCGATCGTCGCCCACCCAGACTGGACTGTCTTGTGTTTGCGCCAGCAGCAAGGGCTCGTCCCCCGAGGAGACTGGGCTGGACTGCGGTGTCACTTCAAAGGGGGCAGAGCCTTTGCTGGTGGTTCTGCCGTAGCCTTTAGAGACGATGGCTGGCGTCCAGCCTTGTTGGGCAAACCACTGAGCCAAAGCGCGGGTGATGGGCGTCTTGCCTGCACCGCCGACAATGACGTTGCCGACAATGATCACAGGGATGGCGTGTGGTTCTGGTGGCGCAGCGCGTTGCCAACGTGATCGCCACAGCCAGCCATACAGCACCGATGCCGGTCGCAACATTCGCGCGACCCAACCGCGGTGCAACCAAGCGCGAGAGATCGTGTGTTGCCAGGCCACTCAGCGCCCCGTGGGCTGGACTGCAAACACCAGCTTGGATAGTCCGGCCATTCGCGCCGCGGTCATCACATCGACCACCCGCTGATGCGGAACTTGACCGTCCGCGTGCACCACGACCACGGCACCACTGCCGGCTGGGGCAATGGCGTTGAGGCCCGCTGCCAACTGACCCAATGTCTGGCCAAGGAAGGCTTGGCGGTTCAAGGTGACGCGGCCTTGAGCATCGAGTGCCACCACAATTTCAATCGGCTTGGGCAGCTGTGATCGGGTTTGCGCGCTGGGCAAATGGATGGTGAGCCCATAGATTTTTTGGTAGGTCGTGGTTAACACCAAAAAAATCAACACCACCAACAGGATGTCGATGAACGGAATCAGGTTGATTTCCGGTTCGTCTGGACTGCGGTGACGGAATTTCATGCGCTCGTGCGACCCGCTTTTGAGGTTTGGCACAAAACCGGCGCGACATGGCGCCAAAAGCGCTCTGCCTCCACCTCGAGCTCCAGCGTGTAGGCGTCGACTCGCGCGCGCAGCGCACGCCAGACCACTAGGCTTGGGATGGCGATCATCAAACCGAAAGCG
This sequence comes from Pseudomonadota bacterium, assembly GCA_041164205.1. Taxonomy (GTDB): domain Bacteria; phylum Pseudomonadota; class Gammaproteobacteria; order Burkholderiales; family Burkholderiaceae_C; genus RS62. The sequence goes on from JBEAPX010000028.1 coordinate 12,813, forward strand.
GTGTTGTACAGGGCGACCGAAATGCCGTGCGCCATGACGGTAGGGTCGGCCAACGCGTCAGTGCCCACACCCATCGATTGCGCGGCAAAAATGTCGATCATCCCAATGACCGTGCCCAAGAGTCCGAGCAAGGGCGCAGCCGAAGCGATCGTGGCAAGGGCGCTCAAGTAGCGCTGCATTTCCGTCACGGCGAGCTGTCCGGCCTCTTCAAATGACGTGCGCCACACCGCAGCGGGCAATTGGGGTTGATCGATCAGCGCGCTGAGTGCGTGGGCCAGTGTGCGCCCCAGCACCGAGTGTTGCCTGAGGCTTTGAATCACCTCAAAGGTCGGCATCCCCTGCACACAGCGGGCGCGCATCTGGTCGGCGAATCCAGCGGGCATCACCAACGAGCGGCGCAAGGCCAGCACCCGTTCAATCGTTAGGGCCAAGGCGGCAATTGAAAACATGATGAGCGGCCAAATAGGCCAGCCTGCCGCTTGTATGATGGACCACACGTGGGGATTCTCCATTGACTTTGAAACGTTGGGATTATGACAATTCGTTTGAAGGGCGCCAATTCCGAGATCACAAAGTTGATGCCAAAGTTTGAAGCTTGTTTTGGGAGCGCTGTCAGAGGCCGCCAGTTATGCCCAAATTCTGTGGATAACTTTGTGCACAAGCGGATATTCGGGTGATTTTTAAGTCCGTTTTCGGTGCCTGAAACACATTGATTAAAATTTAATCAATAAAAATATCATTTAAAATCAATGTTTTGCGAACAAAAATAAGCTTTACAAAGGCAAAATTCATTGCGAAGCCCCATTTTTCAATAATTGTGGACGAATGAACCCCTAAATCTTCTGGCTTGATGGCATTGATATGACAGTTTGGTCCCAAAACAGCAGCGCTAAATCCTTGGTTTGGGAGGTTTCCAGCCTGGTTCAGGCCATCTCAGATGCCGTGCAGTCCAGGCTCAACCCGGTCACCATCAAGGGGGAAATATCCGGCTGGACCCACGCCAGCAGCGGCCACTGCTATTTCACCCTCAAGGATGCGCAGGCCCAGCTGCGGTGCGCCATGTTTCGTCGCGCAGCGGGGCTGCTGAATTTCAGCCCTAAAAATGGCGATCGTGTGGAGTTGCGCGGGCGGCTGGACATTTATCCGGCGCGCGGAGAGCTTCAGGTGATTGTCGAGTCCATGCAGCTGGCCGGCGAGGGCGCCTTGATGGAGCAATTCCTTGCGCTCAGAGATCGGTTGCAGCGGGCTGGCATGTTTGATCCCGCGCGCAAAAAGGCGGTGCCCGCTCACCCTCATCACATTGGCGTGATCACCTCGTTGCAGGCGGCTGCCCTTAAAGATGTCGCCATCGCATTGCGGCGGCGTGTTCCGCACGTGCAGGTCACGGTGTTTCCTGCGTCGGTGCAAGGAGAAAAGGCGGTGCCCGAGCTGCTTTCCGCTCTGGATGCGGCAGCACAACGTTGGGAGGCTCAAGGCGAGTGTGAGGTCTTGTTGCTGGTGCGGGGCGGGGGATCCATCGAAGACCTTTGGGCTTTCAACGATGAGCGGCTCGCGCACCGGTTGTTGCAGATGCCCATGCCGGTCATTTGTGGTGTGGGCCACGAAACCGACTTCACGATCGCTGACTTCGTTTGCGACCTGCGTGCCGCAACGCCGACTGCAGCTGCGGAACTGGCTTGCACCAGCACAGAGGACGCATTGAACCACTTGCGTGCCCTGTCTGCAGCGTTGCAGCGCGCATCTCAACGATGGGTCGAGCGCCAGAGCCAACGGCTGGATCGGGCGATGATGGGCATCGGTCGTCCCAGTGCTTTCATCGCGCAACAGCGCCAACGCCTTCAGCACATTCAAGGCCTCCATTTGCGAGGGCTGCGCGCGCAGTGGCAAGTCCATCTGAATCGGACTGCACAGGTTGCCAGTGCCTTGCAAATGTGGCGGTCGCGTGGTGTTCATGCGCAACGCGAGCGACTTCAGCTCGCGCGAGCTGAGTGGGTGCAAGCGGTGGATCGGCATTTGGTCCTTCAGCGTCAACGCGTGGAGCGACTTGGATGGCAACTTGACAACATGAGCCCCCAACAAGTGCTGGAGCGGGGGTATGCGCTTCTCCAGGGCCCCGATGGCCAGGTGGTGACCTCAGCAGCGCGACTCAGCCCTGAGCAAGAGGTCACAGCGACATTGGCGGACGGGCAGGTGAAGTTGACCGTGCGCTGAACGAGGTTACGGGGAACGCCAACCCTGGACTTTCCAGACTTTTCTACAATGGGCGTTGAGGCTGATTTGGTTCAGCCCTTCGTTTTCAATCAGTGACTTTCAAATCAAATAGGAAAACACCATGGAACATACCCTGCCAGCATTGCCATACGCCATTGACGCATTGGCGCCCCATTACAGCCAAGAAACCTTGGAGTTCCATCATGGCAAGCACCACGCTGCCTACGTCACCAACTTGAACAACCTGCAAAAAGGGACTGAGTTCGAGTCGATGGATCTCGAGGCGATTGTGAAGAAGTCCTCTGGCGGTATCTACAACAACGCAGCGCAGATTTGGAATCACACGTTCTTCTGGAACTGCATGAAGCCCAACGGCGGCGGCGCTCCTTCTGGTGCGTTGGCGGCCGCCATCGATGCCAAGTGGGGCAGCTATGACGCGTTCAAGGAAGCCTTCACCAAGTCAGCGGTTGGCAACTTCGGCTCCGGCTGGACTTGGCTGGTCAAAAAGGCGGATGGTTCAGTGGACATCGTGAACACCGGCCCGGCCGGCACACCTTTGACAGGCGACGACAAGGCATTGTTGACCGTTGACGTGTGGGAGCACGCTTACTACATCGATTACCGCAATGCCCGTCCAAAGTTTGTCGAAGTGTTTTTGAATCACTTGGTGAACTGGTCTTTTGCTGAAGGCAACTTTGCCTAAGCAACGCCCGTGTGCTTCAGCACGGCAGACAGAAAAAAAGCGCCCAGAGGCGCTTTTTTTCTGCCCCGATTGCTCACCAGCCTGTCCAGAATGAACCGCGCACGACGCTGCCGGCGGCCACCCGATGTTGATCAAACCATCCCTGGTTCATCTCTAGTGCGAATCGGACCGGTTCGCTGGCACAGTGGTTGGCTTCTGAGAGAGGCTCCATGTTGGCGATGTTGGTCACCCGCCCTTGTTGGTTGATGAAGGCAATGCTTAAGGGCAGAGTCGTGTTTTTCATCCAAAAGCAGTAAGGGTGTGCTTGTTCGAAGACAAACAACATCCCTTCGTTGTTGGGCATCTCGGTGCGATGCATCAGGCCGATTTCTCGTTGGTTTGGGGTGCTCGCAATTTGCGCATCGACTTTGAACATGCCGATTCGCAACACCTCGCGAGGCAAGTTCAGTTGCGGTGACTGTGCCCATGAGGCGGGCCACAGTCCCAGCACCAGCACGAGCGACGTCGCCAGTGCCCGACATGAGCGGCAGAGTTGGGGAGGCCGAAACAATGGTGGTGCTTGCATCGCGAGGTTGTGATCGTGGAGAAG
>JBEAPX010000029.1:0-3396 GCA_041164205.1 Pseudomonadota bacterium
CGCCTTGCATCGCAGCTGGCTGGCGTCACACGCAGACGAATACGACCCGCGCGTCGCGCAAAGGATTGCGCTGGGCTCTGCAGCAAGCGCAGCGGACTACATCAAGCTCACCGATGCGCGGCGGCGGTGGATCGCATCCATGCACTCAGCCATCGATCAATACGACGTCATGGTGTCACCCACAGTGCCCATCGTCGCACCGCCCATTGGGGAGTTGGCGCCGGGTGCTGACCGAGACGCCGCGTTTTTCAAGGCCAATGCTTTGCTCCTTCGCAACACCTCAGTGGTGAATTTTTTAGATGGCTGCGCCATTTCAATCCCTTGCCACGTGGCGGGCGAATTGCCGGTTGGCCTCATGATTTGGCATCGCCACGGACGCGACGCGAGTGTGCTGAATGTGGCAGCGCAACTTGAGGCACTGCTCGCGACAGACCGCTCACACTAATGCGCCTCCTCCCCGCCCTCTCCCAACCGACTTTCCCACTGCACTCGGTGGGGGCCACGCGTGCAATTGAACGTCAATTGTTGATCGATGACTCCGATGGCCAGTGGATGCTGAAGGCGGGTGAGGCGGCCTCTCGCCTAGCCCGCGCGATCGCACCTCACGCGAAAACCATTGCCATCGCTTGCGGGACAGGACACAACGGCGGCGACGGCTATGCCATGGCGGCGGCACTTTGCGCGGCGCTCAATCCCAGCGACACAAACATCTTCGTCATGCAAGTGGGCACATCGGCGCCGTCATCGCTGACACAAAAGCTGCGCCAGCAGGCATTGAGCAAGGGAGCCATCGAGATCCACGAATGGCCCAAAGTGGTTGATTTGGCAGTTGACGCCATGCTTGGCATCGGCGCCCAAGGCGCTCTCCGCCCTGACGTGACAGAAGTTTTGCTACAACTTCAAAAAGCCCCCATCTTGCTGTCTTTAGACGTGCCCAGCGGCTTAAACGCTGACTCTGGCGAGTGGATGGCTGACGAGCGTTTACCTTCAACCCCCAGTCCACTCCAGTCTCGTTACACCTTGGGTTTTCTCACCTTAAAACCAGGCTTGATGACCGGCGCGGGACGCGATTGGAGCGGCACCACCTGGTGGAGTGATCTGGGAGCAAGTTGGGACAACCAGCTGGACAACCAACCCAGTGCGGTCTTTCATAACCAAGGGGCTTCCCAAGTGCGTCACGCCCATCAGTCGCACAAGGGAAGTTATGGAGACGTCGTCGTTTTGGCAGGGCAAGCACCTGACGCGCATCGGGCCGGCATGTTGGGTGCGGGTGCGCTGGCAGCCAGAGCGGCACTGCACTCAGGCGCTGGACGGGTCACTTGGGTGCCGCTCGGCTCAGCGGATATCGGCTCGCCTTTGTGGGACCCAATGCAGCCTGACGTCATGGTGCGTCAGCCCGACCAATGGCGCCAAGAGCCCCACAACGCTCGAGAAGTATGGGTCGTGGGCAGCGGTGGGGGTGATGCTGTGGCGGACGTGCTTCCTATGGCGCTCTCACACCCTGGCCCTCTGGTCGTTGACGCAGATGCCCTCAACCATATGGCGGTCAATTCATCTCTGCTTGATGACTTCGCGCGGCGGGGCCAACAAGACCACCTTCAGGTATTCACTCCCCACCCGCTGGAAGCGGGCAGACTGCTAGGACTCACCTCCGCTCAAGTCCAAAGGGACAGGCTGGGTTGCGCCGCGCACCTGGCGAACACATTGTGCGGCGTGGTGGTTCTGAAGGGGTCAGGCAGCATCATTGCTGCGCCAGGCCTCACCCCACTGCTCAACGCGAGCGGCAACGCGCGCTTAGCCACAGGTGGCACCGGCGATGTACTGGCTGGTGCGATCGCTGGGCGACTGGCGGCGCAAAGCCCGGCGACTTGGGCCATTTGCCAGTCTTTGGTCGCTACCACGGTGTGGGAGCATGGACACTTCGCTGATCGCTGGCCTACAAATCAAGGATTGACAGCGAGCCGGCTCACCCAAGCTTTTTGCAGACCCTGATCTCGACTAAATCAGCCAAGACTGCAGCACCTGCAGCAACAAAATCAACACGATGGGCGACAAGTCCACGCCTCCAACGGTCGGCACGTACCGGCGCAATGGGGTCATGATTGGATCGAGCAACCGCCCTAACACGTAGTAGGCATGGGACTGCGGCTGAATCCAACTCAAAATGGCAAAACCCAGCACCAAGAAGAACAGCCCTTGGAAGATGGTCCGAAGCAACATCTTGAAAGCCAAGGTCGGAATCAACAGCAGAAACACGCCACTGTTGGCGTACTGCGCAGAGCCGGAAACGGCAAGCGCCCCCCAAACACCGCCATACGCCAGGGCAAGCATGACAGCGGCGACCAAGCTCGCGCCGTCCCACGTTCCGAGTGCCATCCCCCTTGGTAGGATCCTGCGCAACGGTTGCACCAACCAATCCGTCACAGCCACGACAAACCGCCCGGGCTGAGGAACGAGGCTGAGGCCAACCGCGTTGAGCCAAGCTCTCAAAATGCAAGCACCGATCAAAAAGAAAAAAATCGTATCGAGAACGTAAGCCAAGGTCTGCATTGGTGTGCTGTGTCAAAAAATTCAAGGGTGGGCCGAGTTTACCGGGGCTTGTTCAATCTTGAAAACGCCCCCGCAGATGGATCAGCCTCGCTTGCTGTTCTTGCGCGCCGTCTTGACCGATTGCCGCCGCGCAGCAGCGGCTTTGGCCCCTTTGACGGCTTTGACTCCTGGGGTTTTTTTCGTCTTTTTAATGGCATCTGCTGAACGGCCAGAGGCACCTTGCCGCGAGGCATCGGCTTGCCGTGCCGCTGACCCGCCCTTGGATGGTGTTGAGCCGCGGCGCGATTCATTGGCGCCCAAGCCAGCGCGCGGGGAGCCGAATGGATCCAATGGATCGACCACTCGGAAATCAATGCGTCTGGCGTCTAAATCTACACGCCCCACTTGCACGTGCAGCCGACTCCCCAAGGCATAGCGGATCCCAGAGCGCTCGCCTCTTAGCTCTTGGCGCATTTCGTCAAATTTGTAATAGTCACCGCCGAGCTCCGAGATGTGAACCAAGCCCTCGACGTACATCTCGTCCAACGTCACGAACAGCCCGAATCCGGTGACCGCTGTGACCTGTCCGTCAAATGTTTCACCCAAGTGCTCGCGCATGAATTTGCACTTCAACCAGGCTTGAACATCTCGACTGGCTTCATCCGCCCTTCTCTCGTTCGCGCTGCAATGCAGACCTGCCGCCTCCCAGACCAAAGCGTCGCCTTTGAGTGGCTTGCGAGGCTTCTCCGAGACCCGAGCACGACGGGTCGAAGGGGATGGGGTCGCAGGCGCCATGGGCGCTGCAATCGAATATTTTTGATCCGCTAACACCGCCTTGATGACACGGTGAACCAGCAAGTCTGGATA
>JBEAPX010000030.1:0-9712 GCA_041164205.1 Pseudomonadota bacterium
GGGGCCAAGCGGGATATTCATCTGTTCCAATGCCTGCCTCATGTAAGCAAAGGCTGATTCAACCCCTTCAGGGGCGCCTTTCACGCCGAGTTCAACGTGGCGACCGTGAACCGGGTGGTCCACGCTGGGCAGACTGAAAATTTTCACGCCCTCAAACTTGGCCTCCAACTCAATCATGAGCGGTGTGAGTTTGCCTTCGATGGCGCCGTAAACGACCAGCGAGCGTTCCACCCATTGATCACGGTCAAAATGTTCCGCGTAGTGCTGGTCCAAAACCCACTCGATCATGGGCCACGCCATCACCGGGAAACCGGGTACAAAATGCACGGCTCCCCCTCCTGCTCCTCGGCAGGTGAAGCCAGGAATTTTGTTGTAGGGGTTAGGGATGATGGATGCACTTGCAGGGAAGCAGCCCATGTTGAGTCGGTGCACGTTGTCTGGCGCATTGGGATCAAATGCGATGCCCTGCTCGACTGCGATGTCTTTCATGCGCTCGACGATCAAGTCCTCGGCCTCGGGGTGCAGCTGCAAGGGTTCCCCCAATGCGGCTGCCGCGCACTGGCGCGTGTGGTCATCCGGCGTGGCTCCGATGCCTCCAAAGGAGAAGACCACATCAGCGCTATCAAGTGCCTCTTTCAGTGCATCCGTGAGCCGAGCGGGATCATCACCCAAGTAACGGCTCCAACTGAGGCGCAAACCCCGCTGGCTCAGCAGCTCGATGAGCTTAGACATATGTTTGTCAGCGCGGCGGCCGGACAAAATTTCATCGCCAATGATGATGGCACCTACTTCTAAACTCATCTTTGTTTCCTTAACCGGAGATCACTTTTGCATCCATGACGTCGGCCTGCGCATTCAGTTGAGGCGCACCAGATCCAGGCGCGTGACTGTGCGTTGCTTCGTGCCGCATCGCTTGCAACGCACTCAACCCGAAATGCGCGAACCAAAGCGACGAAAACGCAAAGACCAATGTGTACACCCAAATCGCCATCGGCACGAGGACTGGTGCCAATGCGATGAACATGGCTCCTGACGCCCACAAAAGACTGGGCGCCGCGCCCAAGTAACCAGACACGATGCCCATGATCCAAAAATGCGTGCGGTGGCGAACAAACAGTGCGTCGCGCTCGTCCTTACTTGCAGCCTCGGCGATCGCTTCGTAGGCAAACACGCGGTAAGTCAACCAGCCCCAGATCAAGGGCGGCAATACCAACGCCAGAGGGGGGATCAGCCAAAGGGGCATCGACACCAGCATGGCCACCAGCGCCAAAAAGGTCGAAGAAAAGGACCACCACGCACTTCTCCAAAATGAGGCGGGCGCCAAGGTCTGGATGTCAGGGAAGCGCCGCTGCATGACCAGCTTGACCATCACGGGCGTCATGAAAACCGAGACCAACAACAAGGAGCCAATCACCACGATCGGACTCGCTACAAGAAGAACCACCAGAGGTGCAAAGGCCGCACTCAGGTCACCCCAGCCAAGTCCTTCGACCCAACCGATCATCACTTGAATCACGCCGACAGATTGCAAACCCTGTTGGACCCATGCCACCCCGCTGTCCCAAAAAAAGTAAGCCAGCGCAAATGCCCCAATCATCATCAGAACCAATGGCATCAGGGACAAAGCGATCACCCGCGGCCGCCAAAGGTACGCCAACGCTCTCCAAAAAGAATCAAAGATCAGCCCCATGTCAATCGCCTCTCTGAGAACCTCTTCACACCTGACCGCACCTATGCCTCTGCGGGCTTAGGTGCCACCATGAAGTGCTCGCGGTAATGTTCTAACTCATCGATCGACTCAAGCACATCCGCTAACGCAGTGTGAGCCTGCCCCTTTTTGAAGGATTGATACACCTCAGGCCTCCAGCGGCGCGACAGCTCTTTCAATGTGCTGACATCAATGTTTCGGTAATGAAAATAGGCCTCGAGCTTAGGCATGTACTTAACCAAAAATCGGCGGTCTTGACCGATGGTATTGCCACACATCGGAGACGCCCCGTTGGGCACATATTGACGCAAGAACGCCAACAGCTGGTCCTGAGCCTCTTCTTCACTCAATGTGCTGGCTTTGACTTTATCGATCAGGCCGCTGCGGCCGTGGGTCCCTTTGTTCCAAGCGTCCATGCCATCGAGCAACTCGTCACTTTGATGAATCACCAAAACAGGGCCTTCGACACGAGGACTGAGCTGGGGTCCAGTCACCACGATCGCGATCTCGAGCAACCGGTCTTTTTCCGGATCGAGGCCACTCATTTCGCAGTCTAACCAGACCAAGTTTTGATCACTCTTGCTGAGTGTTTCAGCGGAATTTGTCGTTGCGTTCATGTGCCAATTGTCTCTCATCACATGACCCGAGGGTGACATCGTGGACAATCCCGTCATGGACACATTTATTTCGACTTGGACGTTTTTGTTTGTCGGCCTCTTGACCCTCAACGCGGGCTTGCGTTTTTGGTTGGATAGCAGGCAGATGCAGCACGTGCAAACGCACCGTGACCACGTCCCTCAGCCGTTTCAAGAAAGTGTGGATTTGGCATCGCACCGCAAGGCGGCCGATTACACCGTAGCGAAATTGAGGCTTGGCACCCTTGAAATGGTCTGGGGACTGACTTGCTTGTTGGGCTGGACGTTGCTTGGAGGGCTGCACCACCTCAATCAAAGCCTGCTCGAAGTGATGGGCCCTGGACTTTGGCAGAACTTGGCTTTGATCGCCTGCATGGGACTCATCCAATCGGTAGCGGACTTGCCGCTGTCGTGGTGGCGCACGTTCAAGACCGAGACCCAGTTTGGCTTCAATCGTACGGCGCCATCACTTTGGTGGAGTGACTTGGTCAAAGGTTGGCTCATGAGCGGCCTGCTGATCGGCCCACTGGCCGCCGTGGTGATCAGCATCATGGACCACAGCCAGGGCCTGTGGTGGCTTTGGGCGTGGCTGGTGTGGGTCCTGTTTAGCCTGCTTGTCATGGTGATTTACCCCACGTGGATCGCGCCCCTGTTCAATCGATTCGAGCCCTTGAATCAGGACGACTTGGCTCACGATGTCTCATCGTTGATGTCGCGCTGTGGATTTCAAGCCAAAGGCTTTTATGTGATGGATGGCAGTCGGCGCAGTGCCCACGCCAATGCCTATTTCACTGGACTGGGCCGCAGCAAACGCGTGGTGTTTTTTGATACCTTGCTGAGCAGCCTCAATCGAGCCGAAGTGATGGCCGTACTGGCCCATGAACTTGGGCACTTCAAGCATGGTCACATCCCCAAACGCATGGTCAAACTGTTTGGTGTGGGCTTGATGGCCCTCGCCTTGCTGGGGTATTTGGCCGAGCAACCCTGGTTTTACATGGGTTTGGGCGTCTCGCCCAACCTCGAAGGCAGCAACAGCGCACTGGCACTGATCTTGTTTGCGCTGACAGCCCCGCTGGTGACTTTGCCTCTGGCCCCATGGATGAGCCGGCAATCGCGCACAGATGAGTTCCAAGCTGACGCTTATGCCAGCGAGCACACAAGTGGCGCGGATTTAGCCAATGCGCTGGTCAAGCTCTACAAGGATAACGCCAGCACCCTGACACCCGATCCCCTGTATGTGCGTTTTTTCTACAGCCACCCGCCAGCCACTGAAAGGCTGCAGCGACTCACGGCTGCCGCCCAATGAAACGTCGCCACCCTGCTTCTCAGCCAGCCGCGACCGGCGGGCTTGAAGGTTTGGTCATTGGAAGTTTCGGGCGCCATGTGCTGGTCGAGGACGCCCAAGGCAATCAACGCATTTGCCACCCCAAAGGCAAGCGCAACGAGGCGGTGGTGGGTGATCGAATCCTCTGGCAAGCCAGTGAGGATGAGGGGCGAATCATCGAAGTCGTTCCGCGCAAAAATTTGTTGTTCCGCCAAGATGAAATGCGCACCAAGTCTTTCGCGGCCAACTTGGATCACGTCTGTCTGTTTTTAGGCGCGACACCAGAGTTCTCAGAGCGTCAACTTGGGCGGGCGCTGGTTGCCTGCGAAGCGGCCAACATCAAGCCCACCATCGTGCTGAACAAGGCAGATTTACAGATTGAGTTTGCTCGCAATTGGACCCGCCTCGAGACTTACCGAGCGATGGGATACACCACTTTGGCGCTTTCACTGGCCACCGGCCAGGAGCAAGGACTGGCTGAGCTCGCAGCTTTGATGCACGACCGCGTCACATTGGTCTTGGGACCATCGGGCGCTGGCAAGAGCAGTTTGATCAACCGCTTGCTTCCCAATGTGAGAGCGCACACCCAAGAAATTTCGCAAGCTCTGAACAGCGGCAAACACACGACCACCAGCACCACATGGTATTGGCTCGACGCTCTCAAACAGGGCGCAGTCATTGACTCCCCGGGTTTTCAAGAGTTTGGCCTCCACCACATTGAAGCCATGCATCTCGCCAACTTGATGCCAGACATCGCGACGCACCTGGGGCATTGCAAGTATTACAACTGCACCCATCGAAGTGAACCCGAGTGTCAGGTGCGCGAGGCGGTGCATGACAAGCTTGGCGAGACCAAAGCCATTGTCCCGGCGCGCTACCAAATGTACTTAGATTGGTTTGAAGAGCTGAGCCAGCCGCCCAAGTATTGACCCTCCCAACCATGCTGACCCATCCGGGTGTCTGACATCAGACACCTAGGCCAGCCAGCGTCAAAGCCACGCCAGCAATGTATTGAGCGCGATCAGCAACAAGACGGACCTGATCACCAATGCAAAGTGTTGATCGACGGGTTCGAATGGCTGGTCATCTGGGGAGATGCCCATCGCCGCCCCAAGACCCCTTTGCCAGAGCGCCCGGTGGCTCTCGCGCCAACGTGGTGCCGAATCTAACCACACCTCAAACACCGCATCAAAGCGCCCGACCAGGGCCATCACCAGCAACGCCAATCGGGTTGCCACAGCGTCCACTCCGTGCCAAATCATGCCTGACCATAAGCCTATGGAGTCAGCACGTTCGGCCGTGGGTTGCGCGACAACGCCCTGCCACTCACGAGTCAACACGTAGCCCACGAGCATGAACCAAGGCAGGCCCACGATTTGACCTAAGAACAAAGCCAGCAAAGGTCCCATCACCTGATGCAAGACCACTTCAGCGCGATGCTCTGATGACGCCTGGCGGCCCGAATTCGGCTCTGGTGCGGGCGAATCCCTGTCTTGGGCGCTGAGGGCGTCCGAGTATGCACCCCAAGACATAACCAGATAGACCAGGGCAACCTGGATCAGCCAGCTTAGCCAGCCATCCCATCCGCCCAAAATGAACTGCACAAGGACTGCTGGAAAGATGACACCCAGTGCCCAGGACCAAGCCGGGTGGTTATCTCGATCAGCGAGTGAGCTAGAGAGCACCCGCTCGACACCCGCGCGAATCGAGTGACGCCAAGCATCCGCGCCAACACCAGGCTTCAGTCTCTCCAGTAGGATCCCAACCCACAGTGCGGTCCACTCCATCACATCTCTCCCTGAGCCGACAAAAGCCGATAAAGATTGCGCAGCATAGCTGCTGTCGCGCCCCAAATGTAATGGGTTTGCACCCCATCGTCGTACGGCATGGACCACCAATGAATGGGCTCTCCCAAAATGGTTGCCTCATGTGTCTGATGATGGGAGGCATTCATCAAAAACTTCAGCGGCACCTCAAAGACCGACCCCACTTCATCGGGGTTCGGCTGCCACTCTGGGGGAGGCGCAATCAATGCAACCACGGGCGTCACCACGTAGCCGGTGCCTGTGAAATAGTCCGGCAGAGTACCGATGACCTCTGCCAACTCTGGCACCAGTCCGACTTCCTCTTGGGCTTCTCGCAGCGCAGCGCTCACGGCATTGCCATCCCATTCGTCAATCTTTCCACCCGGAAATGCAATCTGACCCGCGTGAGCACGAAGGTGGGAGGCTCGGTGTGTGAGCAATACTGTCAATTCTTCACGCATCACGATCGGCACCAAGACAGCGGCAGCCTTGACGTCGTGGTCACTTCCCCAACGCCGCTCTCGCAGCATCTCAGGCTCCCATGGGTCTGGCGCAGCGAAATACTGGCGCAAGCCATCGCGATGCAACCGATCCTCAGGAACGGGCAGATGCGGCAGCGGGGCCGCCCGGCCCGGCACCTCGTAGGGCTCCATGCCTAACATTTCTTTGAGTGTCGCCATAGGCAAATTGTGCCGTCCCTGCTCCGATCCGGGCGCATTCACGGGACAGTGTTTAGACGTAAAAAAAGCCGCTGTGCAGCGGCTTTTTGGGGTGTCCACCGATCAACGGGGGAACTTGTTGGCTTTCGCACCCAGCTTTTCAGTGATGCGCGCAGACTTACCACTGCGGTCACGCAAGAAGTACAGCTTAGCGCGGCGGACATCACCACGGCGCTTGACTTCAATTTTGGCAATGCGTGGGCTGTACAGGGGGAATGTACGCTCAACGCCTTCGCCATTGGAGATCTTGCGAACGATAAAACTGCTGTTGGCACCGCGGTTGCGGCGCGCAATCACCACACCCTCGTACGCCTGCAGACGCGAACGGGTACCCTCCACCACGCTCACGCTCACGATGACGGTGTCACCAGGGGCAAAGTCGGGGATGTTTTTGTTCAGACGAGCGATTTCTTCTTGCTCGAGTTCTTGGATCAAGTTCATGTTTTCCTCTTCGAGATCATGCCTGCGCCTTTGGAGTTTTTGCCATCCCTCGCCAATCGAAGGAGGCTCATGGTGGCCAAACAGAGGATCAACTCAGCATTATAGCCTGATCACAGACTCATTTGATCGAACCCAACCAAGCCTCGTCTGCTGCGGACAACACCCCGGCAGCGCGCGCGGCTTCAATCAAGTCGGGGCGGCAGGTCTGCGTCGCGCGCAAACTGCTGCGCCGCCGAAATTGCTGGATATTTTGGTGGTGCCCTGACAAAAGCACGTCCGGCACCTGGAGATCGCCCTCAGGGGTACGCCACGTCTCGGGGCGTGTGTAATGGGCACAATCTAAAAGACCATCCAAGGCCGGGTTAAAGCTGTCTTGAATGTGGCTTTCCTGATCGGACAACACCCCAGGCTGCAAGCGGGCCACGGCATCCAGCAAAATCATGGCGGGTAGCTCTCCCCCAGACAACACGAAGTCACCGATGCTGATTTGCACATCGACATGGCGATCGATAAACCGCTGATCCAAGCCTTCATACCGACCGCAAATCAGGATCGCACCTGAAGATTGGCCCCACTGACTGACTTGGTCGTGCCGCAGGGTCACGCCTTGCGGCGAAAACAACACCACTGGCGCGTCGTCTGCGCGATCGATTTTGATCGCGCGCACCGCATCGCTTAAAGGTTGCGCCATCATCACCATACCGGGCCCGCCCCCGAATGGGCGGTCGTCCACCCTTTGATAGGTGTCGTGGGTAAACTCACGCAACGACCAAAGCCTCACATCCACTGACTTGCTCTCGTAAGCACGCCGCGTCACACCGGCCCGCAAAAACGGCTCAAACAATTCAGGAAAAAGTGTGACGACGTCAAACCGCATCATGGCTCTCCCTCAGATCGCTCAATAGTCCGCCTGCCAATCCACCAGGATTCGCTGATCGATCAAATCCACATCGTCGACATACTGCGGCACAAAGGGAATCAAACGCTCCGGCGCTTCACCTGCAACAGCATCCTTGAGCACCAATACCGCGTGCGGACCGGTCGACATCAGATCAACCACTTGACCCAACAACACCCCTTGGCGGTTCACGACCTCTAGGCCAAGCAAGTCCACCCAGTAGTACTCACCATCTGCAGGCGGCGGGAACTCTCGGCGAGGCACCCAGACTGAAGCCCCTTTGATCGCCGCCACCACGTCTCGGTCGCCGCTCCCCTGGATCAAGGCCACCAGGCCGTCTCCGTGAGGTTTGCACTGGGCGACATCGACAGACACCACCCCATCAAAGGCGCTGAACCCGCGACCAAATCGACCCTCAGGTGGACACAAATACCATTGAGACGCGCGCAGCAGGACATCTGCGTCTTGGCTATAAGGCACCACTTTGGTCCAGCCCTTCACACCCCATGGGCCCGCCAAACGACCCAGCTCAATCAAGCCTTCCGGCGCCTCACATCTTTGCCAAAACAAGGGGCCCTGCGCTTCCATTCGCTCACTCCAACACATAAAAAAAGCGCGCAACCCGCTCAAGCGGAGTGCGCGCCGGGCTCAGCATCGCCAGCTTATGCAGCGGCTTTGGCGGCTTCCTTCATCAGGCGCTTGACCGTATCTGAAGGCTGTGCGCCAACCGACAACCAGTGGTTCAAGCGGTCCTGTGCAACGCGCAGTGGCTCAGCTTGACCAGACGCCAGAGGGTTGTAGAAACCCAGACGCTCGATGAAGCGACCATCGCGACGATTGCGCTTGTCGGCAACAACGATGTTGTAAAACGGGCGGGCTTTAGAGCCACCGCGTGAGAGTCGAATGACGACCATACTGATTCCTTGAAGTGTTCACGGTTTTTCAGCGCCTGAGACACACGAGTGACCACCTGGCCATCGAAACGCTGCAAAGCCTAAGATTATAGACCCGATCGTTGCTGGTTGTCCAAAATCGCCTGTGGTGGGATTTACACTAGCGCGATCATGAACATTCGCCCCGCCACCCGACAGGACCTCGCTGCGGTCACTGCCATCTACGCTCACCATGTCTTAAACGGCACGGGAACTTTCGAGACGGACCCGCCCTCTGAGTCCGAGATGACACAACGTTGGCAAGACGTTCAACACAAAGGCCTTCCCTATTTGGTGGCAGAGTCTGACGGACGAGTGCTGGGCTATGCCTACGCCAATTGGTTCAAACCACGCCCGGCCTACCGCTTCTCGGCTGAGGACTCGATCTACTTGCACCCAGACGCGGTCGGCCAAGGTTTGGGCGCATCGCTGCTGAACGAGCTGTTGGTCCAACTCGAAGCGCTGGGTGTTCGTCAGGTGTTGGCCGTGATCGGCGACTCGAACAATATGGGATCAGTGGGTGTTCATCACAAGCTCGGCTTCGAGCGCATCGGCGTCATGTCGTCGGTGGGTTGGAAGTTTGGGCGTTGGTTAGACGTTGTACTGATGCAAAAAACCCTTGGAGAAGGGGCCACGTCTGCCCCAGTGAAAGAGAAATCATGAAATCAAAAACAATCGCCACTTGGCTGGCATTCTTGCTTGGCATTTTTGGCGTCCACCGGTTCTATCTCAAGGGCCTTGGAGACCGATGGGGTTGGTTACACGTGCCTTTTGCCCTAGCTGGCATTGTGGGCCTGATGCGCTTTCAAAACCTGGGGCAAAACGACGTCGCAGCTTGGGTGCTGATGCCTATCTTTGGCGCGACATTGGGCGTGGCCTGTCTGACCGCCATCATCTATGCCCTCACCCCCAAAGAAAAATGGAACGCCACCCACAACCCCAAGGCGCCCTCCGACGCCTCACCGGGTCAGACCCATTGGGGAACGTTTTTAGGCTTGGCCTTGGCTTTGTTGATTGGATCAACGTCCATCCTGTCAAGCTTTGCCTTGAGTTTCAAAGCGTACTTTGAGGCGCAAGTCGAAGCAGGTCGACGCATCAGCCAAGACTACTGATTAGCGATGGGCTGAGAAGCACAGGACCCAGGGCGGTGCATGGGTCCGCCTGCCTGCGCGGGTCTATGCAACCTTGGCGCGCCCTCGGTATCGCTCGGCGCCATCAATACAAGTGGCCCAGCCACCCCATCACGATCA
>JBEAPX010000031.1:0-13527 GCA_041164205.1 Pseudomonadota bacterium
CGACCAAGTGTTGAAACTTGGCGACCCTACGGGGATTCGAACCCCGGTACTCACCGTGAAAGGGTGATGTCCTAGGCCTCTAGACGATAGGGTCAAAACCTAGAATTTGAACAGCCTCGCATTATACAAGATTATTCAGTTGGTGGAGGTAAGCGGGATCGAACCGCTGACCTCTTGCATGCCATGCAAGCGCTCTCCCAGCTGAGCTATACCCCCAACACCCTGAGCGCTTGATGTTGATGAACATCAACACCAAATCAACTCAGTAAGCCTCGCAGTATAGCGTATTTTTTAGGCCGAACTCAACCGCCTTAAAACATTTTCGCGGGAATGCAAAGCCAGCATTTGATCCACACTGGGCGTCTGCGGGGTTCCCATCACCAAGACCCGCACCGGCATGGCCAACTGAGGCATCTTCAAGCCAAAATCCTGAAGCGTGGACTTCAAGGCAGCAGCAATGTCGCTGGCTTGCCACTCACAATCACTCAAACGCTGAGTGAGCGCCTGCAACGCGGGCTTGACCGCATCCGTCACGTGTTGCTCCAGGTGTTCGGTGGCCGGGGTCACCTCGCTGTAATAAGCGGCGAGCCAGTTGAGCAACACCAGTGTGGTTTCGCAGCGGTCTTTGAACAGATCGCACAGCGCGGGCAGCCGGTCGTCTGGGACCCAGCCGCGAGCCGTCATCATGGGGTGAACAATCTGGGCAAGTGCTTCGCCACTCATCGCCTTCAGGTGCTGGGCGTTGACCCAATTGAGCTTGGCCTCGTCAAACTGCGCAGCGCTGCGCCCCAGGTGATCCAAGTCGAACCACTCTAAAAACTGTTCACGCGTGAAAATCTCATCATCCCCATGACTCCAGCCCAAGCGCGCTAGGTAATTGATCATGGCTTCGGGGAGATAGCCCTCATCACGGTATTGAGTGACCGCCTTCGCGCCATTGCGCTTGCTCATTTTTTCGCCCTGCTCATTGAGGACCGTTGGCAAATGCGCGTACACCGGAGGTGTCGCGCCGAGCGCATGAAAAATATTGATCTGACGCGGCGTGTTATTGACGTGATCATCACCGCGAATCACGTGGGTGATCTGCATATCGATATCGTCAACAACCACACAGAAGTTGTATGTTGGCGTGCCATCGGGACGCGCGACGACTAAATCATCCAGCTCAGCATTTTGAATTTCAATTCGGCCTTTGACTTTATCGTCCCAGGCCACCACACCTTGTTGTGGATTTTTAAACCGCCAGACTGGCTCCACCCCGACAGGCACTGGAGGCAAGACTTTGCCCTCAACTGGACGCCACGTGCCGTCGTAGCGCGGCTTTTCCTTGGCTTGCATTTGGCGTTCACGCAACGCGTCCAACTCCTGCATGGACATGTAACAAGGGTAAATCGCGCCTTGAGCCTTCAAGTGTTCGAGCACCTCACGGTAGCGGTCCATGCGCTGCATTTGGTAGAACGGGCCCTCGTCAGGGTGCATTCCAAGCCAAGCCATTCCCTCAAGGATGACATCGACTGCTGCCTGCGAGGACCGTTCGAGATCGGTGTCCTCGATGCGCAAAATGAAATCGCCGCCCTGCGATTTCGCGAACGCCCATGGATACAAGGCGGAACGGATATTGCCAAGGTGAATGAAGCCGGTGGGCGATGGGGCAAAGCGGGTACGTACTTTCAATTTTTTCTCACAGATTAGCCAATGCCTGGCTGAAGTCAGCCTGAATATCTCGCAAACTCTCAAGTCCCACGGAAACACGGATCAAACCCTGTGTGATGCCGGACGCTTGGCGTTGGGCCTCCGTCAGTCGACCATGCGACGTGCTCGCGGGGTGGGCACACAGCGTTTTGGTGTCTCCCAGATTCGTGCAAAGTGACAGCGTCTCTAACTTGTTCAACACCTCGAAAGCACGAGAGCGGGCGTGCTCAATCGTTTCGCTCTTCACCTCAAAAGACAACACAGCGCCGCCAACACCACCCATTTGCGCCATGGCCAAGGCGTGCTGCGGGTGGCTTTCCAGACCAGGATAAAAGACGCGCTCCACTTCGGGTTGCTCTTGCAACCACTGGGCCAATTGCAATGCGGTAGATGATTGCTCACGCATTCGAATCGACAGCGTCTCCAGTCCTTTAAGGACAACCCAGGCATTGAACGGAGCCAACGTCATCCCGGCGCTCTTGAGGACAGGCAAGAATTTCTGCACCACAAGGTCTTCTGACGCACACAAAGCACCTGCCATCACGCGACCTTGTCCATCCAAAAATTTGGTGCCGGAATGGACCACGATGTCCGCACCGAAGGCCATTGGCTTTTGCAGTGCGGGCGTTGCGAAACAATTGTCCACCGCAAACCAAGCGCCGGCTTCATGAGCCAACTGGGACAACGCGGCGATGTCACACACCTCGGTCAAGGGATTGGTTGGCGTCTCTGCAAACAACAGCTTGGTGTTGGGCTGAATCGCGTCTCGCCAAGCCGTCACATCAGACTGAGAAACAAACGTCGAGCTCACGCCAAATTTAGCCAAATCCGTACCAATCAACTTGATCGTTGAGCCAAACATAGAACGCGATGCGACCACATGGTCGCCAGACTGCAGCAAGCCCATGCACATCATCAAGATCGCCGACATTCCGGACGCAGTGGATATCGCAGCAGGTGCGCCTTCGAGCGCAGCCAAACGTGCTTCAAAAGAGGACACGGTCGGATTGCCGTAACGACCATAGGTGTAGCCCTCCTCCTCGCCAGCGAACCGCGCGGCAGCAGATTCCGCACTCGGCTGCACATAGCCGCTCGTGAGAAAAAGCGCCTCTGAGTTTTCACCGTATTGGCTGGGCGAAGTCGACACCCGGACGGCTTGTGTCTCGAGGGCCCATTGCGTTTTGTCCTTGCTCATCATGCCCCTTCCGAATTGGGCAACGCGAGGCGCGAGGACACGGAGTCTTCATCATCGCCGCGGCTGCGCCCAGAATTGATCGCGACGACCTCCTCCATGGTGATATCCCCTGCGCAATAAATGCCATCAAAACACGATGCGTCAAAGCCATGGATGGCTGGATTAAGGGCTCTCACCGCCTTTTTCAAAGCTTCGACATCTTGATAGATCAAAGCGTCGCAACCGATCAACGCGCGAATGTCTTCGGTATTTCGACCGTGCGCTACCAACTCTTCGGCACTGGGCATATCAATGCCGTAGACATTGGGATAACGCACCGGAGGCGCCGCGCTCGCTAAGTAGACTTTGCGTGCACCCGCCTCGCGAGCCATCTGAACAATCTCGCGGCTGGTGGTGCCTCTGACAATTGAATCATCAACTAGCAACACATTGCGTCCAGCAAATTCGCTGTTGATGGCATTGAGTTTTTGCCGAACCGACTTTTTGCGGACCGATTGACCTGGCATGATGAAGGTTCGGCCTACGTACCGATTTTTGACAAAGCCCTCGCGATAAGGCTTGCCAAGCAGGTGCGCCAGCTGCATCGCGCTGGGACGGGAAGACTCAGGGATCGGAATCACCGCATCGATCAAGTCAGGGGAAACCGTCGAAATCACGCGCTTGGCCAAAGTTTCACCCATCGCCAAGCGCGCTTCGTACACAGAGATACCGCTGAGGACTGAGTCAGGGCGCGCCAGATACACGTACTCAAACATGCAAGGCATGAGTTGGCTGTGCGGTGCACACTGCTTGCTGTACACCTGCCCCTGCAGGTCCACGAACACTGCCTCGCCCGGCTCGACATCGCGCAGGTATTCAAAGCCGATGCCATCCACCGCGACTGACTCACTGGCAAACATCACTGCCCCTTGGCCTTGGCCCATACACAAAGGACGGATACCGTACGGGTCGCGGAATGCGACCAGCCCATGTCCGGCAATCATGGCGATCACTGCATATGAGCCCTTGATCCGTTGGTGAACGGCTTGCACGGCTTTGAACACTTCTTCGGGTTGAAGGTGCAAGCCACGCGTCGCCTTCTCGAGCTCATGCGCAAATACATTGAGTAACACCTCTGAGTCGCTCTCCGTGTTGATGTGGCGATGGTCATCTGCAAAAAGCTCGCGCTTTTGAGAACTGGCATTGGTCAGGTTGCCGTTGTGCACCAGGACAATGCCGTAAGGCGCATTCACGTAAAAGGGTTGAGCTTCTTCTTCACTGTGCGCATTACCGGCGGTCGGATAGCGCACTTGCCCCAGGCCTACGTTGCCTGGCAAGGCGCGCATATTTCTTGTGCGAAACACATCGCGCACCATGCCTTTGGCCTTGTGCATGAAGAACTTGCGATCCTCTTGTGTGGCAATACCCGCTGCATCCTGACCCCTGTGCTGCAAGAGCAAAAGTGCGTCGTAAATCAACTGGTTCACCGGAGCTTGATGAAGCACCCCAACAATTCCGCACATGACGGTTATTCCTTTTTTAAAGCCGCCGGCAACTCGCCGCGCACTTTGACCCAATCGACTGCTTGATCTAACCAGGGCGTGGCGTGGGACTGCGACCACAGCTCTGATGAGCGCCAATTGAGACCAGCCACCACAAACGCCACCACCCAAAGCAACAACACCGCGCGCGTTAACCCAAAAAGCCCGCCCAGCGAGCGATCCGCAGCCCGCAATCGCGACTGAGCAACCCAGCTGCGGATCCAAGACGCTATCCACCCCCCGATCAGCAGGGCCAACACGAATACCAAGGCAAAACCGATGAAGTACCTCAACCCCGACAATGTCGAAGCCAGGCCAATCCACGACGCCACGATGTCAGCCAACAGGTTGGCGATCACAAATGCTTGCACCCAATTGATCAACGCCAACGCTTCGTAAATCAGCCCGCGCCACAGCCCCATCAGCAAAGACGCCAAAACAACCAGGCCAATCGCGATATCGACCGCTGGAATCGCATTGAGTGTCTGATCCATCAGAGCTTCACAATGGAGGTGGCCAGACCCAACTCACGCAGCTTGCGAATCACCGAGGCTGCCTCCCCTTCGCTGGCAAAGGGTCCAATGCGCACACGTGTCAGTGCGCCCTTGTCCGTCTGAACAGTTTCCGTGAAAGAGGCAAAGCCGGCCTCTTTCAACACAGCGCGTACGCGCTCAACGCTAGAAGCCTCTCCATACGAGCCCACTTGCACTGCCCACTTTTCAGCGGATGCCGGGCGCGGTGCAGGCTCATCCTTGCCCTGCAAAATGGCCAAAGCACGCGCTGCATCGTTGGCTTGTTTCACTGCGCTTGTCTGGCTGGTCACATTGGATTGAGCCGCTTGAGGCTTTGCCACCTCTGGGGTTTTCGCGGGCGTTGGCTTGGTCGCCACATCCGCTTTGGACTGGCTCGGCTGAATGGCTTTCGGGGCCGCGCGCTCGGGCGCAGTTACCACCTCCAGCCTGTCGACTTGCTTGGCGCTGGTCTCGCTGGCTTCAGCAACCGGGGCGCTTCGCTCTGAAGCGGCGGCCATCGGCGGCACCGCATCTTTGTTGGGGATGTTCACTTGCAGAGCCGGATCGATTGGCCTCGGCTCTGTGTCAAATACCAGTGGAAAGCCAATCACCCCCAGCGTCACCAAAACCAGGGAGCCGACCAAACGGTGCAGCGCTCGTCGGCGCACCACCTCAACAGACTCGTCAGGCCCGGTGGCTAAAGAACTGGTGCGGGATTTCAACATATCGGGAACAGTCGGAAAACCTAGCAAAGCGGGCCAGTTCAGCCGTCAGCGAGCTGCAATGCGCCACCGACCGTGTAGAACGACCCAAAAACCACGATTCTATCAGCGGGGTCCGCTTCAGAGCGGGCTGCAATCAGGGCTGCTTGCGGGGTTGCATAAGACTGAATGAGCACATCTTTGACGGGGGACAGTGCGCGAACCAGCGATTCGATCTCTTGGACTTTCGCAGCACGAGCCGTTGGCAAATCACAGCAGTACCAGACATCCACCAGGGGGGCGATTTTTTGCACCATCGCCGCCAAATCTTTGTCCCCCATGGCACCAAACACCACCCGCGTGTGCGGATAAAAGCCCATGGCGTCCAAATTGGCGGTCAAGGCCGCGACCGAGTGGGGGTTGTGAGCGACATCAAACACCTCAACTGGCTGCCCTGGCTTGACCTGGAATCGTCCGGGTAGCTCGACCATTGCCAAGCCCTGCCGAACGGCCTGCGCAGTCACCGGCAGAGTTTGGCGCAAAGCCTGGAGCCCCGCCAAGACACCCGAGGCATTCAGCAACTGATTGGCCCCCCTGAGAGCCGGGTGCGCCAGGCCCGCCCATCGCTTACCCCGACCCGCCCAAGCCCACTGCTGCTTGTCGCCCGTGATGTTGAAGTCCCGCCCCTGCAGCCACAAGTCCGCGCCGATGGCTTGCGCGTGCTGAACCAAAGACTGAGGCGGTACCGGATCGGATACCACCGCGGGACGACCGCTGCGCATCACGCCGGCCTTCTCAAAACCGATGGCCTCACGGTCGTCGCCCAAGTATTCAATGTGGTCAATGTCCACGCTCGTGATGATGGCGCAATCGGCATCAATCAAATTGACGGCATCCAAACGCCCACCCAAGCCCACCTCAAGAATCACCGCATCAAGGCCCGCTTGTGCTAAGACCCAAAGGATCCCAAGGGTGGTGAACTCAAAGTAGGTCAAGGGTACCGCTGGCTGGCCGCTCCCCCCTCTTCGGGCCAACTCGACTTTGCGGAAGGCATCAACCAACACCTCTTGCGAAACGGGACGACCGTCTAGGCGACACCGCTCTTCGAAATCCACAAGATGGGGCGAGGTGTACAACCCCACTTTGTAGCCAGAGGCACTCAAAATCGACTCAAGCATCGCGCATGTCGATCCCTTGCCATTAGTCCCCGCCACTGTGAACACAGGGATGCTGAATCGCAACTCAGGCTCCAATCGTTGTGCCACCATGCGCAAACGATCGAGGCCCAAATCGATGCCGCGCGTGTGCAAGCCCTCGGCGTAAGCCAGCCACGCCGCCAAAGAAGACTCGTCAATGGAGATATCGTTTGAGTTCATGCCCGTATTGTCGCTGAGCAGCAATGGCCCTTGCTGGCAAAATGTCGCCATGATTCAGGTCTACGGCATACCCAACTGCGACACGGTAAAAAAGGCGCTCCAATGGCTGGATGCTCAAGGGCACGCCTATGCATTTCACAATTTCAAAAAGAGCCCACCTTCTCCCGAGCAAGCGTCCACTTGGTTCACCGCCGTTGGGGCCGATCAATTGATCAATCGGCGAGGCACCACCTGGAAACAACTCACTGACGCTGAACGCGCTGGGGCAACGGATCCCCAATTGGCCATTGCTTTGATTGAGACACAGCCGTCGCTGATCAAAAGACCATTGGTCCAATGGTCGGATGGCTCTTGGAGCGTCGGGTTTTCGACCGCCGCTTGGACAGCGAAAATCCAAGACTTAAACGCATAAACACCTCAAGTCTGACCCGCCATTGCCAGATCTGCGCGGGCCAAAGTATGTCAGCCCTGTGTGCGCCTCACTCAGGCACTGGCGTGCGTGTCTGTGAACCAATGGAGGACATCGCGCTGGGATCAAAGGCACTTCACAATTCTTTACCAAAGTTTCAAATGTGGGCAACAACTCGTGCCTACACTCTTCAGGAACAGATTTAGGAGTACCCCATGACATACACATCCGTGAAATCAGGCAAGTCAATAGGCGGCGTGATTGCTCTTATGAGCGCCATGCTTTTGCCCGCAGCGCACGCGAGTGAGCTCGCCACGGTGATTTCCAGCACGCCCATCCTGGAGCAAATCAGCAGCCCAGTGACTGTTTGCGAAAGCAAGCAGGTTTCGGTGCAAGGTCAAAAATCTGGCGGCGGGGCCCTGATGGGCGCGATTGCAGGGGGTGCAGTCGGAGACGCCATTGGTGAAGGCTCAGGCCGCGCCTTAGCCACAGCCATTGGCGTGATCGGAGGCGCCATGCTCGGCGATCGAATCGAAGGCGCACCAGCCCCCACCACCCAAACCGTTCAAGATTGCCACCAAGAATACCGAACCACCACCCGCACCAAGGCTTATCGGGTGATTTACGAGTACGCGGGCAAAAGATACGAGATTGAGATGGCCAATGACCCCGGGCCAACGCTCCCCGTGCAGGTCAACCCCGTGACCTCGCCGACCAGCCGTCTCGCTCTGCCGATGGCTCCTGCCGTCGCAACGGTTATACCCACCACGGCGACCGTGCGCCCGGTCGGACAAGTGATTTTGGCTGTCAATTCCACCACTTATCGGACGCCTTATTCTCGTATTCACACGACCCGCCCTGGCGTGAGCGAGCGTCGCCATAGGAAGCATGAGGACAGTCGGTTCGATACCTATGCTTGGCGTTGATGGCGCGGGTGGCTGGCCCAACCAGCTTTGACTCGAAACTAAGGTCGAGACCACCTCGCACCGGGATTGCCCGGTGTGCATTGCTCCCACGCGGCTCCTCCCCTGACTGAGCGAGGTGGCATAAAATATTGGGTTTACCAAATCAGCGGTCCTTCGTGTGTGCTGCGCTCGCGCGCCCTTGTACGCCCCAAGACCCCGCCCCCAAGCATCCAAATTTGAGGCCCCTGCCATGTCAACCATTCTTCAGTCTCTGCCCACAGGCCAAAAAGTAGGCATCGCATTTTCTGGTGGTCTCGACACCAGTGCTGCGCTGCTCTGGATGCGACAAAAGGGCGCAGTACCCTACGCCTACACCGCCAATTTGGGACAGCCCGATGAAGCGGATTACGACGCGATCCCTCGCAAAGCGATGGCATACGGTGCCGAAAATGCCCGACTCATTGATTGCCGGGCACAACTCGCTGCAGAGGGCATTGCGGCGCTGCAGTGCGGCGCGTTTCACGTCACAACAGCAGGCGTGACCTACTTCAACACCACCCCCATCGGTCGCGCGGTCACTGGCACGATGCTGGTCGCTGCCATGAAAGAAGACGACGTCAATATTTGGGGCGACGGCTCGACCTACAAGGGTAACGACATTGAGCGCTTTTACCGCTACGGCTTGCTTGCCAACCCTTCTCTGCGGATTTACAAGCCGTGGCTTGACCAATTGTTCATCGACGAGTTGGGTGGCCGTGCCGAAATGTCTGCATTCATGCAGGCCAACGGGTTTGACTACAAGATGTCGTCGGAAAAAGCCTATTCGACCGACTCCAACATGCTCGGCGCGACCCACGAAGCCAAGGACCTCGAGCACCTGAACGCCAGTATGCACATCGTGCAACCCATCATGGGCGTGCCCTTCTGGAAGGATGACTGCGCCATCCAAAAGGAAACCGTCACTGTCCGTTTTGAAGAAGGCCAACCTGTGGCACTCAACGGTGAAACCTTTGCCAACCCCGTGGACTTGATTCTGAAGGCCAACGCAATCGGTGGCCGGCACGGGTTAGGCATGAGCGATCAAATCGAAAACCGCATCATTGAAGCCAAGAGCCGGGGCATCTACGAAGCACCTGGCATGGCACTCCTGTTCATCGCTTATGAGCGCCTCGTGACGGGTATCCACAATGAGGACACGATTGAGCAATACCGCATCAACGGTCTGCGCCTGGGGCGCTTGTTGTACCAAGGCCGCTGGTTCGACTCGCAAGCCATCATGCTGCGCGAAACGGCGCAGCGCTGGGTCGCGCGCGCCATCACTGGCGAAGTCACCATTGAGTTGCGTCGAGGCAATGATTACACCGTGTTGAACACGGAGTCCCCCAACTTGACCTACGCCGCAGAGCGCCTAACGATGGAAAAAGGCGCGTCGACCTTCACGCCTTTGGACCGCATCGGTCAACTGACCATGCGCAATTTAGATATTTCTGACACCCGTCAGAAACTGGGCATTTATGCGAAAACGGGGCTGCTCTCGCTTGGCGAGGGCGCGGACATGCTCAAGCTGAGCAATGATCACGACAAAAAACAGTGACCGTTGAACCATGAGCCGCCTTTGGCAGCGGTGCTGCCTGGTCATTCTCGCTGCTTGGTTAAGTGCGTGCTCGGTGGTGCCCATGCAAAGTGATTCGGCTGTTCCTGCGGCCGCTGCGGCGACGTCGCCACCTGTTGAGCGTTCACGACTAACTGTTGGGCTTGCTCTGGGGGGCGGAGGCAACCGCGGCTTTGCCCACATCGGTGTCCTCAAGGTACTGGATGAGGCAGGCATTGATGTCTCGGTCGTCGCCGGCACCAGCGCTGGGTCTGCCGTCGGGGCCCTGTACGCTGCGGGAATGAGCGGCAAGGAAATCGAACGCCTGAGCCTTCCGTTGCAACGCGATGCCATGCTAACCTGGGTCTTGCCAAGCATGGGCTTCGCATCGGGTGAGCCGATGGAGTCCTACATCAACCTGCACGTCGGCAAGCGCTTGATCGAGCAACTCGATCGGACTTTCGGCGCGGTTGCCACAGACTTACAAAATGGTCACGCTGTGATTTTTCAGCGTGGCAATACCGGCCAAGCCGTGCGTGCCTCTTGCGCAGTGCCGGGCCTGTTTCAACCCGTCAGAATCGGAGATCGCCTTTACGCAGATGGAGGACTGGTTCAGCCTATTCCAGTCAGTTCCGCCCGCAAAATGGGGGCCGATTTTGTCATTGCGGTCGACGTCAGCACAAAGCCTGCGCACAACACCGTTGACTCGGTCACCAACATCATGCTGCAAACATTTGACATCATGGGTGAGTCCATCAATCGTTACGAACGCCAACAAGCGGATGTCGTGATTCAGCCAGACATCAAGAGCATCAGCGTCACCGATTTGAACGACAAAGCCCGGGCCATTCAACTCGGGGAAGCAGCGGCGCGAGCGGCGTTGCCAGAGATACAACGGCTGCTCGCTAAAGCACGCTCAGAGTAAGTAAGGCCAAAACACCCTTACTCCGCCATCACTCCGCTCCGACGCGCAAGACGTCCCAGCAAGCACCCATGGTGTGATAGTCCACTTTTCCTGCAGGAGACTTGGTGTTTTCTAGTTTGTTACCACCGGCACCGACGACTCGAAACCATGCGCCATATTGGTGGTCGACCAGGTGTCGCCAAGCCCAGGTCCAGATATCGATGTATTGATCCCTGTAGACCGTGTCGCCCGTCACCTTCCACAACCGCCATGCGCTGGCAAAAGACTCTGCCTGCACCCAGAAATATTTGTCTGTGTCACATGGCTGATTTTGAGGGTCAAAGCCATAAATCAAGCCCCCGTTTTGTGGGTCCCATCCATGTGCCATCGCAGCTTGATGCAGCTCCTGAGCGCGAGCCACATAACGCGGCGACGGCGAGTGCTCATTGGCGATCAGCAACAACTTCGCCCACTCAGTTTGATGGCCTGTTTGGAAGCCCCAGGGCTTGAAAATGTTGCCCGGATTGTCGCGGTTGTAATCCCAATCAATCGACCAGTCTTCGGAGTAATGCTCCCAGACCAAACCTCCCGCCTGCTCGGCCAGCTCAAACGCAAACTTCTCAATCAAAGACTGCGCTCGCAGCAAATACTCTGGATGCTCAGTTGCTTCATAGGCTGCTAGACAGGCCTCACACATATGCATGTTGGCGTTTTGTCCGCGGTAAGCAATGCGCACACCTGAAGGCGTGATTTCGTCCGCATATGCCTGGTGCGCAGGTTCATAAAAGGCTTGATTCATGCGGTCATAAACAGTGGCTACATCGCGATCCGTTGCCAGCCCTATTTGTTTGGCGTGCGACCAAGCCAGCAATACAAAGGCTTGACCATAGGCCATCACGGACGCATCTTCAATCGATGACCCTGATCGCGTCCAAGCGCTCAGCCCACTGGGTAACACGAATGATTTCAAATGCGCCAATGCGTGTGATGACCAGTCCTTGAAGATGGCTCGACCAGTCTGTCGATACGCCATAGACGCATTAAATACCCAGCGCGTGGCGCTCACCAAGTGACGGTGTTCACGCTCATAGACGACACCATCGTCGCGCAAATAGTGATAAAAACCGCCCCTTGGATCCATCGCAACAGGCTCGTAAAACGCCAGAATGCTAGCCACATGAGCCTTCAAGAACTCGGCCCGAGTGAAATCTGGCATCGCGGTCGATTGCTGGCTTATTGGCATCACCACTCCACTGCCACTTGCTGACCTGATGCCGCGCTCTGCAAAACGGCTTGAGCCACTGCCAAAGATTTAACGCCTGCCCATCCATCCGCCAAGTCATTGGGCTTGCCTTGTACTGCTAGGTGAAAATGGCGCAAGCACCGCTGATACAGGTTGTGGTGGTCCAATGGCACCAGCTTCGATCCGTCCGCACCGACTTTCCAAAGTTCGCCATCGGGTCCCTGATGCAACACACCCCTACCCAAAAAAGACCCATGTTGACCATGCACCTCAAGTGACACGCCCGCATATGGGGTGTTGAAGCCCTGATGTGTACTGACCAAAACACCGTTGTCCATCTTCCAGACAGACATCGCGTTGTCTTCTAAGCCTTTAGCCATGCCGGTGTTGTTGACCATAGCGGTGACCGATGTGGGATAGGCATCGAGTAAAAACCCAACTGAGTCCGCGTTGTGCACCGCGATATCCAAAACCACACCACCGCCCGCGCCAGGGTTATCCAAACGCCAGCCTTGGAGATGCTTGGGTAGATACACGGAGTGCGTCAACCGCAACGCCACCAAGGGCCCCAATTCTCCTGCCCGAATGGCTTCCCGGATTTTCAAATGCGCGCTGTTGTGACGCAGGTGGTGATTGGTTCCCATCGTGACACCCGCGTCCTGGCAAGCCTGTGCCATCCGCCGTGCCGAGGCCAGGTCGGTTGCCAGCGGCTTTTCACACAACACGTGTAAACCCAGTGCTGCTGCCGCCAACGTTTGCGCCTCGTGCTTTTCATTGGTGCTCGAGATGTATGCGGCATTCGCGCCCCAGATTTGGATCTCAGCTAGGTCATCGCTGCTATTTGGAATAGCAAACTGATCCGCGAAAGCGCGCGCGCGAGTAGCGTCCCCAGAGACGACGCCGACGATGTCGTCGCCCACGGCGCGAATGGCCGGCACCATCCATTGCTGAGCGATGTTGCTCGCTCCAATCAATACCCATTTCATGTTGCCTCCTGCATCTATGCCATTTGGATGTGATGGTAACGTTTACATTTCAACTTTAAACCCCTTGACATCAAATGTAAACGTTTCCAGAATACCTCAACTATAAATTGCCCTATGTCCCGAAAAGTCACCATCACCACCCTAGCCGAGGCCACTGGTTTGTCGCTTGCCACGGTGTCTCGCGCGCTTGCTGGCACCGGCAACGTGTTGCCGCAGACGCGAGAAAAGGTCTTGGCGGCCGCCCAATCTCTCAACTATGTGCGCGATCGAACAGCGGTCAGACTGAAAACCTGTAAAACCCATTTCTTGGCTTTCGTCATGGACCGTCGCGATGCTCTGCACCCTGGCTATATGAATTTGATGCTCGGACTCAGCGATGCCATCGCGGGCTCTGACTATCACCTTATCGTCCTGCCTGACGAGGCGCATGACTCACTCGCCACGATCAAGTACGTGACCGAACGAGGCCTCGCGGATGGCTTGGTCATTTCAC
>JBEAPX010000032.1:0-9778 GCA_041164205.1 Pseudomonadota bacterium
CCCGAGCGCCGCACCACCCGGGCCATGCACGCATTGGCAAGTACCCATCCTTGGGATGCCCAGTTTGTGTTTGACTGGCAGTCTCTGGGCCGCGCGGATGGCGTGCTTGCCGCTGTGGTCAGTCACGCCACTGGCACGGCATCCGAAATGGCGCAACACGTGTGTCAACAAGTGAAGTCGGCGCTGGGCTTCACTGAATTGAGTGTCATCCAATCCGTGGTGGAGAAGCGGGCGACATTTGCAGCCACCCCAGGCGTCAAGCGCCCACCCAGCTCAGTGGCTCCCCAACTGTGGGCCTGCGGTGACTACGTCCAAGGCCGCTACCCGGCCACCATCGAGGGTGCCGTGCGCAGCGCCCATCGGATTCCTTGGTCGCAACTCAGGGGCAGCCGTTAACTCGACCGCCCCAAGTACAAGTGGCCTCAAGCCTGTGCCGGCGGCACCATGGCCGCAATGATGTCATCCATACTGATGACGCCTAAATGGCGTCCTTTGCGATCAATGACATTGGCAACCGCCAGGCTTTGCGCACTGAGTTCACGGGCCGCCTCTTCGATCACCAAACTGCTGTCCAGGCTTGGGCCTTCAACCGGTGGCAGCGCTTGCATCAGCGTTTTGCAACGCACCACACGCCCCCGATTCACATCCTTGATGAAATCACGGATGTAATCGTTGGCTGGCTTCAACACAATGCTTTGACCAGTGCCTTGCTGCTGGACGGCCCCCTGCCGCAAGATAGCGATTTGATCGCCAAGGCGCAGCGCCTCGTCTAAATCGTGGGTGATGAACACAATGGTTTTGGCTAACTCCTGTTGCAAATCCAACAAGACCGATTGCATATCGCTGCGAATCAAAGGGTCCAGTGCTGAAAAAGCCTCGTCCATCAGAAGAACCGGCGCATCGTTGGTGAGGGCGCGCGCCAAGCCAACCCTTTGTTGCATTCCGCCCGACAGTTGATTGGGGTAATGGTCCTCGTAACCCTTGAGACCAACGCGCTCAATCCAGCGGGCTGCGGCGTCTTGGCGCGTCTTTTTGTCCAAACCTCTCACCTCTAGCCCGAACATGGCATTTTCCATGACCGTGTAGTGGGGGAACAGTGCGAACTTTTGAAACACCATCGCGGTTTGAACCCGTCTGAATTCACGCAATTCGGACTCGCTCATGCGCGTCACATCCATGCCACCGACCTCAACCACACCATCGGTGGGATCGATCAAGCGGTTGATGTGACGAATCAATGTACTTTTGCCTGAACCCGACAGCCCCATCACCACCTGAATTTTGCCTGGCGCCATGCTGATGTTGATGTCTTGAAGCCCAAGCACGTGTCCGTGCTGATCGCGCAGCTCATCCTTGCCGATGCCTTGCTCCTTCACCAGCGACAACATGGCCTGTGGTTGAGGGCCAAATATTTTGTAGAGATGCTTGATTTCGATGCCAACGGCTTGAGCCGCTACGTCGCTGTGAGTGGACTCAGCCATGAATCACCTCCAAATGTTTCTGAAGTCGCTTGCCGTACGCTTGGGTCGCGCGGTCAAACACAATCGCGATGCCCACAATCGCCAGCCCATTGAATAGACCCAACGCGAAATATTGGTTGGTGATGGCCTTGAGCACCGGTTGGCCCAAGCCTTGCACGCCGATCATCGACGCGATGACCACCATCGACAATGCCAGCATGATGGTTTGGTTGATACCCGCCATGATGGTCGGCAGCGCCAGTGGCAATTGCACTTGCGTCATTTTTTGCCACGTCGAAGAACCAAACGCATCGGCGGCTTCCAATACATCCGCATCCACCAGCCGGATGCCAAGATTGGTGAAGCGGATCATCGGCGGCAGCGCATAAATGACCACGGCGATCAGGCCGGGTACCTTGCCGATGCCCAGCAGCATGACCACAGGAATCAAGTACACAAAACTGGGCATGGTTTGCATCACATCGAGCACCGGGTTGACCCAACGTTGCAGGCGATCCGATCGGCTCATCGCCACCCCGATGGGTAGTCCAATGGCGATCGCCACCAAAGTGCTCACCAAAATCATCGACACCGTCTTCATGGTGTCTTGCCACATCCCCAAATAGCCCATCAATAAAAATGAAATGGCTGCCCCCAAGACGATTCGCCGAGAACGAGTAGCCCACCAAATCATCAACAAAATGACACCCAGCACCGCCCACCAAGGCGAAGTGGAGAGCAATCGCTCACAAAAAATCAAAAACGCCTTGAGCGGCTCAAACAGGTTTTCAATGGCCTCGCCCCATTCACGTGTGAAATCGCGAAAGCCAGAGTCAATGCTCTTTTTCAATATCCGCAGTGACTCTCGACCTAAGGTTGGAAAAGTATTGATCCAATCCATTTGTCTTCTCCCCTAGCAACTTCATGAGTTGCTGACGCCATCGAGCAGCGTCAAAAAAAATCGCCTGCGTGATCCCATGTCCCACGCAGGCGTTGCGCGGTCCGACTGCGTGGCACAGTCAGCCGCGAATGGTTCTAGCAGTGTGCAGCGATCACAGCGCCTTTTGGATCTTCGCGGCCACGTCCGCACTCACCCAAGATTTCCACACTTGTGGGTAGTTCTTCAAGAAATGCGCTGCCCCGTCCTCACCCGTGGCCTGATTGTCTGTCATCCAAGCCAGCAGCTCGTTGACGGTGCCATTGCCCCAGCTGCGCTGAGACAGGTAATTGAAGGCATCGCCGCCGCGCTTTTTGAAGCTGTCGGTCACAATCGTGAAGACCTCAGCTCTGGCCCAGTCGTTTTTCTGTGGGTCGGCGCAATCGGCCTTGCCGTTACAGGCGGTCCACGCAGCAGGGTCATGCTTGACGCCGGCGTCCAGTTTTTTCATGGGGTACTTACCCAAAATCGAGGTAGGTGCCCAGTAGTAGCCCAGCCAACCTTGCTTGCGCTCATAGGCCTTGGCAATCGAGCCGTCTAAGCCGGCTGCCGAGCCTGTATCCACCAACACAAATCCTTTGTCCGCGGCGCCCCAGGCCTTGAACGCATTGGCAGTGGTCAACTGACAATTCCAGCCAGAGGGACAGTTGTGCACGGCGCCCTTGGTTTTGTCTTCAGGCGCAGGAAACAACTCAGGGTGCTTCAAGGCATCGTCAATGGTCTTGATCTGCGGGTTGGCCTTGGCCAAATACTGCGGAATCCACCAGCCCTCAACGCCACCATCTTTGAGTGACTGAGCGGCGTAGTGCAAGCGCCCTTCAGCAACGGCCTTGTCGATCGGCTCACGCACCGAATTGATCCACATCTCAGGTGCCACGTCAGGCTGGCCCTTTTCAGTCATCGAGGTCATGGTGGGCATCGTGTCACCGGGGACCACTTCGACCTCACAGCCGTAGCCCTTCTCCAGAACGAATTTATCGATTTGTGCCAATACTTCGGCAGATTGCCAGTTCATGCTGGCTACGCTGACTGAACCACAAGCGGCTTGGGCTTGAGAGGCGGCGACCAAAAGGGCGGCACCCCAAGTCATTTGTTTCCATAGAGGACGTTTCAACATCAGTTTTCTCCGTTCATGAATGGTTGATTCAGGGCGATGAGCGCAAGGCAAGCAACCATGAGACCTTGGCAGCGCGCAAAATTCACCGAACCCACGCTCTTAATATATAACAGTGTCTAATTCTCAGTCTTTTAGTGTGTTTTTAGATATAAGAAGTGTTTCGCAAGGGAAATCCCTAGGTTTTCACCGGTTCGTGGCCCCTGAGCGGTACAGCCTCTGCCTTTCAGAGACAATGGCGCATGGCTTTCCAAAAAGAACCCCCTTTTCACCATGGCCAGGCAGCAAAAACTGCGGTCGTTTTGTGCAACCTTGGTACCCCTGAGGCGCCCACTGCCCCAGCCGTGAGGCGCTACCTCGCCGAATTTTTGGGTGACCCAAGGGTGGTCGAAATCCCCAAGCTGATTTGGTGGCTCATTCTTCACGGGATCATTTTGCGATTGCGGCCTGCGAAGTCCGCAGCCAAGTACGCATCGATTTGGACACCGCAGGGATCCCCGCTAAAAGTCATCACCCAAGCGCAGGCCGATGGCCTGCAGCGCCAACTCGATGCGCTGGGCCACGGTGTCGTGGTCAAGATGGCGATGCGCTACGGACAACCCAGTGTCGCGAGCGTCATGGATGAACTCAAAGCCGAGGGAATCACCCGCGTTTTGGTGATGCCTGCCTACCCCCAATACAGTGGCACGACCAGTGCCAGCGTGTTTGATGCGTTTTACGCTTGGGCGCAGCGTACGCGTTGGGTCCCAGAGTTGCGATTCATCAACCAATACACCGATCACCCGGGCTACATCTCTGCCCTTGCCGCCAAAATTCGCGCCCACTGGGATGCCCATGGTCGCAGTGAACATTTACTGATGAGCTTTCATGGGGTGCCAGAGCGCACGCTCCACTTGGGCGACCCCTATCACTGCCAGTGCCACAAAACCGGTCGCTTGCTGGCCGAGGCGCTTGGGTTGACCCCGGACCAATGGACGCTGACCTTTCAGTCGCGCTTCGGCAAGGCCAAATGGCTGGAGCCCTACACCGAGCCCACTGCGTGCGCCAAGGCCAAAGACGGGGTGCGCACCTTGGACGTCGTATGCCCTGGGTTCACGGCTGACTGCCTAGAAACACTTGAGGAAATTCAAGAGGAAGTCGCTGAAGCCTACATCTCAGCGGGTGGTGAAACGCTGACCTACATCCCCTGCCTTAACGAGGACCAGGCCTGGATCGAGGGCATGACCTCCCTGGCGTTGGCGCATATGCAAGGCTGGCCACTGACCAGTGCACCTGACGCGCAGAGCCGAACCCGCGCCCTGGCCAAGGGCGCGTCCCAATAACCCAGAGAGCCTATGCCTAGGGGCAAAGCCGAAGAGCAAAACCAATCCCACGCCATGCGCTTAGACAAGTGGTTGTGGGCTGCTCGCTTTTATAAAACCCGCAGCCTGGCGGTCGAAGCCATCGACAAGGGCCATGTCTCAGTGAATGGCAGCAGCGCCAAAAAGAGCACTGAAGTGAGCATCGGGGCGAGCGTTCGACTCAAATCGGGCTGGAGCGAGCGGTCTATCGATGTGTTGGCACTGAGCGCTGTGCGTGGGCCTGCGCCGGTCGCACAAACGCTCTACCAAGAAACCGCTGAATCGATCGCCCAGCGAGAAGCGCAAGAGCAAGCGCGCCGCCTGGCGCCAGAGCCCGCTTGGCAACGCGAGCAAGGGCGTCCCACCAAACGCGATCGCCGGCAAATGCAAGATCTGCAACAACCCGGTCGCCAGTGGAATGAACGCTGGTCTGCGCATTGGGATGACTAGCACCCCATCGCCTTCCGTGGGCCGGTTTGCACCATCACCCACAGGTCCCTTGCACGCCGGATCGATGGTGGCTGCGCTCGCAAGCTGGTTAGACGCGCGGGCTCGAGGCGGGACTTGGTTGGTGCGCATTGAAGACATTGATGTGCCACGCTGTGATGCCGAGCACGCGCGCGTGATCCTCCAACAGCTGAGCGCCTGCGGCCTTCACTCTGACGAGCCAGTGACATGGCAATCGCGTCGACACTCGGTTCATCAGTCCGCGCTGGACCACCTCATCGCCAATCAGCAAGCCTATGCCTGTGCGTGCACTCGACAAGAGATCGCCAAACACTGGGAATCGCTGGGGCAGACATGGGCGCGCCACCAAGCCATCCCCTACCCAGGCACTTGTCGCTCGGGCTTAGGCGGTCGGACACCCAGATCCATTCGGTTCCTGACCCAGGGCTCTGGAACGGTGGCTTGGCATGACCGCCGCCTAGGACAGCAACAACAGTGCGTGGAAACAGTCGTCGGAGATGTCGTCCTGAAACGCGCAGATGGCCTATGGTCCTACCAACTGGCAGTGGTCGCTGACGACGCCGCCCAGGGCGTCACCCACGTCGTGCGAGGCGAAGATTTGGCGGACAACACCGCGCGGCAAATCCTGCTGCAACGCGCGCTTGGCTACACCACACCCGAGTACCTCCACACGCCCCTCGTCACAGACGACAGTGGAGACAAACTGTCGAAACAGACCGGGGCACCCGCCGTCGACGTCACGAACCCGCTGCAAGTCATCCACCAAGCGGGCAAACACTTGGGGCTCAATGCCGACCACGCCGAGCTCTCAGATCAACTGGCAGCGTGGGTCAAAGCTTGGCGCCAAATGTGGCTACCCTCGTCACCCTACTGACAGCCCCTCAAGCGCCCAGTTGCTCAGCCAGGTGCACAAAATCTTTGGCGTGCCAGGTGTTGGCCTCACAGGGCGAAACATCTTTGGGCATATCCACCCCAAACTCATGGACGCGCTCAATGTAGGCCGTTTGCAACCCACACATTCGGGCGGCGGCGAGGTCGTCTTGGTGTGCTGCCACCAACGTCACTGCCTCTGGTGGCACGTCAAATAGTTCCGCAACGCCAAGGTAAGTCTTGGGGTCCGGCTTATAGGCTTGAAACACCTCTGCCGACAAGATGCAGTCCCAGGGCAGGCCTCCGTGCTTGGCCATGTGCGTCAACAAGCTGATGTTGCCATTGCTGAGCGTGCAGACCACAAAATTTTGCTTCAGCCGCGTCAAGCCTGGTACGGCATCGGGCCAAGGGTTCAATCGATGCCACACGCGATTCAAGTGAGCCCGCTCACCCTCACTGAGGTGAGCCAAGCCAAAGTCGGGCAATAGGCCGTCCAATATCATCCGATGCAGATCATCGATGCGCGTCCAGCCCAACTCGCCGGAGCGCACGCGCTGCATCGCGGGCTGATAACCCGCCCGCCAGGCGCGCGCAAAAGCGTTCGCATCTACTGAGGGATAAAGATCACGCACCTCCGCTGCAATCGAGCCATGCCAGTCAACCACGGTCCCAAAGACATCAAAGGCCAAAATTTTGGTGGTTTTCATGCGCCGATTGTCTATCGGCGAGCACACGGCCGGTGTCACCTAAAATCGAGCCAACTATGAACGATCACTCTCCCTCCCTACCCGGTCAGGCTCCCGCCCACGTAGCGCACCCGCAAACCATTCGCTCATTCGTTCGGCGCGCCGGCCGAACCACCACGGGCCAGACCAAGGCATTGCAAGAGTTGGGACCCAAATACATCGTGCCATTCGCCAAGTCCGCCATCGACTTGAACAGTGTGTTTGGCCGCGACGCACCAGTCATTTTCGAGATCGGCTTTGGCATGGGCGAAACCACTGCTCGCATCGCGCAAACCAGACCTGGCGACAATTTTTTCGCCTGTGAAGTGCACGAACCTGGCGTGGGCGCTTTATTGAAACGCATGGGTGATGAGCACATCGACAACATTCGCATCGTTTCGCATGACGCCGTCGAGGTGCTGGAGCATATGATTCCCAAAGACCGGCTCGCTGGCGTACACATTTATTTTCCTGATCCTTGGCACAAGAAAAAGCACAACAAGCGCCGATTGATTCAATCCGCGTTCATCGCCAAACTGGTCCAACACATTGCGCCTGGGGGTTACCTGCATTGCGCCACCGATTGGGAGCCATACGCCGAGCAAATGTTGGAAGTCTTGCGCGCAGAGCCTCAGTTGGCGAACGAGAGCCAACGCGAGGACGGTTACTCAGACAAGCCCAGCTATAGGCCATTGACCAAGTTTGAAAACCGAGGCTTAAGGTTGGGCCATGGCGTCTGGGATTTGGTGTTTCGTCGACGCTGAGTTCGCCCTAAATTTCCAGGGCCCGGATGTCGTACTTGAACTCAGACGGGCTGTAATGGTTCAGAGGTCGATCGCCAGTCATGCCCATCGGGTACATCACGAAAGGCTCTGCCCGACCGTCGCCTCCGGGTAGCACGACATCGTGGGCGGTGTTGTAGCCCATCCAATTGCCTTCCCACTGACCAAACAGGGCGCGTGCAACGGGAGCCACCAGGGGGTGTTGTGGGTGACGGATCCATTCGTCTGACTCGGCACGCATGACTTTGGTGACATCTGCCGGGTCCATCGCCACCCAGCCGTAACGACTCAAAAAGACCTCCGCTCGGCAGTGCTGCGCACCACTCAAATTGGCCGATTTACCGCCCAGTTGTTTGTAGCCAAACGCCGATGGCGCCAACCGCAAGCCATAGACGTCGCGCGCGGGCACGCCTGCGGCACGGCAAAGCCCCACAAACAAGGCATTCAAATCCGCGCACTTACCACCGAGCCGCTGGCTTTCAAGCATACTTTTGATGTCACCAAGTCCACACCCTTTGACCGCCTGATCGCGAAAAGCGTTTTGAATCACCCAGTCGAAAATGGCACGGGTTTTGGCCACATCCGTGCTCGCTCCACCCACTGCCAAGCGAGCAGTCTCTCTCACGATGCCATCGGTCGGCAACCACCGCGTCCCTCGAGTCCAATAGGCGCGCTCTTGCGATGAGAGTTCCGCCCCATTGGGCTGGTTCCACACGACCGCCCGGCTTTTGACACGAATCGTTTCGGTGAGCTCTAGCGTCGGTGCTTGGTCAGTGGCATCAAAGGTGACGCTCAACAATTTGATCCCTTGAGTCGCATCTTGCAAAGCGCGCGCCTGGCCCACAGTCTTCCATGTCACGTCGGTTGTGCGCTGCCATTCACTCTCGATTGAACCCAATGGCACCCACAGCCGCGTCGTACCCTGTGGGTCAAGCACCTGTATGCGTGTCTGGACCTGAAAGCGCCTCCACTCACCTGGCTGTGGATTGAATATTGGAGAGCGAGTTGCGGGGGCGCTGTGAACGGCGGGCACGGTCAGGGCGCCAGCGGCCCACGCGGCAGAGCGCGCCATGAAGGCGCGGCGAACGGTTTTCATCAAGAGAACTCCGGGTCAAAGGGGCAGGAAATGCCCTGAAAACACACTGTCGTGGCGCACAAGGCCACGCAGACTGTGAACCCGATTATCTCAGCACAGAGTAAGCCGCTTGGTCAGAGCCTGTCTTTGACCCACGCCAGCACACTGTCCAACGCTTGAGGCAGTGCTTCCGGTTGCGTCCCGCCAGCCATCGCCATGTCAGGTTTGCCACCGCCTTTGCCACCCACCTGCTGGGCGACCATGCTGACGAGCTCACCGGCCTTGACTCTGCCGACCAAATCGGAGGTCACGCCAGCGGCCAGCTGCACCTTGTCGCCCTGGGCAGTGCCCAACACAATCACGGCCGATTTGAGTTTGTCCTTCAACTTGTCCATGGTGTCCCGCAGCGCCTTGGCGTCGGCTCCGTTCAAAGACGCAGACAGCACTTTGACACCACCCACATCGACGGCTTTCTCGACCATTTCGTCGCCTTGCACCGAAGCCAAGCGCCCCTTGAGGGCGTTCAACTCTTTTTCGAGTTCGCGGACTTGATCCATCATGGCGCCCACGCGCGCAGGCACTTCATGCGGGGTCACCCGCAAGGTCCCGGCCACGCCGCCAAGGGTGCTCTCCATGCCTTGCACATAGTTCAATGCAACAGCGCCGGTCACCGCTTCGATGCGCCGCACACCGGCTGCCACACCACCCTCTGCTGTGATGGTGAAAAACCCAATATCCCCTGCACGTGACACATGAGTCCCACCACACAGTTCGCGACTGCTGCCGACATCCAACACGCGCACGGATTCGCCGTACTTCTCACCGAACAACATCATGGCGCCTGTTGACTTGGCGGACTCGATGTCCATCACTCGGGCCTGTGTTGCCGCATTAGCCATGATTTCAGCATTGACGCGGCGCTCGATGTCCCGGATTTGTTCGTCGCTGACCGCCGCGTTGTGGGTGAAGTCAAAACGGGTTTTTTCGGCGTCAACCAAACTGCCCTT
>JBEAPX010000033.1:0-7533 GCA_041164205.1 Pseudomonadota bacterium
TGTTGCAGCGTTTCAGCGACAACCATCGCCACGTGGTCGCCAACATAACGGGCCTTGCCCTGGGCCAATACCGGATGTGGGGGCTCTTTCATCGGCTGACCGTCGGTGTCCGTGATCAACCAGCCGCAAGGCAAGCCCCCCATTTGACCTTCCAGGTCTGCGCCAGTGAAGACTTTCACCACACCAGGCATCGCCTCCGCGGCAGCCACATCAACGCGATCGATCTTGGCGTGCGCGTGAGGCGAACGCACAAATACCGCATACGTCTGACCAGTGACATTGATGTCATCGGTGTAATTACCGGCACCCGTCAAAAACCGCACATCTTCTTTGCGGCGCACGGCCTCACCAATGTGAGGCAGGTTAGCTAAATCTGTTGCACCCATGGCTTTCTCCTTGGTTTATGCACCGCGCATGGCCTCTTGGCCCTGCAGTACCGCTTTCACAATGTTTTGATATCCCGTGCAACGGCACAGATTGCCTTCCAATCCGTCCCGCACAGCAGCCTCATCTAACTTTGCAGGGCTGCGCTCCACCAGGTTCACAGCGCTCATGACCATGCCGGTGGTGCAGAAACCGCATTGCAGGCCGTGGCAGTCTTTGAACGCCGCTTGCATGGGATGCAGCGTGCCGTCGGGCTTGGCCAAACCTTCGATCGTGGTGACCTCGGCACCTTGCGCTTGAGCCGCCATGACGGAGCAAGACTTGACTGCGCGACCGTCCATGATCACCGTGCAAGCACCGCACTGCGATGTGTCACAGCCGACGTGCGTGCCTGTCAAACCCAATTCATCGCGCAACAGCTGAACCAGAAGCGTGTTGCCCGCCACATCGGCTGAGCGCGCTTTTCCATTGACTTTCAATTCCACTTGCATGCTAGATGACTCCTCTTGTTTGTTCGAATAACGCAAAAGCACATCTTGAGATTTCCGGAGGCTGCAATCACTAGGGATAACCCGGATTTCCCTAGACTCTGTTATAAAAATCTCAATTTGAGACACTTCCTCCTATGGAACGCCTGCCACCCACTGACCGACAGCTCCGCATTCAGCAAGCCAGAGAGCTTTGCCTGAGTGGACAAGCTCGATCCGCTCAGAGTCTCGGGCTGTCGCCTTGGCTCATGGCGTCTTGGCAGCGCTGTTTAGACCAAGGGTTGCAAGCCGGACAACACGTGGCATTCAACCCGGTATCTCGCCAAGACATCCAACGCCGAACCGATGCGCATCGCGACATCGTCCGATTGGCTCACCCCATCATGACCCGGTTGGTCGAGACGATTGCGGACCGCCGTTATTTCGCTGTACTCACGGATGCAGATGGCATCGTCATCAATGCCCAAGGTGCTGCGTTGGCGCACGACCAGCGGGCTCGGGATCTGGCACGCATCGGCGTGGATCTTTCGGAGCGAGCCGTGGGAACCACGGCCATTGGCGCAGCGCTGCATGAGCGCAGTGCGGTGTGGTTGCATCAGGGAGAGCATTTTTTCCAAGAGAACAACATCTTCAGTTGTGCCGGCGCACCTTTGTTCGGGCCGCGGGGCAACTGCATCGGGATGTTGGACCTGACCGGCATTGAGACCCCTGAGAGGCAAGAACTCAAACACCTGGTCTCCCGCTCTGCCCGGCAGATCGAAAACTCCTTGACCTTGGCCAGCTCCCACCGACTCGTCGTGCGCTTCAATTGGCCAGGTGAGGGCCTTGGTCACGAAGGGGATGGACTGCTCTTGCTTGACGACGACGGTCATGTGGTGGGCGCGAACTCACCGGCAAGAGAAATGCTCGGCCACACCATCACACTCGCCGGATCACAGGGCACACACGCCTCGGAGATTTGGGCGCTCCCTTTTGAGCACCTTTTTGATATGGCGAGCTCATCGGAGTCACGCATCCTCCCTACCTGGAACGGGCTCCACTTAAACACGATGTGCCACCCGGCGGGCCAACGCGTCTCTGCCGAATCCGAACGTGCCCCGCTGCACACAATCAAAGACGCCGTGATCAAGCGCGCCGTCGAAGATGCCAAAGGCAATGTGACACTTGCCGCCAAGCGGTTGGGCATCGGACGAGCAACCGTCTACAGACGTCTGCGCGCAGGTCGCAAGTAGCCGTCCGGCGTCGACTGGAGGGGCATGGAGCGAAGACCTCCAAGCCAAGAGACTATGCAAGGGACACATGCAGCGATGCTGATTTGAGGTTGGACCTGACATCGGAAGGCGCCTACAGTAGACGCGTCCATTCAACCCAAAGGCATACCATGAACTCAGCCCTTCCCTCCTACCTCAACAGCGCAGACGTGGGTCCGTGGGGTAACTACCTTTCGCAAGTGGATCGTGTGGCCCCGCATCTGAATGAACTGCAGCATTTGCTCGAAACATTGAAGCGACCCCGGCGCATTCTCGTCGTGGATGTCCCGATTCGGCTCGATAACGGCACCATGGCCCACTTTGAGGGCTACAGGGTCCAGCACAACACCTCTCGCGGTCCTGGCAAGGGCGGCGTGAGATTTCATCCTGAGGTGTGTCTTTCAGAAGTGATGGCACTGTCTGCATGGATGTCGATCAAAAACGCCGCTGTGAATTTGCCGTTCGGCGGCGCCAAGGGTGGTATCCGCATCGATCCCAAGCTGTACTCCCCAGCCGAGCTTGAGCGCGTCACACGGCGTTACACCAGCGAGCTCGGTGGGTTGATCGGTCCGCAAGTTGATATTCCAGCGCCGGACGTGAACACCGATGCCCAGGTGATGGCGTGGATGATGGACACCTACGCAATGAATCAAGGCGCCAACTCGACTGGCGTCGTGACTGGAAAACCCGTCGATCTCGGCGGGTCGCAGGGCCGAAGAGAGGCCACAGGTATGGGCGTATTCATCACCGTTCGAGAGACTTTAAGTCGAATGGGAAGCCAGCTCGAAGGCTGTCGCATCGCCATACAAGGTTTTGGAAATGTCGGCG
The DNA here is from genome assembly GCA_041164205.1 of Pseudomonadota bacterium. Taxonomy (GTDB): domain Bacteria; phylum Pseudomonadota; class Gammaproteobacteria; order Burkholderiales; family Burkholderiaceae_C; genus RS62. The sequence goes on from JBEAPX010000033.1 coordinate 2,951, forward strand.
GAGTTGCAGCGGGACTGCTTCGGTCACACGGTGCGCTGATCGTTGCTTTGGCTGACCATGGCGGTGCGATTTATCGGCCAGACGGACTAGACCTTGCGTCGGTCGCTCAGCACCAGCAGGCCACGGGCTCGATCGCAAATGCCCCGCTAACCGAGTCGATGTCTGCCAGCGCATTTTGGGAAACACCGTGTGATGTGCTGATCCCCGCCGCACTTGAAAATCAAATCACCGAGCACAATGCCTCTCGCATTCGCGCCAAGCTCATCGTTGAAGCTGCGAATGGCCCGACCACCACTGCCGCGGACGACTTACTGGCCCAAATGGGCGTGACTGTCGTGCCGGATGTGTTGGCCAATGCCGGTGGTGTGATCGTCAGCTATTTCGAATGGGTCCAAGACTTCGCCAGCTATTTTTGGACAGTGGAAGAGGTGAATCAACGCTTGGAGCACATCATGCTTGGAGCCTTTGACGCGATCTGGAGGCTCGCCAAAGAGAAGGGCATCTCGCTGAGGACCGCGACGTTTGTGATCGCGTGTGAGCGCATTCTTCGGGCGCGGCAACTGCGCGGACTTTACCCTTAAAGAATCACTGCAAGGTGTACTTGGCAAAATCGGGAACCGGCAAAGCCATGACAGCAATGCCCTCATCTGCCAATGCCTGGGCTTGCTCAGGCGTTGCGTGTCCCCGAATACCGCGCTCTTGGGCTTCGCCTGCATGGATCGCACGGGCTTCTTCTGCGAAGCGTTCTCCGACATCCTCTGTTTGGCGAATCATCTCGCGTACGACGTGCGTATAAGCGGCTTGGATTTGAGCCGGTGTGAGGTCAGCGATAGAGGCCGGCGCCTCAGACAGTGGCCCATCGGAACCCTCAGGGGTCGCGTCAGGGGCGGTGGATCTTGCTGATGACTTGAGGTTTAGGCGAGGAGCACTGAGCTTTTTCTCCACCTGGGTGTTCCCACACATCGGACAACTCAATAGGCCGAGATCACGCTGAGACGCGTAGTCTTCCTCGCTTCCAAACCAGCCCTCAAATACGTGTGCATGAGCACACTGAAGATCCAACACTTTCATCGCCGAATCATCGCCACTCAGGATGCCACTGGCCTGATTGCCACCTGGCTAACCACCACAAACCCGCCAAGGTCTTGCTGTCGGTGATGGCGCCTTGCTGAGCAAGGGTCATCAATTCATCGATGTTCGCGACGCACAACTCAAGCAGTTCACCCTCATCAAGATCTGAGTTACCGGGGCTTAGGTCAGAGGCCAACCACATGTCAATGCGCTCATCCGAGTAACCCGCAGCCATCGCGACTTTACCGGCATAAGCCCATCGCTGTGCAGTGAACCCCGTCTCCTCTCGCAACTCGCGCTGCGCAGCGACAAATCGCTCTTCCCCTGGATCGACTTTGCCAGCCGGGAACTCAATGATGGTTTCGCCCAATGGGTAACGGTGTTGAATTTCCACCAGCACTCGGCCATCTGACATCAAGGGAATCACCATGACCGCACCCGGATGAAGAATCATCTCGCGTGTGGCGCTGAGCTCGCCAGCCAAGCGCACTGAATCCTTCACCACACGCAACAGGCTGCCCTGATAGATCTCTGCACGCTCCTCAAAAGTCTCCTGCAGGTGACTGAGGTCACTGCGCCAGACTTCCATCAACGGTCGAATGTCTGACATGCCGCAATCAGTGATGGCGGCGCCACAAGTACCGGTATACGAATCCGGGGAACGCCAACGTGAGAAATAGAAAGGCTGTGGTCGCGTAAAACTCCCAGCGCTGGGGGTAGATTTGGCCAGCGGCCTGCTCCAAGGCCAGAGCCACAGCACCCACCACGAAATAGGCGACGATCAACTCAAGGAGCCGCCATGCCATCGATTTTTCGTGCCTTGATAACACCACAAACAGTCGGTTGGTCACAAAAGGCCAGTTCGCACCGATTGCGGCCAACAGCAAAACCAAGGCAACTTGTTGACTGATGTCCATATCAATGGGCCTCTATCACGCGAGCACGCGGGCGATGGCCTGCGCACACAAAGCCATCAAGCCACCTGGCAACAATCCCAAGCCCAACATCAACAACACATTCAACGACAGGACGCGCTGCACGCACACGGGTGCTTGAATGGCCTCTGATGTGTGTGGGGCGTCGAAATACATCACCTTGATGAGCCGCAGGTACGGGAATGCGCCAATCAGCGAAAGCAACACCGCAACCACTGCCACCCACAACAGCACGTCGCTGCCAGACGCCAGCAATGATTGCAATACAGCCAGCTTGGCGTAAAAGCCAACCAAGGGTGGCACACCGGCCAACGAGAACATACAAGCAGCCAAAATACCGGCCAAAATCGGACTGCGACGATTCAAGCCAGAGAGGTCACTGATTTGTTCTGCCTCGAAACCTTGACGGCTCATCACCAACATGACGCCAAAGGTCGCCAAGGTCGTCAATACATAAGTCACCACATAAAACATGGTGGCGCTGTATGCGTTTTCAGCATTACTGATGTCCAAGCCAATCACACCGCCGGCCAAGCCCAACAAGACAAAGCCCATTTGAGAAATCGTTGAAAACGCCAACATCCGTTTAAAACTCGTTTGCATGATGGCGGCTAAGTTACCCACCAACAAAGAGGCAATCGCAAGCACCGTCACCATCTGCTGCCAATCGGTAGACATGGGCAGCATTCCCTCCACCAAGAGCCTCATCACAATGGCGAACGCCGCGAGTTTGGGCGCTCCAGCAATCAGCAATGTGACAGAAGTGGGTGCGCCGTCATACACATCTGGGACCCACGAGTGGAATGGAGCTGCGCCAAGCTTGAATGCCAATCCGGCCACGATGAAGACGACGCCCAGCGCCAACACCCGGTGGTCGACCTCCGGGCGAGCCAGGCGTGCAGCCACTTCCGCCAAGTCCAACGAACCAGTTGCACCGTAGAGCATGGACATCCCGTACAGCATGAAGCCGCTGGCCATTGCCCCCAACACGAAATATTTCATCGCCGCCTCAGTCGCGCGCGTGTGATCGCGCCGCAAAGCAACCATGGCATAGCTAGACAGCGTCAGCAGCTCCAAGCCGAGATACAGCACCAAGAAATTGTGGCCGCCGATCATGACAAACATACCCAGCAGCGCGAACAACGCCAAGGTATACATCTCACCACCACGCAGCATATCGCGGGCCTTGGAGTATTGGCGCCCGTACACCAGCGTGAGCATGACCGCGAGCGCGGCAAAGCACTTGAGCCAATTGCCCATTGGGTCAGACACGACCATTGTTCCAAAGCCATACATCACCTCGCCTTGCGTCGCGTACAAGGCTTGGATAGCCGCGACGCCTGCCAGCGTGAGCAAGGTCAGTACAAAAGTCAAAGGACGAGATGTCGCCTTGAGGGAGACGTCGGCCAGGGCAATGACACAAGTCATGACCAACAGAAAGATTTCGGGGTACGCAACAACCCAGCTGATTTGATCCATATCTTTCGCTCAGTTCAATTTTGATTTGGCTACATGTGCCAATAGCTCGGCGACCGAGGGGTTGATGATGTCTGTCATCGGCTTGGGATAAATTCCCATCGCCAACACGGCAACCGCAAGCAAAACCATGATGGTCATCTCGCGTGCATTGATATCAGTGAGCTTGGCAACATTGTCGTTGGCGACTGCGCCAAGGTACACACGCTTAAACATCCAAAGGGTATACGCCGCACCAAAAATCAACGCAGTAGCGGCCGCGAGACCCAGCCAGAAATTAGCCTTCACAGCACCCAAAATCACCATCCATTCGCCCACGAAGCCTGCGGTGCCGGGCAAGCCGCAGTTCGCCATAGCAAACAGCAAAGCGAAGGCGGCAAACTTCGGCATGGTGTTCATCACCCCGCCATAAGCTGCAATGTCACGAGAATGCACGCGGTCATACAAGACGCCGATTGACAAGAACATCGCCGCTGAAACGAAACCGTGCGCGATCATCTGGACCACTGCACCCGTGACGCCCATCTCCGAGAAGATGAAGAAGCCAAGCGTCACAAACCCCATGTGTGCAACCGATGAGTAAGCCACCAGCTTTTTCATATCACTTTGGACCATGGCGACCAGACCGACATAAATCACAGCAACCAAAGACAGCCCAATCATGAGGCCCGCCCACTCGTGTGAGGCATCAGGAGCGATCGGCAACGAAAAGCGCAAGAAACCGTACGCTCCAAGCTTCAACATGATGGCCGCCAACACTGCTGAACCACCGGTCGGGGCTTCCACGTGCACGTCGGGCAGCCAGGTGTGTACTGGCCACATCGGCACCTTGACTGCAAAAGCTGCAAAAAATGCAAAAAACAATAAGGTTTGCTCCGTGGCGCCCAAGGGCAAGACATGCCAAGTGGCCAAGTCAAAGCTGCTTCCTGACGCGTTGTAGAGATAAATCAATGCGATCAACATCAACAACGAGCCCAGCAATGTGTACAAGAAGAACTTGAAGGCGGCGTAAATCTTATTTGGGCCACCCCAGATGCCAATGATGAGGTACATCGGAATCAAAGTCGCCTCAAAAAAGACATAAAACAGCATGCCATCCAG